>JBDOIB010000426.1:0-1442 GCA_041082155.1 Thermodesulfobacteriota bacterium | reverse complement strand
GAGGATAACTACAATACTCGGTTACGCCCACAATTTGAGCATCCAGACCCAGAGCAAACAGAATCTCCGTATTAGAAGGGGAAAGCGAAACGATTCTTTGCGGCCGCCTTTCAACCTCTATCTCCCTTCCAAGATCATCCTTTACCTTCAGCGGGAAACAATGGAGCGACCCAGAAAAGAACAGTAAATAAAGAGCTAGGAATAGAAAACATTTTGCATTCTTCATATTAACTCTCGATCCCCTTTCTTGCTTGGACTCCCCTTCTAAAGTAATGTTTGACCTCTTTCATCTCTGTCACCAGGTCAGCCACCTCTATCAGCCGTGGGTCAGCCCTCCGGCCAGTGATCACTATTTCCACATGCTCCGGTTTGCTCTGAAGTAACTCCAAAAGAGCCTCCACTGAAAAAAGATTAAAATATGTGGCAATATTTGCCTCATCCAGGATCACCAGATCATACCTGCCCCCAAGAATCACCTCTCGAACCTCCCTGAGCCCGGCCTCTGCAAGTTCCCTATCCCTCTCTTCTGCCTCTCCATAAATGAAACAATCCCGACCATATTGCCTCACTACGATAGAGTCCGAAAATCTACTGAGAGTCTTCAATTCACTATACTCCATCCCCTTGGCAAACTGGGCGATAAAGACCCTAAGCCCTGCCCCAACAGCACGAAGCGCCAATCCCAATGCTGCCGTCGTCTTTCCCTTCCCATCCCCCGTGTAGACCTGAATATACCCCCTCAATTTATCCTCCCTCTCAATATATTCTCACCACCTCGAACCTCAGCTCCTCATCCCCCCTGATACAGGAGACATCCGCAAGAAATCTTCTTGCTATCTTCACTCCCCTTTCCACATCCTCAGGGGTAGCCCGCCTCCAGGGATTCTTTCCTGCAGGAAAGTAGGCATCAATCCTGTAAGGAATCCTTCTATCTATCCCCGCAATGAACCGGGAAATACGTTCAATCTCAGGTTCATCAATGTATTCAGGAATAAGCACACTTTCAGCCTTAAGCCTCTTCCCCATGGAATAGATTCTCAAAAAATTCCTTTTTATTTCTCCACTCGAGACACCGGTATAATCCCGGTGAAGCTCCTCCTCCCATGCCTTAAGACTCAAGACAATCTCATCCATATGATCTAAGGAAATGAGCTTCAAACCATTTGTAAGAAGGATATTCCAGGCATGAAATTCTTCGCAAAGCACCTCAGCCAGTCCGGGAAGCTCAGGATCCAGAGTGGGTTCCATCCCCATAAATATGACTTTGCGGAAATCCAGGGTTCTTATCATTTCAACAACTTCATCATAATCCAGAAACCTATCCGGTCTTTTAACCGGCTTAATGGTTTTCCCAAAGAGGGGACCTTTATTATTATCTTTTAAATGGCAGTCGTAAATTTCCTCCTGGTATAAGCAGCCCCGACACCTCATATTACAACCCC
>JBDOIB010000424.1:0-1387 GCA_041082155.1 Thermodesulfobacteriota bacterium | reverse complement strand
TTTATCGTAACCCCAGAGTTCATCCCAATTGCGAAGAAGAAGATCAGCCGTTTCCTCTTCCGGAATGTCTCTCAGCACAAAGAGGAGTTCGGTTTTCTGATCCTCATTGAGCTGATCAAAATGAGTGGCGAGATATTCGATAAGAGGATGCCCGATTTGAGTCAGGGAATTAATACATTCATCCAGAACCATATCATTTGCCTTCTGATTCAGAAAATCTATCAAGTGGGGGATGGCTTCTTTCTTTTTGAGTCTTCCGAGGAGTTTGATGGCCCTAACGGTTCCGAAAGAAAAGGGATCTTTCTTCATCTGTTCAATGGATCGCTCAAAAACCGTTTCAGGTGGAAGCAGGCAAAGGAGCCTTTCCATGAGTTGATCATCGATTCCAGCGCTATCCCGATCTTCAAAAAGGATTAGAATGAGGGATTCCTCATCCATGAGATCTGTTTTAATTCCAATCAAATTTTCAGATTCAATCAACTTTGAAAATAGGATCAAAGAAATCACTGCCATATCTTTTAATGAGTCCCCGGGTCCCCATTGGAGATACTCATTGAAACTTTTTAAAATTCGAATACTCCTTTGGATGTAGGGATCTTCCTGGTCGATGTCATTTTCCTTTAATCTTTGATACACCTTTCTTTCGGCCTCACTCCAGGTCAGTTCAATTACAGAAGAATAGTTCTGCTTAAAAAATCGTTGTTGAAACTCCTTGGCCAAAGAGGTGAACCCTCTTTCCTTTAAATAATCCAGTATTTCCATTACCACCGGATTTTTCTTTTTTCTAAAAAATTTTGTTTTCTCCTCTTTTAACTCCTCTATCGAAAACCATAAACCGCATAGAGAGAGGAGAGGTTGAAGGATTTCCATGGAAAGGTTCTTATAAAAATGAGCATAGTGATGGAGGATCACGTGGAGATCTTCATTAGCCACTATCATAGCCTGGATTATAGCTTGAGTGAGAAGGGGATCTGATTTTTCGTCAGTTTCGGATAACATTCCTTTCAGGATTTCACGTGCTTCATTATTGGCCAATTCTCCTAAAGCTCTGATGGTCCAGAGGATCTCATCGAACTCGATACGATGGAATAGATTTTTCTTTTTAAAGGCCGAAATCAACTTGGTTTCTTTTAATTTTCCAAGAATAAATGCACTTCTCCCAGCAATTAATCCATGGTGGGTTTCGTATAGATTTAGGAGGAGGGGATTAAATTTAGGATCCGGATAATTCTCCAAGTACTCAAGTGCTTCAATTAGAACTCCTTTTTCCTTATCTCTCAGCAGGGTTTCTAAGATTCCAATTCCTGAGTGACCATAAAGAGTTCTCATCCTCTCACATGCCCATCTTCTTACTTGGGTCTTGGGATGTTTTGCGAATTTAACTAAA
>JBDOIB010000418.1:0-2143 GCA_041082155.1 Thermodesulfobacteriota bacterium | reverse complement strand
GAAAAATCTGGAGAGAAGAAGGCTTGATCCGGAAAAAGCGGAAAAAATCTCAAACCAAAAAAGACCTCCGGGAGATTAAATCCAGATGGCGCTTATTTGAGCAAGTGGAGCTGGACACTAAAGACCTCAATGACATCCCGGAACTCTGGACTCAAATTCGGAAACTCGGCTTGCCCAAAATTCAATACACCTTCCGAGAGGTGGTCAGCGGTCTCCAATTCATCGCCTTTGCCCAAGAACGCTCCATCTCCTTCGCAACCCTCTTTGCTCAACTGATCTTGAACCACCTCAAGCAATGCGGAGTGAAACTAGCGCCTGGAAGATGGCAGACCGATAATGGCTCTGAGCTCATCGGCTCTTGGAATGCGAAAAAAGATTCCATCTTCACTAAAACCATTGAGCAGTTTGAAGGGCTGGAGCATCATACCATCCCTCCTTCTGCGCATAGATGGCAGGCGGATATAGAGAGTGCGCATAGGTTGATTGAGGATGAGTTTTATGAGGTGGAAAAATTTAGTTCCCGCTCCGACTTTTTAGAAAAGTCTTTTGCATATATCCTCTGGTTTAATTTAGCTCGGAAGAACTCTTACAAAGGGAATAAGAGTCCTTGGGAGATTATTCATTCCCGAGACCCGACTATCTCAAAGGAAATCGTTAATTTGCCTCCAGTATTTTTGGATGAACTTTTGGTTCAGCATCTGGACAAAAAACGAGAAAGGGGATACCATCTTATTCCGCATCCCTAAAATGAAAAAATTTTGGGAAAGGGAACAAACATGGTATCCCCCTGGGCAAGATAAAGATAATGGGGAAAAAGGGATGGGAGGAGTTAAAAGAGATTCTCAGAAAAGCCAAGGCTCGGTGAGCATAGCGAACCAAGCCTTGGGCGCAAAACCTCAAGAAACACTTGAGGCACATAGCAAACCTCTGGCAAAATTATTTTTAACAAAAATCTCCCCCGGAGGTTGCCAATGTGCCCCTATCCATATTACGAGATTATGAGGAAAAGTAAAGACCAAAGTTATCTTCGCTATCGGATGGTGCTTAGTGCAAAGGAGATCGGAATCAAGCCCACTGCCCGCTTGTTTGGCACTATCCCTAAAACCGTCCGAAAATGGCTTAGGCGCTTTGAAAAATCCCGCTTTGAGGGACTGAAGGATCAAAGCAGAGCGCCCAAAAATCCGAGGCGCAAAATCACTTCTGAACAACGCGAGCAGGTAATTCTTCTGAAAAAGCAACTCCCCTCCTTTGGCGCTCAGCGAATCCGAAAAGATTTTGAGCTCAAGCTCTCGGAGAAAGCGATCCGAAAAATCTGGAGAGAAGAAGGCTTGATTCGGAGAAAGCGGAAAAAACATCAAACCAAAAAAGACCTTCGGGAGATTAAATCCAGATGGAGATTATTTGAGCAGGTAGAGCTGGACACCAAAGACCTAAATGACATCCCGGAACTATGGACTCAGATCCGACAACTGGGCTTGCCCAAAATTCAATATACCTTTCGGGAGGTAGTCAGCGGACTCCAATTCATCGCCTTTGCCCAAGAGCGCTCCATCTCCTTCGCAACCCTCTTCGCTCAACTGATCTTGAATCACCTCAAGGAGTGTGGAGCTAAATTAGCGCCCGGAAGGTGGCAGACCGATAATGGCTCTGAGTTCATCGGCTCTTGGAATGCGAAAAAAGATTCAATCTTCACTAAAACCATTGAGCAGATTGAGGGGCTGGAGCATCATACCATCCCTCCTTCTGCCCTGTCAGGATTGACAGGGATGGCAGGCGGATATTGAGAGTGCGCATAGATTGATTGAGGATGAGTTTTATGAGGTGGAGAAATTTAGCTCCCGCTCCGACTTCCTGGAGAAATCCTTTGCTTATATCCTGTGGTTTAATCTGACTCGGAAGAACTCTTACAAGGGGGATAAGAGTCCTTGGGAGATTATTCATTCCCGAGACCCGACCATCTCAAAAGAAATCGTTAATTTGCCTCCAGTATTTTTGGATGAACTTTTAATTCAAAATCTGGACAAAAAGCGACAAGGGGGATACCATGTTATTCCGCATCCCTCAGCCGGCGCCGGATAACCTTGCCTTCGGGCAAGAGTGTATCAAAGCGCCGATTCCTGTCAAGCCACAGCAAGCGGAAAAA
>JBDOIB010000395.1:0-5728 GCA_041082155.1 Thermodesulfobacteriota bacterium | reverse complement strand
CCTAATCCTACAATTCCCAGGGTCTTCTCTCTTAAATCCTGGGGAAGATTTTGATATCGGATATTAAAATTATCGTTACGGACTGCTTGATCCAGGATGAGAAGTCTTTTCATAAGAGCAAACATCAAAGCAAGAGTATGCTCTACTACTGTTGAAGTATTCACCCCAGGAACTACGGTCACAAGGATTCCCTTTTCTGTCGCTGCTTCCACATCGACGTTATCCACTCCTGCTCCTGTTCTTGAGATTATCCAAAGATCGTCAGCGTGAGTGAGGAGTTCTCGAGTAATCTGAATCCCTGTCCGAAGAATAATTCCTTGAATATCTTTCATTAATGGGAAGAGAGTTTCGGGCTTTACATTAGGAGCGAGAATAATTTCAAATCCTGATTTTTCAAGGAGTTGGATAGCTTCTGTTTCGATCGGTTGAGGAAGTAAAATACGTTTAATAAATTTCATCCATCCTCCCGATGTTATATAGTTAACGGAGATATCTCCCTCCACAGACATCGATGGTAATCCCTGTGATGTAACTCGATTCCTTAGAGGCAAGAAAAACAACCACAGAGGCTACTTCCTCTGGAGTTCCCAGACGTCCCAGAGGAATATCTTTTAGAATTTTTTTCTTCTCTTCGTCACTTTTAGCATTCCATAATTCCTGAACTCTTTCTCCTGTAAGAGTTACTGTGGGGGCTACAGCATTCACTCGAATTCCGGCTTTTCCCCAATCAAAGGCCAATTGTCTGGTGAGACCCTCCACCCCAGCTTTTGCTGCAGTATAATGAACTCCAGCCAAAGAGGCCCTCCAGTGAGCAGCTAAAGCTGAAATATTAATAATTACTCCTCCCCCTTGTTTAACCATCTCAGGGATCACTGCTTGAGAAAATAAAAAAGTTCCTTTAAGATTTACATTGATCACCAGGTCCCAATGTTTTTCTTCGATCTCTTCTAGACGGTGTGGAGTATTGAGGGCGCCTCCAGCATTATTCACCAGAATATCTATACTCCCCCAAACACTCTTGATCTCCTTGACGAATTGTTGAATTTCATTTTTCTTGGTCACATCTACCTTTCTGCCTATCGCGCGGATTTCATTCTTATCGAGTTGCCTTGCTGATTTTTGGACGTTTATCTCGTCAATATCCAGAAGAGCCACCCTTGCCCCCTCTTGGTAAAGGGCTTTTGCAATCGTAAACCCCATCCCTCGTGCGGCTCCTGTGACAATTGCATTCTTATCCAAAAGACGTTCACCCATGGGTTCTCCTTTCATTGGATAAAAAAATAGACTTCTTAAGGTTGAATTTCATTTTCTTTTAATTGTTGGGTCATCATTAATAGAAATGTTTCTACGACAGGATCGATGAACTCCGGGTCATTAATATGAGCATTTAATTCTGTAATCGGGATCGAAGGGCTAAGAGTTTCTTTTAAGGAGTGAATAAAAGCTTCATTTCCTTCCGGTTCCCAATGAGGATAACCTTCACGATCAGGATAAGAGAAGCCTCGCAAAGGGATAAAGACATGAACAGGGCCTTTGGCCTTATTCAATTTTTCTCCAACCAGTTTACCTATTTTACTAAGTTCCTGTGGAGTTAATCGGACTAAAGTAAGGTTGGGATTATGAATAATATATTTTCGAGATTTCCATTCTGGAGAAAGTTGATCGAAGGGACCCAGAACCGCATAGTTGATACTTCCTGGAGCGATCACCTGAGGAAGGGCTAATTGTCCTGCTGCTTCTAAACGGTCTTCTCGGATCGCTCCATGGAGACCCCCTACCACACGGTCTCCAATTTCGTGAAGATTAAGGTCAAGAATCCCCTTAAACCACCCTTCACGAATTAAATCCTCCATGGCAATCCCGCCCGTACCATTTTGATGAAAGGTCACGACTTCGTATCCCTTTTTTTCCAATATTTTCTTTGCCCGCAAAGCCCCTGGGGTAGTGGTTCCCAACATAGAGAGGGCCACAGGAATTCTTTCTGGAACCATCAATTTTTCACCTAAATGCTTAACCATTCCACAGATTGCATTTGCAGCATTCTCTAAAATTCTTTTTGTTATGAAATTTAGCCCTTGAAGGTCTGCCACAGAATGCATTAAGGAAAGATCTTTAGTTCCCACATAAGGACCAAAGGTTGCTCGGCCTGAGGCCACGGTGGAGACAATCAATTTAGGGACCCCGATGGGTAAGGTTTTCATCGCTGCAGAGGCTATCTCAGTTCCTTGAGCTCCTCCTAAACCAATACTGCCTTGAAAACGACCTTGTTCATATAGTTTTTTACAAAGAATTTCGGCCCCACGAATCATGTTCAGTATACACTTCCCTTTATCTCCACTCGAGACGGCCTCTTCCAGAGGAATTCCTCCCTCTTGGGCTACACGATGATGATCGATATCCACTTTTTCCTTAGGAGAAGAAAGAATCCCTGTGTCCATCGTTAATACATGGATTCCATGCTCTTCAATTTTCTTCTTGATATAAAGAGCCTCCTCTTCTTTTGTATCAAAGGTAGCGACCAGCAGGATCGTCTTATTCATAAAAATGATCCTTGGATTCATGATAGGCCATGGGGTATAACCACCACTTTGATGGCTTCTCCTAATCGTTCTCTAAAAGTTCTTAAAGCCTCAGAGATATTGATTAAAGGAAAACTATGGGTCACTAAAGGTTTAAGAGTAACTTTCTTTGTGGCTAGTAATGAAATGGCCCTTCGGCAGTTGGACCACCCTTCTCCTCGTGCTGTGAATATGTACTTATTATCCCTCCCCAATAGAGAGAAGTTAGCTTTTACAGGTTCCTCCGGAAAGCCCAATAGAAGGATTTTTCCCATCCGTTTAGCTATCTCAATAGCCATTTGAGGTCCTTCAGCACTTCCAGAGGTTTCTATAACCAAGTCTGCTCCTATTCCTTTCGTCTCCTCTTGAATGATTTGAACTGGATTTTCTCGGTGAATATTAATCACCCGATCTGCTCCCAACGTTTTTCCTATTTGAAGGCGTGAGTCTCTCGTTCCGATTAGATAAACTTTTTCTGCACATAGAACTTTTGCCACTTCTACAGAGATGAGTCCTAATGGCCCTGGACCGATCACCGCTATCACATCCCCCACGATATAACCTCCTACTGTTTCTAATCCATAGAGGACACATCCAAGATTCGTAATAATAGAGGCTTCTTCAAATTCAATAAAATCAGGAATAGGATGGACTGTATTAATATGATTGACTACATATTCAGCATATCCTCCATTGGTGGTAAATCCGTTTGCACGATGTCCTTTCTTTCCGTAATTGAGACAAGCAGTATAATTCCCTAACCGACAGTTTCTGCAACGCATACAACCTAAATGAGCTTCTACCACCACTCGATCACCGATTTTGAACTCTTCCACTCCTTCCCCTAAGGCAACGATTGTTCCAGAATATTCATGCCCTGGAATAAAATTCCCATAAGGGGGTTGTCCAGGCCACGGATGAGCCATGAGGCTTAAATCAGAGCTACAGATTGCGCAAGCCCCTACTCGAATCAACACTTCTAATGGACCTGGGCAAGGGGTTTCAATCTCTTTTATCTCGAGTTGATTTGGGCCTACTAAGATGGCTGCCTTCATTTTTAAAGGGACATTCATAAAAACCTCTCTTTGGATAAATGGCCCTTTTAGGCTCTATTATTAAATTCTCTATTCTTTGCTTGGATAGGAAATTTTTTGACTTCTTCAAGGAAGGCTGCTAAATGATTGGCACTGTATTCAAAATATTTTAACCCTTTCTCTTTACTTCCACGAAAAGGATTGCCGATGGTTGAACTATCTGAATATTCATGGTGTTCCATTGGAACCCATATCTGCTCAGTATCCATAAATTCAACCATTCCAGAGCCATCTCTTTTCGAAAAATTTGGGCCCATCCATTTTGGAGCATGGGTTCGATCCTGTACAGCCAAACTCATATCCACTAATGTTTCGTCGTAAGCCAGACAGGTTGAAGTCTCAATTTCTCCTGAATGCCATCCCGGGGTTTCTTCAGGAGGTCCTTCAATTATTCCCTTTAGAGCATTGTACTCTCGTTCGGTGGGGGTCTTATACCAGCATGTAAATGCTCCGGATTCATATCGAATCCGTCGGAGCACTTCGTCCACCACTTTTGAATTTGACCCGTGATGGGTCACATAAACAATTTTATTAAAACCATGATAGATGAGGGATTTCCCAATATCGTATACTAATCGTCGATAGGTTTCTCCCGAAAGGGTAATGGTTCCTGTTCCTTCTCCGATATGATGCATGTGGTGAGGTGAGTATCCATATGGGATAATTGGGGTATAAATGATAGAAGCTTTCTCAGAGGCCCGTTTCACCACTTCCCAAGTGGTAAGGGCGTCACATCCTAAGGGGATATGGGCACCATGACGTTCCAAACTTCCCATTGGAACCATCACCACATCACAAGTCTTAAGATATTCAGCCACCTCTTGATAAGTCATATCATGAAGATAAAGAGTCTTTCTCTTTCCCATCGGCAACCTCCATTCTTAGGATTTAATTAATAAACCCAAAACTTTTAAGATCTTCCTCTAACTTCTTCTTTTCCTCGGGGGTGAGAGGTAAAAGAGGTGATCGAGGAGGTCCCCCATAAAATCCAAAAAGATCCATCGCTGCTTTTACACCTGCCACCCCAAATCTTCCTGAGACCTTTTGATTGAGCCTCATCAATCTAAATTGTTCTTTTTTAGCCTCCTCTAGTTGTCCTTCTTTCCATAAGCCATACACCCTACAACAGAGATCCGGTGAAAAATTAGCAATGGAAAGGACCCCACCCACACCACCCATGACTAGTGCTTCAAAAAAGAAGTTGGCCGATCCTGCCAGAAGGTTAAAATCAGAATCGGCAACCATAAGATATGAGGCAAAATTGCCTTTAGAACTATCCTTCATCCCAACAATATTGGGGTGTTTAGAAACCTCCGCAATTAAATTGGTACTGAAAGTAATTACTGCAACTTCTGGATTATTATACAAAAGAACTGGCACGGGTGATTCATCTGCAATTCTATAGAAATGTCTCAAAAGAATTGGATCCGTCATCCGTTTATGGAAAAAGGATGGAGCAATCAGACTGGCAAAGTGAATTCCCATCTCTGCTGCTTCTTTCGTATCGATAATTGAGCATTCTGTGGATTCACGTCCAGTTCCTGCCATGATCACTTTATCTTCTGCTGCATTCTGAATTACTGTCTCTAAAACTTTTTTTCTCTCTTTCTCCGAGAGACTTTTAAACTCTCCATTCGTTCCAAGAACTAAATATCCTCGGAGTGAACTCTTATTGAGTTTTTGGATATTTGAGGCCAATTCATTTAAGAGAAGTTGGCCTTTTTCATCAAATGGAGTGGTAATCGGAGCGAATATTCCAGATAATTTTTCTCTCATCACTAATTTTTTAGATATCATAGTCCTTTTCCCTCTTATTTTAATTCAATAAATTTTTAAAATAATAAATCAAAAAAAAATTAATGTCAAAAGATGTTCAACATTCATCTATAAATTATAAAAAAGAAAAAGTTGAAAAGTTAGGCAAAATATGTAATGAAAACTTATCTTTAAAGAGAATAATAAAAATTAGCAAAACGGAGGTGAATAGAGATGCCTTTTTTTAAATGGAGTGAAATGGAGGCTGACTGGATTACCCCAAGCTATTCTAAAGCGAGAGGGCCTGCCATTAAAGGAGAA
>JBDOIB010000388.1:0-4616 GCA_041082155.1 Thermodesulfobacteriota bacterium | reverse complement strand
GCTTGTTGAGGTGGAGTGATGGGATCTCTGGCAGGCACGGTATCAAGGATGATAGCAATATCTGGTTGAAGTGTCTGAGCCGCCACCTTGGCTCCCCTCGACCCAACTTCCTCCTGAACCGCGGCCACCAGTAATAGTTGATAATCCATTTTTTCTTGTTCCATCCGTTCGGCCATCTCTATCAGGATTGCACAACCGGCCCGATTATCAATCGATTTACTGATAACCGAATCTTTCCCAACCGACTGAAAAATTGGGTGATAAACAATTGGATCTCCTATTTCGATCCCCCAGGTTCTAACTTCATCTGCACTTTCGGCCCCAATATCAATCCAAAGATCTGATAAAGAAATCGGGCGTTTCAAATCCTCCGGACTCATCAGATGAGGATTTTTTACGCCTACCACTCCTGTATAAATTCCATTCTCAGAACAGATATCCACTTTGCAACTCAGTAGCACCCTTTCGTCAATCAAACCAATGAGATCAAAAAAGATATATCCCTTTGGATCAATATATTTGACCATTAAGCCCACTTCATCGGTATGGCAGCAGATCATTATGGATCGCTTTCCATCTCCTAATTTGGCCACTACATTTCCCATCGGGTCGATTGAAACATTGGGAATTATTTTTTGAAGTTCCTTTGAGATGAACTCAATGACTCTCTCTTCAAAACCACTCGCTCCCGGAATTTGCGCCAGATGTTTAAACCGTTCAAATAATCTTTGATTCTCTACATTCATTACCTTTCCTCCACAGGTTTTTTATGGTTGATATTCTTACCGATTTTTTTAGATAAATCCAGAAATTAAATGCACTTAACAGAAGAGTAAAAATCAAAATGAGAAATGGAGATATTTCAAGATAAATTAATCTTTCCAAATAGTAGATGATATAAGACCCGGTATAAACGATACCGGAATAATGTTTGGCTCTTAACCAAATCTCAAGGTAGGTCAGGGGGCAATACCAATCAAAAGTTTGAAGAAGGATAGCAAATCCAAGGCCGCCGAGATGGAAGATTTTGATGAGTCTGTTCCGTCTTCCCCAGAGGGCGCCCAGAAAGAGGAAGAGGATCCAGAGAAAATGGAGGAGGACCACCAAATCAGCCAAAAATTTATAAATCATTCTCTTCAATCCTGTTCTTTAAAGAGAAAGATGATGAAGAAAGGGATTGACGAAGTTCCATCGGGGTGCTTATCGAGGCTTTCTCTTTAGCCATTTGAAGGAGGATGAGAGCAGCAATGACTGAAAGTCCTCCCAAGATTTGGAATGGGGTGAGCACTTCTCCAAGAAAAAAATATGCGGCGATCCCTGCAATTACAGGCTCCCAGGTAGCCGTAATGCTTGCTCGGGTGGCTCTGATTCGTTCAACTCCCTTAAAATAGAATCCAAAGGGAAGGAGAGTAGAGAAGATAGCAATGTAAATGAAAGCGAACCAGACTTTAAGAGGATGATGATCACGAATAATTTTTAATGGTGAAATATAAAAAAGATAACACAAAGCACTGAATCCAAACCCATACAGGATGAGTGTCCATGGGTCATATTTTTTTAATCCCTTTTCTCCATACAGGGCATAAAAGGTAAAGAAGAATGAAGCGATCAGACCACTTAGAATCCCCACCCGGTTGAGCAAGAGAAGGTCTATCTCATACCCTCCCACGACAAAATAACACCCTCCTACGGCCAAAAAGAGTGCAATCATTTTTGACCGATTCACAGGTTCCCGTTGAAAGAGGAAAGCATAAAATGAGACCCATATAGGTTGAAGATACTGAAGAAGGATTGCAGGACCCACCTGGATTTGACTGATGGTATAATAATAAAAGAACTGCATCCCTGTCACTCCCACTCCCCCTAAAATCATAAAGTAAGGAAGATCCTTAATGGAAATGAATATCTTTTTCGGATTTTTCAAAAGAAGGATGAAGAAAAGGATGAGGGTGGCAAGGGTTAATCGAATAAGTACAAGTTCGGCAGGAGGAAGGCCGATATTAAAGAGCGCCTTTGCAATCACACTTGAAACACCCCAAAGGGTGGCTCCAATTAAAATATATAAGTATCCATGAATCTCTGTGTTTTTCATATAGCCTTATCCTTGCACAGACTCTCGTTAAAAATCAACCCCCGGGGACCTATTCATTTCGTGAAGGATGAGAATAGGTTTAACCCCGTAAGAGGGATTTCCGAAACCCCATAGGAGGTGAATTGATTTAACATGACCAGAGCGTAATCCCTCACTCACCTCTTTCAGTGAGGCATGGCACCAGAGCAAATAATTTTGTGGACAGAGGAGGTCAATTTCTGCTATATAATGATAAATTAAAAATCATCTTCTTGGAGAAGAAGCGATGTTTCATATTGCTGATCCTAAGGACATAAAGGCTGGAAAGTATACGGATGTCTATTTTTCAAGGACGATGGAGGTCCTCCGGGCAAAGAAGATTGACCGATGGGTAAAAGCCGAATTCATTGCCAAGCGATTTCCAGAGGATTATGGATGGGGGGTTCTAGCAGGGATTGAGGAGGCCATCTATCTTCTCAAGGATCTTGATGTTAATGTCAGGGCGATGAAAGAGGGGACCATTTTTCGAGCCTATGAGCCGGTTATGGAAATTGAAGGGAGATATACCGAATTTGGACTCTACGAAACCTCGATTCTGGGTCTTCTCTGCCAGGCTTCGGGAGTGGCGACGAAGGCTGCACGGTGCAAGAAGGCTGCCGGGGATCGGAGGGTGATCAGTTTTGGGGCAAGGCGCATACATCCGGTCATTGCACCGATGGTGGAACGGAGTGCATTTATTGGTGGATGTGACGGGGTTTCGGTGGTCAAGGATGCCGAGATGCTGCATGAGGAGCCCTCAGGGACCATGCCCCATGCCTTGATTCTTCTTTTTGGAGACACGGTGGAAGCGACAAAGGCCTTTGATGAGGTGATTGACCCGAAAGTCAAGAGGGTTTCTTTGATTGATACGTTTAATGATGAGAAGATCGAAGCGATTCGGGTGGCTGAGGCTTTGGGGAAGAGGCTCTACGGGGTCAGGCTGGATACCCCGAGTTCCCGTCGGGGAGACTTTCAGAAGATTATCGAAGAGATCCGGTGGGAGCTTAATCTCCGAGGATATGGTCATGTCAAGATTTATGTGAGCGGGGGATTGGATGAAAAGAGAATTTTGAGTCTCAATCCGGTGGTGGATGCTTATGGAGTGGGGACATCCATCACCAATGCCCGGGTGATCGATTTTGCGATGGACATCATTGAGATTGATGGGAAACCGATCGCCAAAAGGGGAAAGATGTCAGGTTCAAAGAGGGTTCTCCGATGTTCCAAATGTTTTCAGGATAGGATGATTCCTTTAAAAACAAGCCGGAGCCGCTCTCCTCGTGGGGTGGAAAGATGTTCCTGTGGGGGCCGCTTTCAGGATCTGCTTATTCCCTTGATTGAGAAGAAACGGGTTCTCTGGGATCTTCCTGCTCCACAGGCCATCCGGGAATATGTCCTTAAACAACTGCCCTATTTTGATCTATAGAAACCTGTTTATCCCTCAAAGGAAGAGATCATGAAGGAAGCCATGTTTTATCGGCCTTTAGCAGAAGGAAGAGTGGAGTGTTATCTGTGCCATCATCGTTGCCATATTTCTCCCTCCAAAAGGGGAATCTGTGGGGTAAGAGAGAACCGAGAGGGGAAACTGTATAGTCTCGTCTATAATCGAGTGATTTCTATGAATGTGGATCCTATTGAAAAGAAGCCTATTTTTCATCTTCTTCCAGGGTCGACCTCTTTTTCCATAGCCACGGTAGGATGTAATTTCCGATGCCTTCAATGTCAGAATCATGAGATCTCCCAGATGCCCATCGATGAGAAACGCATCGAAGGGTCTTCCATCTCCCCTGACCGAATTGTTTCGCTAGCTGAACAATATCGATGCCAATCCATCTCCTACACCTATACCGAGCCTACGATCTATTTTGAGTATGCTTATGAAACCTCGATTCTGGCCAAACAAAAAGGCATTAAGAATATTTTTGTCACCAACGGATATATGTCAAAAGAAGCCCTTCAGACGATTCAGCCTTATCTCGATGCAGCCAATGTGGATTTGAAAAGTTTTCAAGAGAAATTTTATAAGGAGGTCTGCAAGGCTAGCCTTTCCCCTGTTCTTGAAAATTTAAAATTGATGAGGGAATTGGGAATCTGGGTAGAGGTGACGACGCTTGTCATTCCGACCTTAAATGATTCGGATGAAGAGTTTGAACAGATTGCAAGATTTATTCTTTCTTTAGGGGCAGACGTTCCATGGCATATTTCCGCCTTCTATCCTACTTACCGAATGCTTCATCTTCCGAGGACCCCTGCTTCAACCCTTCATCGGGCCAGGAAGATCGGGATGAAGGTAGGGCTTCGATATGTTTACTGTGGGAATATCCCAGGGGAGGAAGGAGAGGATACTTACTGTCCCCACTGTGGTCAGAGGATTATTGAGAGGATTGGATTTCGAGTCTTAAAAAATGATGTCGTCAAAGGAGCATGCCGCCATTGTCATAAACCTATTGATGGCATTTGGGGATGACCTGTAGGGAATCTTTGAAATGAATTCCTCTCAAACGAA
>JBDOIB010000381.1:0-10614 GCA_041082155.1 Thermodesulfobacteriota bacterium | reverse complement strand
TGAAGAAGAATCCTGAAATCAAGGTTGAAATCGGAGGGCATACGGATTCAGGAGGACCAGAGAAGGTGAATCAGAAGATATCGGAGAAAAGGGCTCAGAGTGTAAAGAAGTATCTGATGGATAAGTTTGGAATCGAGGAGAATCGATTGATTGTAAAAGGATACGGTTCCACAAGGCCTGTAGCAGATAATAAAACCGAGGAAGGGAGGGCTAAGAATCGAAGAGTTGAACTGAGGCCCCTTCCTTAAAAGGATATCCCAGAATTTTTAGAGGTTCTATCTCAACGGTGGTAGGAGAGGATTCTTACCACCTATTTTTTTATCTAAAGAGGAGGTTGGAAATGAAGATCTTTATCGATACGGCCAATCCGGATGAGATTCGTAAAGCTTACGAGATGGGGGTGATTGACGGAGTGACGACGAATCCAACCCTCATTTCTAAAGAGGGGAAACCTTTCGAGTCTCTCGTTCGTGAGATCTGTAGCATCATTGGACAGCTTCCAATTAGTCTCGAAGTCATTGGCCTAAAGGCGGAGGAAATGATCGAAGAGGCACAAAAGCTTTCCAAGATAGGAGATAACATCGTGGTAAAGATTCCAATGACCTCTGAAGGATTGAAGGCCGTAAAGAGTCTCGTTGGCCAGGGGATCAAGACAAATACCACTCTTGTCTTTTCTCCTACCCAAGCTTTGCTTGCCGCAAAGGCAGGAACCACTTACGTCAGTCCCTTTATTGGAAGGTTGGATGATATCTCACAGACCGGAATGGAGTTGGTCGAACAGATTGTGACCATTTTTGAAAACTATCAATTTGAATCGCAGGTGATCGTTTCAAGTATTCGACATCCCATTCATGTTCTCGAGGCAGCCCTCATTGGAGCGGATGTGGCCACTGTTCCTTATAAGGTTATCGAGCAGCTGGTCCGTCATCCTCTGACCGACATTGGAATCGAGAGATTCCTTTCGGATTGGAAAAAGGTCCCCCAAAAATAAGAAAATTTTATTAAAAGGGGGAGTTTCTGGAGGAAAGTTAAGTCGTTTCTATAAGAATCTGTTTAGGTTGAACCTCTGGTTTTTTAGGAAGGACAATCTTTAACATTCCATCTTTATAAGAGGCTTTTATTTCTTCTTGGTTGATGATTCTTGGCAGAGTAAACGTCTTTCGAAAAGGGCCGTAGGGGCGTTCGATCTGGATATAACGCTCGTCCTCTACTTCTTTAAGGAGTTTTCGATTTCCCTGAATGATCAGAGTATTCTCCTCAACCTTAATCTCAATTTCATCTTGATTGAGTTCAGGAAGGTCCATCTTTAAAATCACTTCTTTTTCACGTTCAATAATATCTACAGGTGGAGACCATCCTCCACCAGGCATTTCTTCCTTGAAGATGCGGGAGAGGGTTTCATCAAAGAGACGGGTCATGCGATCTTGCATCCTCATCAGATCCCGAAATGGCTCCCATTTGACATGGACCATGTTCCCCACCTCCGAACTTATTATAAAAAATTATAATTCAATAGGGGAGGAATTTCAACTTCGACAGGTATAACAGACATCGAAGAAATCTTTAGGGAGGTTTGCCTTTTCTCTAAATTTCTCCAATTGATACCAAGGCGCGAAATAATTTCCGCAGATCTTACACTGCTTCATCTTGAGGGTTCGTTTCCAGCGAGTGATGGTCCGTTCATCTCCTTCCTCTTTCATACCGATGACATTCACAGGGCAGACCACCACACAAGCTCCACAGGCAATGCAGTTTGTGGCTTCTCCCTGGAAGGGTGGGACAAGTTCCCTTCGATCCCCTCGAAAGGCGAATTGAATGGCATGGGCTCCGACGATCTCCTCACAGACCCGGGCACACAGCCCACAGAGGATACAATCCTTATCCTCTTTTTTGAAACGGATCTCCTCGACTCCCATCTCTCTGGCCATCTCTTGAAGCTTTTTGTCTCCTGGACACATCGCCAGAATGAGTTCCATGATCATTCGGCGGGCCCTGAGCACTTTCTCGGTCGAAGTAAAAACCTGGATTCCCTCGAGCACAGGATAGGTACAGGACGTAGTCATTCTCCTCCGACCATGCCTCTCGACTTCCACCAGGCAGAGACGACAAGCTCCATAGGGTTTGACCGATTCATGATAACAGAGGTGGGGAATCTCAAAACCCGCATCTAACGCGACTTCCAGGAGATTTTGGCCTTCTTTCCCTTCAACCTGTTCTCCATCAATCGTAAAGGAAATCATATAGGTTCTCCTATGATCTCTTTATTGAATTTCTATGGCATCAAATTTACAAGCCTCAACACACATCCCACATTTAATACACTTTTCTTCATTAATTTTAAACGGAACTCCCTCGTCCTTTTTCGTTTTTCTTTTTCCCGAAATAGCCTCGGCAGGACAGGCTTTTGCGCATCTTCCACACCTTGTACAAGCCTCCTCCAGAATGCGATAACGAAGGAGAGGCCTACAGACCTTTGCTGGGCATCTCTTATTGAGAATATGTTCTTCATACTCCTCTCTAAAATATCGAAGAGTGGAGAGAACTGGATTAGGAGCGGTTCCTCCCAATTGACATAGGGAGGCCTCTGCTGTAACCCAGCCCAATTCCTCAAGCAGTTGAAGATGTTCGGGTTTGCCTCGACCTTCGCTGATCTCGGTTAAAATCTCATGCATCCGCTTTGTTCCTTCTCGACAAGAGGTGCATTTCCCGCAGGATTCCCCTTTCAAAAAGTCCATGAAATATTTAGCCACATCGACCATGCAAGTGGATTCATCCATAACAATCATTCCACCCGATCCCATCATAGATCCTACTTCCGTCAATCGATCAAAATCGACCGGGAGATCGAGAAGGGATTCTGGGATACATCCACCGGAAGGCCCTCCGGTTTGAACCGCCTTAAATTTTTTCCCTTCAGGAATCCCACCACCAATCTCATAAACAATTTCCCTTAGAGTGATGCCCATGGGCACTTCAATGAGACCCGTATGGTTCACTTTTCCAACGATAGAGAAGACCTTTGTTCCTTTACTCTTCTCTGTTCCAATCTTTGAGTACCAATCTGCTCCTCTTAATAGGATGATCGGAACATTATTCCACGTTTCCACATTGTTGAGGTTACTCGGTTTTTCCCACAATCCACTTTCGGTCGTATGGATGTGTTTGGCTCTTGGCTCCCCAACTTTTCCTTCGATAGAGGCCATCAATGCCGTGGATTCCCCACAGACGAAAGCCCCACCTCCCCGGAATAGATGAATCCTGAAAGAAAACCCCGTTCCAAAGATATTCTCTCCTAACAAACCCATTTCTTCGGCCTGTCGAATGGCTATTTGAAGTTTCTGGATGGCCAGGGGATACTCATCTCTGACATAGATAAACCCTTCATTGGCCCCAATCGCATAAGCGCCAATGATCATTCCTTCAATGACGCTGTGAGGATCTCCTTCCAGAACGCTCCGATCCATATAAGCCCCTGGATCCCCCTCATCTGCATTGCATAGCACAAACTTTGGACTTCCTTTGGCTCTTCGACAGGCTTCCCATTTATTCCCCGTTGGAAATCCAGCTCCCCCTCTTCCTCGAAGGCCGGATCGTTTTACCTCTTCAATAATCTCCTCGGGTTTCATCTCGAAAAGGGCTTTTCTTAAAGCAAAGTATCCCCCTCTGGCAATATACTCCTCAATATGATCAGGATTAATAAAACCACAATTTCTTAAGGCAATCTTCAACTGTTTTCGATAAAAAGGAACCTCTGGGTAGGAAGGGATTCCATCGATTCCCTTCGGAATTGATTGAATCGAATAATCAAAATATTTATCTTCTCCAATCCACTCTTCTTTCTCCATCTTAAAGAAGAGCCAATCCTTGACGACCTCATTGTTTGCCCATCGGTGAAGAATTTCGACAGCCTTCTCCGGAGTCACTTCTTGGTAGAAGATTCTCGGTTTTCCTGGACTGAGAATATCCACCACAGGCTCTCTTTGACAGAATCCAATGCAACCCGTTTGGGTGACCCGTACGGGAAGTTTTGATTGCTCCACCTCCTTTAAAAGAGCTTCATACACCTTATCGGCCCCTGTGGAAAGACCACAGGTGGCCATTCCCACAGAGATTTTTGTTTCTGGAGGAAAGAGTTTTTTAAGTCCCTCTTCTCGAATTCTTTCTAGGTCTTCTTTATTTAGAATCTTCATCTTTTTTACCTCTTCCCCTTTCTTCTTTCCGGTTAAGAAAAGGGTGGAATCCTTTTATTTAAACTCCTTCAGAAGAGCCCCCACCTTCTCCTGAGAAAGTTTTCCAAAGACCTTTCCATCGACCACAGCCACTGGGCCGAGACTACAGCACCCGAGGCATCGGACCGATTCAAGGGTAAACCGTTTATCCTTGGTGGTTTCTCCTACGGAGATTCCCAATTCTCTTTTCAATTTTTCTAAAATTCTTTCGGCGCCCCGGACATGGCAGGCCGTTCCGAGACAGACGTCGATCTTGTGCTTACCTCTTGGCTTGAGACTTAGGGCATTATAAAAGGTGGCAATTCGGAAGATATTCGTTAAAGGAATTCTCATTTTTTGAGAGACATATTCAAGGGTCTCCTTAGGAAGATATTTCTCTTCGGCCTGAATATCCTGTAGAATGGCCAAAATCGAAGAGGGCTCTGCCCCATATTTTTGAATGATGAGATCAACCTTTGATGTTTCCATTTCCCACTCCTCTGGTGGCCTTCCATTTCAAATCTTCATATTCCTGAAGGACACGTTTTTGAATCTCTTCGATCATCTCTTGGGTAAGGTGTCGAAATCTTCCCTGATGTTTAATGTAATCCGTGACGGGCCTTAGTTTTGGAAAATCAATACTCAAATGATACTTTCCAAATTCCACCTCATAAAGGGGAAAGATACCTGTCTCGACTGCCAGTCGTCCCAATTTGATTGAAAGTTCTGGAGCAGACCTCCATCCGGTAGGACAGACCGAAAGGATGTGAATATACGCAGGTCCCTGAATCTCAGCGGCCTTCTTGACCTTCTGAACCAGATCAATGGGATAGCTCGGACAGGCGGTCGCTACATAAGGAATATTATGGGCAGCAGCAATAGCCGCCATATTTTTCTTCCAGGTGATCTGACCCATTTTCATTCGACCGGCTGGAGAGGTCGTCGTAGACGCTCCAAAAGGAGTAGAAGAGGACCTCTGGATCCCAGTATTCATATAGGCTTCGTTATCAGTGCATACATATATAAAATCGTGCCCCCTTTCGAGGGCCCCCGAGAGAGCCTGAAGCCCTATATCTGCGGTTCCGCCGTCTCCAGCCATCGCGAGGGTCACAATCTTCTTTTTAGAGATCCGTCCTTTTCTCATGAGCACCTTCAGGGCCGCTTCGATTCCGGAGGCCACTGCTGCTGTATTCTCAAAAGCGACATGGATCCAAGGAACTCGCCATGAGGTAAAGGGAAGTGGGGAGGAGACAATTTCCATACATCCCGTTGCGTTTGCAACAATCACGTTTCGCCCCAAGGCCTTAAGGACAAGTCTCACTGCTAAAGCCTCCCCGCATCCCTGGCAGGATCGGTGGCCCGGAGCGAAATATTCCTTTTGAGTTAAAGTTCGAACCGCAAAGACATTTAATTTTTCTGTCATTCTCTCACCCCATAAAGTTCAAAACCCTCTCGGTTTCCTTCTTCAATCTCGACTTCCGCTTTATCCACCATTTTAATGAAATCGGAAGGAGCTACGTCCCGACCCGAAATTCCTGCCACAAAATTATAGATCGAAGGCCTAACCGGTTCACCGTAGAGGGCTGCTTTAATTTCTGAAGCGACAGGTCCACAGGCCCCAACCGAAATCGCACGGTCGATCACCACCAACTGTTTGGCATGGAGCGTAGCCTTTTTGAAGGCTTCAAAAGGAAAGGGACGCCACAGACGAATCTTCACGAGACCGACCGCTCTTCCGTCTTTTCTCATTTGGTCGACGGCTACCGAGGCTGTTTCTCCGAAGCTTCCCATCGTCACGAGAAGGGTCTCCGCATCGTCAGCCTTGTAGGTTTCAACAGGGGAATAATACCGTCCTGTCATTTCGCCAAAAGCTTTCCATGTCTCAAGAATTTTTGGCATGGAGGCTCGGAGGGCGACCTCCTGAGCCTTTTTGGTCTCCATAAAGATACTGGGAAGGGCGTAGGCCCCCATCGTAACCGGTCTATCCGGATGAAGTCGGTAGAGAGGCTGATAGGGGGGAAGGAATTGATCGATCTTTTCCTGTTCAATGAGTTCAATCGGTTCGATCACATGACTTAAAATAAAACCATCCATATTAATGATCACTGGGAAGAGAACGGATGGGTCTTCTCCGAGCCGGTAGGAGATGAACACATGATCATAAACCTCCTGCCCATTCTCAACAAAGAATTGAATCCAACCACAATCCCGAATCATCATCGCATCACTGTGATCGTTCCAGATGCTCAGAGGGGCAGAGAGGGTTCGATTGGCAAGGATCATGAGCATGGGAAGTCTTAGCCCTGAGGCAATAAATGTAATTTCACTCATTAACGCCAACCCCTGAGAACTCGTACAGGTAAACGCCCTGGCTCCTGCCGCAGCTGCCCCCACACAGACACTCAGAGCGGAATGCTCCGATTCAACACAAAAGAATTCTGCATCGAGCTCTCCGTTGGCCACCAATTCTGAAAGTTTCTCTACAATATGGGTCTGAGGGGTAATAGGATAAGCTGAGATGACGTCCACATTGCACTGTTTTACCGCCTCAGCGGCTGCAATCGAAACCTCCATTCCAATTCTTTTTCCCATCTATTTTTCCTCCTCTAAGACCATCGAAATGGCCCCTGTGGGACACTCCTTGGAACAGATTCCACAACCTTTACAGTAAAAAAGATCCACCATGAAATACCCTTCTTCGTCCAGATGATAGGCCATATCCGGACAGTAAATATAACATAGGCCGCAATGCACACAGAGTTCCTTATTCAGAATAGGTTTGAGGGTTTTCCAATCTCCTGTTCGATACTGGCTGGCATTTCCTGGTTCTAAAATGACGTTGCCAACCGGTAATTCCTTCCATGTCCATTCGTATTCAGGTTTAGTCATTTCTCTCAACCTCTTTCCATTTAAAATGGTATTAAACAATAACAGTTTCTTGATAGGCTCTTTCAAAAGCAGAGATATTCTTTTCGGCGATTCGGCCAAAGCGTTCTTTGAAGGGGGATATGAAAGATTCTTTTTTGACCAATCCTGCCGTTTTTACCAGGGAGCCCAGCATGGTCGTATTCGTAATCGGGAGGCCAAGAATCTCTCTTGCTATTTTTACGGCATCGACCACCCCAATTCGATTCTTTATTTTCAGAAGGTTTTTAACTGCTTCGGGAGAATCACTGCTGGTCGTAACCACCAGTCCCTCTGGCTTAAGACCAGAGGCCACATTGACTATTTTCAGTAGGGAGGCATCGAGGACCACCACAATATCTGGCTCATAGATGTTGGCACGAATTCGAATAGGTTGGTCATCAATTCGACAGAAGGCCACCACCGGAGCTCCTCTTCGCTCAGGCCCAAAACTTGGGAAGGCTTGTGCATATTTCCCCTCTTCAATGGCTGCAAGGGCCAATAGTTCTGCTGAAGTCACTGCCCCCTGTCCACCCCTTCCATGAAATCGAATTTCAATCATCTTGGATTCTCCATCCTAGTTATTGGATTAAAAAGTTTAATAAAAACAGATTGTTAATAAAAAATAGATTTTTTCATTTTTAAATTCTGCGTTAACGTTAACCTTTTTTAAAAAAAATGTCAAGGAAAATAAAAAAATTTATACCTCTCTTCTTCCCTCGAGGGCTTGAGTGAGAGTCATCCCATCCGAATATTCGATCTCTCCTCCAACCGGAATACCGGAGGCAATTCGGGTTAATTTGATTCCCAAGGGTTTGATGAGGTCAGTCAGATAAAGAGCGGTGGCTCCTCCTTCTACTGTGGGATTGGTGGCAAGGATCACTTCTTTTACCTTTTCCTTCTGGAGTCGTTCCATCAGTTCTTTGATTTTTAAATGTTCAGGACCTATTCCTTCGAGTGGGGCAATAGCTCCATGAAGCACATGATAACGGCCTCGATAAACCCCTGTGTTCTCAATTGCCATGAGGTCATTGGGGCTTTCCACGATACAGAGAATTTCTTGGGCCCTTTGCTCATCCTTACAAATGGGACACGGATCTTCATCGGTTAAATTAAAACAGATGGAGCATAGTCGAATCTTCTCTTTTACCTCCAGGATAGCCCGGGCCAAAGCCTGGGCTTCCGAAAGACTGGAACGAAGAATATGAGAAGCCAACCTTAAGGCTGTCTTCCGGCCAATTCCTGGAAGTCTGGTTAAGGCTTCGATTAAGGATTCGATGGGTTTAGCATAGCTCGACATTATCTAAAATCTTCTCTTTCCCTTTTAAAAGAGTCCAGGAAGACTCAATCCTCCGGTGATCTTTTTCATCTCTTCCATCATCATCTCTTGGGATTTCCGGATGCCCTCATTAACGGCAGCCATAATTAGATCCTGTAGCATCTCGATATCCTCTTTATTGACCACCTCTGGATCAATCCGAAGAGAAAGAATTTCCTGTCTTCCATTCATCACGACCTGGACCATCCCACCCCCAGCAGAGGTTTCGATGGTTTTAGAGGCCATCTCTTCCTGGAGTTTGGTGATTTTGGCATGAATCTGTTGTGCTTGTTTCAGGATGTTCCCAAATCCCTTTGTCATTGAACTCTCCTTGTCTCTTTATTTTTCCACAATCTTTCCATTGAAAAGGCGAAGGGCCTCCTGGATTATTAAGTGTTCATCGTTTCGAAGGTTAGAGGTTTCTCCCTTGGAGGATGAAAAACTCTTTGGAACATTTGGATTGGTTTTTTCCTTTCCTCCTTCTCTCAATGAAGAAATCACGACTTTCATCTTTTTATTAAAAAATTCTTGACAGATGGATTCCAATTGACTTCTGTATGGTTTTTCTAATATTCGTTCATAATGGAAGGAATCCTTCTCAAACCCAATCTCAACCCTCTCCTCATCGAGATGAAGAGGTGTCCCAAAAGACAAAAAGGAGCCAAGGATGGGATTCTTCCCACGGGTGAAGTTGAGCAATTCCTTCCAGGTCTCTTCCTCAAAGGAGCGGTCATTTTCCAACTTTTTTTCTCCTTCAGAGAAGTGAATCTCTTGACGTCCCTCTGGAGAGGGGATGGACTCCTGGAGTTTCATCTCCTTGGCGTTTTCCTTATTGGAAGGAGAACCTTTGGCCGGGGCTTGAGCCCTCTCTTGAATCGTCTCTTTTTTAAAGCCTTCTCTTTTCTCTTTTTCTCCTCCCATCTTCTCCAATTTCTCAATAATTTCGTCAATGGGAAGAAGGGATCTCAACGTGGCCATACGGATCAAAGTCATTTCAAGCATGATTCTGGGAAAGGTGGATTGGACGATCTCTTGTTCCCCTTTTAAGAGAAGGTGAAAGAGGTGATCCAAGTGCTCGAATCTGAATTTTTCTGCCTGTTTCTTTAATCCGTCTAACTCCTCTCCATCAAAGTCTAACAGTGCTTCCGGTTCTCTGCTCACTTTAATGAGAATTAGATTCCGGAGATATTGAAGAAGCTCTCTGCAGAAATGCTGGATGTCGTAACCATAATGATAGAGGTGTTGAACGATCTCGATACATCTCTGGGGATCCTGATCGGCGATGGCTTCGATCGTATCATAGAGAATTTTTTGATCGATCACCCCGAGGATCTCTTCCACCTCTTCGTCCCGAATCTCTTTTCCTCCGTAAGAGATGACCTGATCGAGAAGGCTCTGGGCATCTCTCATGCTCCCTTCCGCCTCCCGAGCAATTCGCATCAGGCTCCTCGGACTGATCTGAACCTCTTCTTTTTCAGCAATTCGTTTTAAGGTGTTTAAAATCTCTTTTAAGGGGATTCGTTTAAAATCGTATCGTTGACATCGCGAGAGGATGGTGGCCGGAATCTTATGGGGTTCGGTGGTGGCAAAGATAAAAATAATATGGGGAGGGGGTTCCTCTAACGTCTTTAAAAGGGCATTGAACGCTTCTCGGGTGAGCATATGAACTTCATCGATGATATAGATCTTGTATCGACTTTTTGCAGGGGTGTACCGAACATTTTCCCTAAGGTCTCTAATCTCTTCCACTCCCCGATTAGAAGCCCCATCAATTTCGATCACATCGAGGGAATGGCCCTCTGTAATCTCCTTGCAGTGAATACATTGATTGCAGGGGTTGAGGTTAGGCCCTTTTTCGCAGTTTAGGGCCTTCGCTAAAATTCGAGCCGTGGAGGTTTTCCCCACCCCTCTTGCTCCTGCAAAAAGAAAGGCATGAGCAACCCTCTTCTGGGCAATGGCATTCTGGAGGGTTTGAGTGATGGTTCGTTGCCCCACGACTTCTTCAAATACCTGGGGTCTCCACTTTCTCGCAAGGACTAAATAAGACATCAGTTTTGCTCTAACATGAACTTGTTGATAGCCAGGCGTCCCTGCGGCACACAAAAGGGATTACTACCGTTGCTTCCTTCCGGACCTGGCGGGGTTTGTAATCTTTTGTTGCGCAGGACCCGACTATCAACAAGC
>JBDOIB010000179.1:0-1212 GCA_041082155.1 Thermodesulfobacteriota bacterium | reverse complement strand
TGACCTCTCCTTCTTCTGCAATGATAGCTATAGGGGTGGCCACCGGAACCACCTCTCCTTCATGATGGAGGATTTTTCGTAAAATTCCTGAGGCGGGAGATTCATATTGAAAATTGATCTTCTCCGTAATAATCTCCACCAAAGGTTCCCCTTTCTGGACTCGATCCCCCTCTTTTTTCAACCATCGTTCAATCGTCCCCTCGGTCATGGTTAAACCGAGTTTAGGCATAATCACGGTCGTAGCCATTTTTACTCCTTTATCCTTTCATCATATGGATAGCCTCTCCATAGGTATCTAAAGCCGCCTCAAAGAAAGCTTCTGAAAATGTGGGGTGAGCAAAAATAAGCTCCTTAATCTCCTCCACCCCAATCTCATACTTCATGGCCATGGCTCCTAAATGAATCAATTCGGTAGCCATCGGGCCAAGAATATGAACCCCTAAAACCTCTCCGTATCTTTTTTCGGAAACGATCTTTACCATCCCCTCCTGGGTTCCTTCGGCAATGGATCGACCGCAGGCCATAAAAGGGAATTTCCCAACCTGAACTTCTCCATACTCTCTCACCGCTTCTTCTTCTGTAAGGCCGATGGAGGAAGCCTCAGGATTTCCATATAGACAAATCGGGATGACCCGATAATTTACCTCGGATTTTTTACCTAATATATTTTCAACCGCTATCCTTCCTTCATAGAACGCCTTATGGGCATAAAATCCTTTTCCCACCACATCTCCAGCTGCATAAGTATTGGGGTTAGAAGTCCTCATCGAGAGATCCACAGAAATGAATCCTTTACTTCGAGCCACTGAGGCTTTTTCTAATTCAAGACCCTCCGTATCCCCTCTTCTTTCAGCTACAATTAGAACTTTTTGTATTTCTAACCTCTCTTTTTTCCCTTTTTGGATCAAAGTGAGTTGAATAGATTTATTTTTTTCATCGATTTCTGATGAAAGGACTTCCGTCTCCGTCAATACCCTGACCTTGTTTTTAGTTAATAGCCCTTTATAACGAACCGAGATTTCCCGATCCATTTTGGAAAGGATCCGATTCTCCTTCTCTATGAGAGTCACTTCTGCTCCAAAACTTTTAAAGAAGGTAGCAAATTCAACCCCTCTCCTCCCTCCCCCAATGATGGCCAGAGAGGAAGGAATCGCATCCATCCTAAGCACATCATCACTGCCGATTACCCATTGCCCATCCCGTTTTACCGTG
>JBDOIB010000282.1:0-1239 GCA_041082155.1 Thermodesulfobacteriota bacterium | reverse complement strand
AAAACTACGGTTGATCAATGGGGAAGGCCGATTGAAACATATGCGGGAATTCCGATCCGAATCATTGAACGAGATAACCTGGATAATGAAATTCTTGAGTTTGATGAAACCCAGGGTTCTTCAAACCAGACGGGTTCAATTTATGCTGTAAGGAATGAGGAAGGCTATCTTGAAGCGATTCAGAGCGGGCCGCTTGACACCAGAAAATTTGATGAACTGGAGCAGAAGCCGGCCAAGAGAGTAAGAATTGAATGGTATGTTGGGATTGCGATCTTTCATCCACGAGCTGTCGCTCGGCTTAAGGGAATTCTCGCCACTGTCGGATAAGGAGGTGAAGGATGAGTCAGGTTCAATATGATTCGCTTTTGGAATTGAAGGCTTCAGGCGCTATAACAACAAGCGGTCAAGGCAGTGCTGTTCTGGTCGGCCCTAATCTGAAGGGGAAATTGAAAGCGGTCATTCACATCACAGCGGTTGGCGGGACTTCTCCCACAATCGATTTCAAGCTTCAGGAATCTGAAGACGGGTCCACTTGGTCAGATATTGCTCATTCGCGGTTTGACCAGATTAATGCGACAGGTGTTTATGTCCAGGAATTCTCAAACACAAAAAAATATGTCCGTTTGGCTTGGACTGTAGGCGGAACTTCCCCTTCTTTCACGACCTGGGCTTATGTGACTACGGCGCCTTGATAGGATGAATATGAAAAGGAAGGGGGACGCTCTATCCGGGGCGTCCCTCTCCTTATCAAAGGAGGAAGGAAATGGCGATATATCTTGTGAGACATCCGGATCCTCTGTTTAAGGGCGTTTTGGGCGGCCTTGATTTCTGGAATGGAATAGCTTCCACAAATTGTCGGCAGTATGCGGAAGAAGTGGCAAGGGTGGTAAACGGGCAAGTGGTGGATCTGGCAGAACTTGAAAAGGAATCTGAAAAGGAAATGGTTTCTGAAAAGAAAGCCAGGAAAAAATGAGAGTAGAAACTCTGAAAGAAGATGAGGCAACTAGAGGGTTGCCTTTTTTGATTGAAATCAAAGCTTATGAGAATGGAGTTCAAATTATTCCGTCCTCAGCAGTTGTCACTGTGAAAAGCCCTGCTGGAGAGAAGGTGGTTGATTCGGAAGAAATGTCAATTGACCAATCAGGAACGATGACTTACTCAGTGGCAGGGGAAAAGATAAGTGAACTCTGGGAAAACGCTTTGATTGAAGTCGTTTATACAGAAAATCAAAAACAGTAT
>JBDOIB010000218.1:0-2881 GCA_041082155.1 Thermodesulfobacteriota bacterium | reverse complement strand
TTTATGGAAAAAAACAAAACCCTCAATCTCCATTTCTTAACATTTCAAAATAGTAAAAAATTAACATCTTGAATTAGTAATAACATACCTTTGATAAAATTTTTTTTGATTGGTCTTTCACCTCCCATCATGCCTCTTGAATTCCAGTGGGAGGAGAAACCTAAAGAATCATTCTTCCTTATACTCCAAGATATCACTGATCTTGCAGTCAAAGTATCTGCAGAGCTTATCCAGGACCTCAAGCTCAATCCTCTTTGCTTTTTCATAGTAGAGAAGGGTGATGGTGCTACGGTTGACCTCTATAGCCCTTGCAAGATCAGCAATCCTTAACTTCCTCTCTCCCATGAGCCTCGACAGATGACATTTGATCATACCCCTTCTTTTTATATCTTACTGAGTATTTTGTCAATATGATTTTAAAAATGTGATTCAAGATGATAAAAAAATATTTGAAATGTATTATTTTGTGTGATATATTATTATTCAGGTTATAAATATTCAATAAAGAATATCTTAATTGAATCCTGGATAGAGTATTCAATGAAGGTGATGGTAAAGGATCTCAGGGTCAATCAGCTGTTTACCTCCTTCTTTCTTCTTGAGTCTTTTGGGCTCAGGAGAACGAAGAGTGGCAGGGAGTTTCTCTTTCTCAGGCTTTCTGACCGGACAGGAAGAGTGATCGGGTATCTCTGGGAGGAGCCTGAATCCTTTTTGGAATCTTTGAGGAGAGGGACTTTTTTGAAGGTGAGGGGGGTTCCGAGAATATTGAATGGTTCTCTGGTTCTGGATATCTGGAGGATAAGGAAGGCCGAGGCCCGGGAGGTGAAGGTCAGGGACTTTTTTGAAATGGTTCCAGGAGGAATCTCCCATTGGTTCGAGAGATTGCTCTCTTTCTTAAAAATGATCGAAGAGAGAAACTGCAGAAGATTAATAGAGGCTTTCTTGAGGGATAAGGAGTTTTTGGAATCTTTAAGACTCTCTCCTGCTGGGCTCTCCTATCATCACAGTTACATCGGTGGGCTTCTCGAGCATACGGTAAGTACCATGAGTCAGGGGATCATCGCTTCTGAGAGGCTCTCCGGGCTGATCGATCGGGATCTTCTTCTTACGGGTTGTTTCCTTCATGATATCGGGAAGACAAAGGAACTCAACTGGGGTTTGACCCGTGGTTACACCACCGAAGGGAGGCTTCTAGGTCATATCTTTCTGGGTCTTTTGATGCTGGAGGAGAAGAGAGCTCAGCTCAGGGAGTTTCCCGGGGAGCTTTCTATGCTCCTGAGGCATATGGTGGTTTCCCATCACGGTCGACCAATAAAACCCCTTACTCCCGAGGCCATTGTGCTTCATCTTATCGAAGGGTCTGATGCCACCCTCAATCACCTCTGGTCCCATCTGAGATACTCCGATCCTAACAGGGAGTGGAGCCATTATGATAGGTTTCTCAAAACAGAGATATATCTTAAAAAGTTTAGCAGAAAAATCTTATCATAAGACCTCATCAATATTCCTATCAAATCATTTTACCCCTATAGAGTGTATATGCGGAAGCATAAGACCGAGAAAACACTTAAAAATTGTTAGAAGAAATTTTTTAGAATCTGTAAATGTCAGAAGGGTTTCTTTAGGTTTTCATGATTTTATTGACAAAGTTTTTGGGCTAAGTCTAAAATAAAATTCAAATATGGGACAATATTTACAGCGATTGAATTACTTATTATGGATTATATTTTGTGAGGGAAGATATGGCCATTGGGAATAATAATCAGATCGAGAAAAGGCTTTGGGATGCGGCTGATGAGTTAAGGGCGAACTCAAAACTCAAAGCTTCTGAATATTCAATTCCTGTTCTGGGTCTGATCTTCCTCCGCTATGCAGATCATAAATTCGCCGCCGCCCAGAAAGAACTTGGAGTAAAAGGCTCAGGACGAAGACAGATTGGCAAGGCGGACTACCAGGCCAAAGGTGTTCTTTACCTGCCTGAGAAGGCTCGATTTCAGAATCTCCTCACCCTCCCCGAGGGTGCAAATATCGGGCAGGCAATCAATGATGCCATGAGGGCTATTGAGGCAGAAAACCCTGACCTCAAAGACGTCCTTCCGAAGACTTATAACCGTCTTGAAAATCCCACCCTTATAGAGCTTCTCAAGATTATGGCCTCCGTCCCGATGGACATTGAAGGAGACGCCTTTGGAAAGATTTATGAATACTTCCTGGGTAAGTTTGCTATGGCCGAGGGTCAAAAGGGAGGCGAGTTTTTTACACCCACCTCTATCGTCAAACTTATTGTGGAGATACTGGAGCCGTTTCATGGCCGTGTATACGACCCGTGCTGTGGATCGGGTGGTATGTTTGTACAGAGCGCCCGGTTTGTGGAGAACCACAAGAAAAATCCGACCGCGGAAATCAGGATTTACGGGCAGGAGCGGGTGGCAGAAACTGTTCGACTCAATAAGATGAACCTTGCTGTCCATGGACTGGCTGGAGACATAAGACAGGGAAATACCTATTACGAAGACCTCCATAATAGTGTCGGCAAATTTGATTTCGTCCTTGCCAATCCTCCCTTCAATGTTGATCGAGTGGACAAGGATCGCCTCAAAGATGACCCACGGTTTCCATTTGGGCTACCAAAGGTGGATAATGCCAATTATCTCTGGATTCAGATCTTTTACAGCGCCCTGAATAAAAAGGGAAGGGCAGGTTTTGTGATGGCAAATTCAGCCGCAGATGCCAGGGCCTCTGAGTTAGAAATCCGAAAGAAACTTATCGAAGATAAAGCGGTTGATGTGATGGTAGCCGTAGGGCCGAATATGTTCTATACCGTAACCCTTCCGTGTATGCTCTGGTTTCTCGACCGTGGAAAGAAAGGGACAGAGAGGGA
>JBDOIB010000209.1:0-5334 GCA_041082155.1 Thermodesulfobacteriota bacterium | reverse complement strand
TCTTCAAGAGTTAAAAAAGGCGATTCAGGTATTGAAAGAGCACCGGATCGGTCATCTGATTCCAGAGGTCTCCTCTAATTTAGGTTATGCCCTTCCTTATGCAGAAGGAATAAGAGATGTAGCTGCTTTTCCCGGAAGAATCATTCGAGTGGGAGAGACCATCGCTGTCCTTGGAGATCCGGAATTTGGGGCCTCTCAGCATGTGGCACGGATCATCCTCACCATCATGAAACGGGATCCTGAGTTCTGCTCTGCGATGAATATCCGATACTCTAAAGAAAATGTAGCAAGGCTGGAGGAGAAAGGCTTTTCAGGAGGGTGTTTTGACCGAAGACTTGAGCCCAAAGAGACTAAGGAAACCGAAGGCTCTTCCCTCGAGTGGGGAGTTCAGGAGGTCCTGAAAAAGAAAAGGAGGATCCCGGACTTTATTTATGATGAAGGAGAGGTGGGAAAAGAACCGATGATCCGTATCTTAGGAAAAAATCCGATGGATGTGGTCAATAAGATTTTAAAGGCTTTTAAATGACCAATCCCTTAAGGAAGGAGGAAACTTTTTCGATGACACAGAAGATTCAGGCTCAAAAGGGAATCATCACGGAAGAAATGAAAAGGGTCTCTCAAGAGGAAGGGGTTTCTCCAGAATGGCTTCGAGAGAAGATTGCCTCGGGAAGAATTGTCATTCCTGCAAATCGAAATCACAAAGGGGTGAAACCCGTGGGAATCGGAGAAGGGCTTCGAATTAAGGTAAATACCAATATCGGAACTTCTTCAGACCATGTCGATTTAGAGGAAGAGTTAAAAAAACTTGAAGTCGCGATTCAAGCGGGAACGGATACGGTCATGGATCTTAGTACTGGCGGAGATATCGATGCCATTCGAAGAGAGATTATTCGACACTCTTCTATCCCTGTGGGAACTGTACCCATCTATGAAGCGGCGGTGAAAGCGGCTAAAGAAAGAAAAGCCTTGGCCCATATGAGAATTGAGGATCTCTTCGAGGTGATTGAACGGCAGGCCGAAGAAGGGGTTGACTTTATGACCCTCCACTGTGGAGTCACCCGTCATGCTATAGAACGGTTAAGAAACGCAAAACGATTTTTGGGCGTGGTGAGTCGAGGAGGATCTTTTTTGGTAGAATGGATGATTTACAATGGCCGGGAGAATCCACTGTATGAATATTATGACCGGCTTTTAGAGATTGCAAAGTCTTATGATGTCACCCTGAGTTTAGGCGATGGGCTAAGACCAGGATGCCTGGCGGATGCCACGGATCGACCTCAAGTGGAAGAAACGATTATTCTCGGAGAACTGACCGAGAGGGCATGGGCCGAAGGGGTTCAAGTGATGATTGAAGGACCTGGACATGTCCCTCTGGACCAGATTGAGGCAAATATTCTCTTAGAAAAAAGACTTTGCAAAGGAGCTCCATTCTATGTATTAGGCCCATTGGTCACTGATATCTCTCCAGGTTACGATCATATTACCTGTGCTATCGGGGGAGCCATTGCCGGTAAAGCAGGAGCAGATTTCCTCTGTTACGTGACTCCTTCGGAGCATCTGAAACTCCCTTCCGTAGAGGATGTTCGGGAAGGAGTGATCGCCACCCGAATTGCTGGTCATGCCGCTGATATCGCAAGAGGAAACAGAAAAGCCCTCGAGCGGGACTTCGAGATGTCAAAAGCCCGAAGGGAATTTAATTGGGAAAGACAGATTGAGTTATCGATCGATCCAGAAAAGGCTCGACGCTATCATGAGGAAGGAAAGTCGACCACACCCGATGTCTGTACCATGTGTGGAGAGTTCTGTGCAATTAAAAGGGTAAAAGAATTTTTTGAAAGGGGATCCTAAGGAAAGACGCTCAGAAAATTTTTCTCATCTTTCTGAGAAGCCGTTTCAAAATTAAAAGGGAGACTAATTCGATTTTTAATCTTACCAATGACATCTGGATTTTTAGGTTTCTCATTTTTTGACACTCACATTCATTCGTTTGAATAAGCCTGATTCCCTTGTAAAAAACGATAAAGTTCTGATTGAAGGATTCGCCATCCTTTCCCAGCTTTGATGGCTTTAATCCTACCCGTATGAATATACTTTAGAAAAGTCGGTTTTGAAATCTTTAAATACTGAATTGCTTCATTTGTTGTCAAAACCGTATCTTTTTCTATTAATGACATAGAATTTCTCCCAATTAAACGGTTTTTTTATTTGTTTAAGCAAAAATTATGCCCATGAAAAAAACAACCTGACCTTTTATAATTATCTGTTTTTATTTATGATTTTTTTTAAATAAAATATGGAAATAAAGGGATGGTGACTTTTTGACAAAAATTGAAAAAGTTCTGGTTAAAAAAGAGACAGGAGGGGCTCAGGTTTCTCCGAGATAGGCTTTACGGACCATCTCGTTTCGCTGCAAATTTTTAGCAGTATCGGTAAGAACAATCACTCCTGATTGTAAAACATATCCACGACTGGCGACTTCGAGGGCCTTTCGTGCATTCTGCTCTACCAATAGGATGGTCGTTCCCTCGGCGTGGAGTTGTCGAATCGTATTAAAGATATTATCTACCAAAACCGGGGCAAGCCCCATCGATGGCTCATCCATCAATAGAACCCGCGGATTTGCCATTAATGCTCGGCCCGTGGCAAGCATCTGTTGCTCTCCCCCGCTTAAAGTGCCAGCTACCTGTTTTTGACGCTCTTTGAGTCTCGGGAAAAGATTAAAAACCCTTTCGAGATTTGCTTCAATGAGTTTTGGATCGGAGAGGGCAAAGGCACCCATCTCAAGATTCTCCCTTACGGTTAGGCGCCCAAACACTCGACGGCCCTCTGGTACTTGAACCACTCCTTTGGCCACAATCTCATGGGGGCGATAACGGGTGAGTTCTTCACCTTCAAAACGGATGGATCCATGGCGAGGAGAGAGAAGACCACTGGTGGTCTTTAACATCGTACTCTTCCCGGCACCATTTGCGCCAATCAACGTCACGATCTCTCCCTTTTCTACGTGGAGAGATACCCCCTTAAGCGCATGGATTTGACCGTAATAAGCATGGACATCTTTTATCTCAAGATAGGCCATAAGGTAGTTTCTTTTCCATAGTTTTTAACTATTTATTTATATCGAAGCTACGCTGCATCAGCCTCTTCTGCACTTCCTCGGCCTAAATAAGCCTCGATTACCCTGGGATTCCTCTGAATTTCAGCCGGAGAACCCTCAGCAATCTTTTCTCCATAATCGAGAACCGTCACAATTTCGGAGATCCCCATCACCACCCTCATCTGATGTTCGATCAGAAGAATCGTAATCCCCAGTTCATCCCGGAGGCGTTGGATAAACTCCATCATATCCTGTGTTTCCTTGGGGTTCATACCTGCTGTTGGTTCGTCGAGAAGCAAAAGCTTGGGTTTGGATGCAAGGGCTCTTGCGATCTCCAGCTTTCTTTGTTCACCATAGGGAAGATTTTTAGCCAAGAAATCTCCTTTGCCCGAAAGATTGACAAATCTAAGAAGTTTTCTGGCCTCCTCAGCGGCCTCCGCTTCCTCCTTTTTGGTGAAAGAAGAATTTATCACAATGCCAAAAAAATTCGATTTAAGATGGCCATGAAGACCCACCAGGACATTTTCCATTGCCGTTAGATTAGGAAAGAGTCGAATGTTTTGATAGGTGCGCGAGATTCCTAAGCGGACAATCTTATCCGGAAGAAGTCCAATGAGGGAATGACTATTAAAGAGAATCTCTCCTTCTTCAGGTCGGTAAAATCCGGTGACACAATTGAAGAAGGTAGTCTTTCCTGCCCCATTCGGACCAATAATACTATGGATACTCCTCTCCTGAATTTCCAAATCCAATCGGTCTACCGCCACTAATCCACCAAATCGTTTCGTCACCTTCTTAGCGATAAGAATTGCCACCTTTCCCCTCGTTAAACAGATGATTCTTTCAATGAATCCTCAGAACTCTTTTCTTCTAACAACTCTTCATGTAACTCTCGTCGCCGAATGGCCTCTGGCCAGAGGCCTTCAGGTTTAAGCAGCATCATGGCCACCAATGCAGCCCCGTATACTAAAAGCCGATATTCGGCGAATTCACGGAGCAATTCTGGAAGTCCAACCAAGGCAAAAGCTCCCACCATGACCCCTGGAATACTTCCCATCCCTCCAACAATAATGAGGCAGACCACATTGATGGAAATCATCACATTAAAACTATGAGGATAAACAGAACTCAACTTCGTTGCAAAAATAGCTCCACTGAGGGCCGAGAAACCCGCTCCGGTAGCAAAGGCTAATAGTTTCGTAGAGACAAGATTAATCCCCATCGCCTGAGCCACATCTTCGTCCTCTCTCATGGCCATCCATGCCCGTCCTATTCGAGAATCTTTCAATCGTAAGGAGATAAAGACTACTAAAAGACATCCAGCAAGAATGAGATAATAGATCTCCTGAGGTCGAGCGAATTCGAAGCCCCCGATCGAAGCCTTGGGAATTTTCCCTATGCCTTGGGCCCCTCCCAGCCAAGGTCTTAAAAAGTCTGAAAGGACAAGGATTCGAATAATTTCCCCAAATCCTAATGTGGCAATCGCCAGATAGTCTCCCCGCATCTTTAGAACAGGGATTCCCAGCAATACGCCAGAGAGAACCCCCATAAGGATGGCAATGGGCAGGGCTGACCAGAAGGTGAGGTGGAAGAATCCCAATTCTGGAGAGGTCAGGATCGCTGTAGTATAAGCCCCGATCGCAAAGAAGGCCACATACCCCAGATCCAAAAGGCCGGCGTATCCCACCACAATATTAAGTCCTAATCCAAGAAGAACATATAGACCTACAATCGTGAGAACTTCGCTGAGGAAAAGACCCAGGACATGAGGAAGAATTAACAGTAAAAAGATAAGAATAAGAAGACCACTATAAGTGAATATTTTTCGCTTCCCCATAGAAAGGCTCTTCATCCCCCTCTGGAGGCTCTTTCCTTTAAAAACCCATAAAAGAGTCCCGAGAGAGATCAACAAAACTAAAACAACTGCCCCGGATAAGGAGAGACCATTGGCAGTAAAGATCCACTCACTCAGGATGGAAAGAGGTCCCCAGGCCGCCAGGGTAGGCCGTAGGAGATCTTGAAGGACTCCGGCGATCAGGATACTCCCTAAGGGTAAAAGAATAAGTTTTTTGATCCATCCTGTAAGGAGATAAAGGAAACCTGAAAAGAACCCCACTAATACCCCACCCAGGACAAGAAGAATAAAACCGGTTCTTAATCCCTGCCCGAAAAGTAAAAGATGATAAAGGACCGGGGAGGCATTAATAAATACGGACCGAAGATTTACCATTTTCCCT
>JBDOIB010000199.1:0-8840 GCA_041082155.1 Thermodesulfobacteriota bacterium | reverse complement strand
TATGTCTTGTTTATGAATTAAGGATTAGGCAGCTCTTCGGGTCTTTTTCTTAAGGCGATTGATTCTTTTTTTCAGAATTTCGGCCATCTTCCAATTTTTTTGCTGAATCAATTCTTCCCTTTTTGCTCGGAGTTCTTTGATCTTCTTCTTTAATTCGGCAGCGGTAATCTTCACCTTCTCCTTTTTTGGCTTTTCTTCTGGTTCAGGGATTCCCTTGGCAGCGCGAATCGCCTTTAGAAGCTCCTCCTTCTTCATCGCGTGGACTCCTTGAATCCCTTCCAATCCCAGTGCCATTTCTCTCAATTCCTTCGCCGTCATCTTCTCTAAGGGTTTTTCTTTTTTCTCCATCCTCTCTATTCCTCCTCCTGATGAATGGTCTCTATCAATCGAAGATCCATTTTACAAAGGATGAATGCCAAACTCTATCCCTATATTGAATTCCTCTCCTCGTTTTAAATTTAATGGCCAGAGAAGAAGTAGACAAGACCCCTGGAATACCCTCTCAAATCCACTTTCTGAAAGGGAAACGGTCTCTATTGGAAATCTCCAAAGGGTGAAGGCTTGATCCACCTCTAAGAAGACTTTAAACCCTGTCCATTCATCAATTAAATAAATGGTTGTGACCCCTTTGGTTTCTCCACTGCTGGCAAGCCTTCGGTCCTCCAGTGGATGTCCAGTAATCTCATAATATCGATCCGGGGCCTCTCCGGCCAGAAGGTTGATATTGAATTCGATGCCGAATTGGGTTTCGATTTGATCCTCGCTGTTTGAAAGGATCTTATAAATTGCCTTTAAAACAGGGAAGTCTGGATGAGGAAAAAAATGTTTCTTTATCTCGACCGAACACTTCTGTCCGTGATTAAATAGATGCCCTGGCCGTGAAAAGAGAATGGTTCGATTTTTCCCCTCTCTCTGAATTTCAACTTCATAAGGGGCCTCGAGGAAATCTCCTTCTTCCAAAAATTGACCTTTTCGGAAGGATTCAAACGCAACAGAATCAGGGATAAAATGGTCAAGGAAAGAGACTCTTCGGTAGGGATCAAAATGAAGGTAACGATCCAAATCCTCTTCTTTTGAATCAAAAATCTCATGGATGGTTCTTATCCTTCCCTTCTCGGATTCCTTTTTCTCTTCGAGAACCCTTTGATGATACCCCTCTTTTCTTCGGGTGAGGGTATTAAGAATATTGAAAGCCTTGATCCGCCAATCCATCTCTGAGAGGCTTCCTCCTCGACGATTAAAAAGAAGGATCATCTGGGGGGTTTTCACCAGGAATTCCTCCTCCCCGTCACCATTTAAATCCCCTCTCTCTATCTCTATCCAATTCTCTTTTTTATGGATCTCCTGATCATAGAGATTTTCTGCCTGGATCAGATTTTCATAGAGACTGTGGCGAAGATGGGGAAGATAGAGCCCTCCAAACACACCGTGCCAGTAGGCATCATTGCATTGAGCTCGATAAAGGTGTCTCAGAATAGCCCCTCGTTTCTGTGAAGGAAACCTCTTTCTCCCTACCTTTCTTCTCAAAAAAAGGACTCTTTTATGGAGGTCATTGGATTCCGGATATTTGGCAAAAAAATTTCTCCAGAACCCCCCTTTTAGAAATCTTCGGAGTTCCTCCCCCTCCCGGCATTCCTTCAGTTTTTGAAGGGCCTTTCCATACTCCATCATGGCTTCAGTGGGGAGACTCCATTCGTCCATCTCCATGTAAGAGGAGCAGGGAAGATAGATCCTTCCGAGGGGTTTTTGAATCTGGAGATAGGCCCCTAAGGGGAGAGGCTCAATCCAATCTAAATTTTCTCCGATCATCTGGAAAAAACGCTCAAGCCAACCTTCTTCGTAAACCGAATGAAAGGTATGGGGCCAGATTCCGAACTTCTCTCCGTCATCAGCAAAGATGGCGGCCCGGGAAGTCCCTTTAAGTCTTTGAAGATAGGCTAATGTCTCCTCTGGGGGATGGAAAGGGATAATGTATCTGAGCTTCTCACTTCCTGGAAATACCTTCACCACCTCCCCATCCTCTTCTGTTAGATAATATCCATGGAGATCTTCCTCTCTTAGCCCAGATTTCTTGAAGTGGTAGTCATCAATGGTGAGATACTCCACCTCAGCCTTCCTTAAATATCTTGGAAGGTGAGGTTCCCATACCCTCTCAGCAAGCCACATTCCTCGGGGTTTAACGCCCATCTCTTCCTCTATCGTATGACTAAGAAGAAGAATCTGACCAATCTTATCTTCATCAGGAAAGACAGCGAGAATGGGTTCGTAATAACCTCCGGTCATCATCTCCAGTTGACCCTTTTTAACCAACTCCTTCAGCACATTTAAAAACTCTGGATGACGCTCCTTAAAAAAATCCCAGAGGACTCCTGAATAATGAATCGAAATCTTCATAAAGGGATATCTTTGGAGAACCTGAATGAAAGGAAGATAGGCCTTCTGAAAGGCCTCTTCCATCACATGGAGGAAGTTCCCAACCGGTTGATGATTATGGACACAAAAAAGAAAGGCAACCTTTTCCATGAGCGGTAATGTATAGGATTTTTCCTCTTAAATCAACAGGGAAATATGGCCTGGATTAAACTTAATCATTTTAACCCAGAAGTCCTTTCTCCAGGAAGTCTTCCCTGATCCACTTCTAATTGACAAAACAGGGTTTAACGTGCTAATTTATTATTTAAAAGAGCTTGGGGCATTTTTTATAATATATTGAAATTATTTCTATTTTTTGGTTTCTTTAAACCATCTTTCCGGACTTCGAGTCCACAAACGGCTCTCATTGGAGTTGCCGGGGTGGCGAAATTGGAATACGCGCGAGACTTAGGATCTCGTGGTCGCAAGACTGTGCGGGTTCGACTCCCGCCCTCGGCACCATTTTCAAAACAAGGAGAAAGGGCTTAACCTCATGAATATTCAAATTGAAGATCTGAGTTCGATTAAAAAAAGAATTAATGTTGAAATTCCAGTGGAACAGGTTTCCAGAGAGATCGATTCTTTTTATGGAGAATTGAAAAAAAAGGCAAGGATCAAAGGATTTCGGCCTGGAAAAGTTCCTCGGGAAATTCTGGAAAGATATTTTAAAGATTACGTAAAGGCAGAAGTGACCCAGAAATTAATTCAAGACACCTATTCCGAGGCCATTTCTGAAGGCCACCTCCAGCCTGTTTCAACCCCAATCATAGATCCGGGAGAACTGGAAAAGGATAAACCTTTTCATTATACGGTGACCGTTGAAGTAAAACCAGAGATTAAAATTGATGGTTATGTAGGGTTAACCCTCGAAGGAAATAAGGAAGAAGTTAAAGAGGAAGAGGTGGAGGAGAGGTTGAGGGATCTTCAAAACCTCCATGCTGTATTAAAGACGATTCCAGAGCCAAGACCCATCCAAAAAGGGGATTTTGTTCTCCTAGATTATGAAGCATGGCTTGAGGGTAAACCCTTGGAGGGGGGAAAAGCCATAGATTATACCGTGGAAGTGGGAAGTGGACGATTTATTCCTGCCCTCGAGGAGGCCTTGATCGGGCTAAAACCTGAGGAAGAGAAAGAAATGGAGGTTTCCTTTCCCGAAGATTATGGATATAAAAAGTGGGCAGGAAAAACGATCTCTTTTCGTGTTAAGATAAAAGAGATTAAAGAAAAGATCCTCCCTCCCCTGGATGATGAGTTTCCAAAGGATTTTGGAGACTATGCTTCTCTTGAGGAGTTTAAAAAGAAACTTAAAGAGGACCTTATAAAGGAAAAAGAAGCCATTCTAAAAAAACACCTGAAAGATCAAATCGTGGATCGATTATTAGAAGCTCATCCTTTTGAGGTTCCAGAAAGTTTAGTCAAGGCTCAGGCAAAAGCTCTGGTTTCTGATATGAAGTTGAGATTGGCGACCCAAGGGATGGGATTGAAAGATTTAAATCTTTCAGAGGAGAAACTCGAGGAAGATTATCGAGAATTATCACAAAAACTGGTCCGGACCTTTTTAATTTTAGAAAAAATCGCAAGCCAAGAGGGAATTGACGTGACGAATGAGGAGATTGAGCAGCGTCTGAAAGAAATCTCTGAGAGGACACGTCAACCTCTGGAGGCGGTGAAGCGGCTATATGAGAGCCGTCAGCTTATCCCAGAATTGAAGGCAGAGATTCTCAACGAAAAGACCTTAAATTTTTTACTCGAGAAGGCACAAATCCAATATAAATGAGGAAGAGAAAGATGACTTTAATACCGATTGTAATCGAAAGGGATGGAAGAGGCGAAAGAGCCTATGACATCTATTCCCGGCTCTTAAAGGAAAGGATTATCTTTATAGGGACAGCGATCGATGACGATGTGGCCAATCTCGTGATCGCCCAGATGCTTTTTTTAGAATCTGAGGATCCTGATAAAGATATTCATCTTTATATTAACTCTCCCGGAGGCATTGTCACCTCTGGACTGGCTATCTACGATACCATGCAATATATTCGACCCAAAGTCTCAACGATCTGCATGGGGCAGGCTGCAAGCATTGCTGCTCTCCTGCTGGCCGCAGGGGAGAAAGGAAAGCGCTACGCCCTTCCCCATTCGAGAATTCTGATTCATCAACCCATGGGTGGATTTCAGGGGCAGGCGACCGATGTGGACATCCAAGCCAAAGAGATCCTTCGATTGAGGGAGGAACTCAATGCCATCCTTGCAAAACACACCTCCCAATCTCTGGAAAAGATTCAAAAAGACACAGAACGAGACTTTTATATGACTGGCCTTCAGGCAAAGGAATACGGGATTATTGACGAGGTCGTCGAGAAACGTCCTGTCCGGTCTCAGACCTAAAGGAGATCAGAAAGGAGAGAAAGATGAAGACGAATGGAGGAAATTATGGGACCATTTTACACTGCTCTTTCTGTGGAAAGAGTCAGGATGAGGTCAGAAAACTTATCGCGGGTCCCACGGTCTATATCTGTGACGAATGTATCGAGCTCTGCAACGAGATCATCGCCGAAGAGGTGGAAGAACGATTCGTTCCAGGAAAATTGACCGTTCCCAAGCCTATGGAGATTAAAGCAAAGTTAGATGAGTATGTCATTGGACAGGAACATGCAAAGAAGATCCTTTCCGTGGCCGTCCATAACCATTATAAACGGATTGACTCTCGAATCCACTCGGGAGATGTAGAACTTCAGAAATCGAATATTTTACTCATCGGACCCACAGGAACCGGAAAAACACTCCTGGCACAGACCTTGGCGAAGATTCTGGATGTTCCTTTTACCATTGCGGATGCCACCTGCTTGACCGAGGCAGGCTACGTAGGGGAAGATGTGGAGAATATCATTCTCAGCCTTCTCCAGGCGGCTGATTATGATATTGAACGATGTCAGAAAGGAATTGTCTACATTGATGAAATTGATAAAATCTCAAGGAAATCGGACAGTCCCTCCATCACCCGAGATGTTTCAGGCGAAGGGGTCCAACAGGCTCTCCTCAAAATCATTGAAGGGACGATTGCAAGTGTTCCCCCAAAAGGCGGACGAAAACATCCCCAGCAGGAATTTATTCAGGTGGATACGACAAACATTCTTTTTATCTGCGGGGGGGCCTTTGTAGGACTGGAAAAGATTATAGAACAACGGATTGGAAAGAAAAGCATCGGCTTTGGAGCCGATATTAAAACTAAGGAAGAAAGGGATACGGGGGAACTCCTTCGAGAGGTTCAACCCGAAGACCTCTTGAAATTTGGATTGATTCCAGAATTCATCGGAAGACTTCCCGTCATCGCCACCCTTGATGACTTGAGTATCGAGGCGTTAGTGGATATTTTGAAAAAGCCGAAAAATGCACTGGTAAAGCAGTACCAAAAGCTCTTGGAATTAGAAAATGTAAAACTTCGATTCACGGATGGGGCTCTGATGGCCATTGCAAGAGAAGCGATCAAGAGAAAATCAGGAGCTCGAGGGCTTCGAGCAATCATGGAAAGTATTATGCTTGACGTGATGTATGAGATTCCTTCTCAACCCAATATCCGGGAATGTATCATCAGTGAAGAAGTGGTTGTCAATCATGAAAGTCCTATCCTCCTTTATGAAAAGGAGGTAGAGGTGGCCTGAGCGGGAGGTTGACTTTTAGAGTTAAATTTTCTAAAATGATCTCAGAATTTTCAGGCGGATAGCTCAGTGGGAAGAGCGCCGGCCTTACAAGCCGGAGGTCGCAGGTTCAATCCCTGTTCCGCCTACCATTCAGCAGGGGGTTGGAAATATAATTTAGGGTGTGGTGAACCGGGGGCGTAGTTCAATTGGTTAGAGCGTCCCGACTATCCGTCGGGAAGATTGCGGGTCACAACCTAATATAAAACTTTTCTCAATATCGGGGGCGTAGTTCAATTGGTTAGAGCGCCGGCCTGTCACGCCGGAGGTTGCGGGTTCAAGCCCCGTCGCTCCCGCCAGAAAACATTAGGCCTGCTCCCAAGAGCAGGCTTTTTTATTCCGGAAGGAGATAAAAGCGAAGTTGACATTCCTTATATGAGATGGTATTTTCGGGTTAAAAAAAAGATAACATTTTAGAGGTTAAATTTAATTAAGGTAATTAAAATCAGGAGGATGGTTAGAAATGAATTTACGTTTAAAAATCAATTTCATTTTATTTTGCTTTTTTATAATGATCTTTCACGGGTGTGTGGCGGATGTCCAGATGGCTCCCCCACCGAGAGAACCCCTTCCCCCACCACCCCCAAGGGTCCACCCTGGGGATTTAAGGGTAAGTCAATTAACAATGTCTCCTGATCCCATTCGAGAAGGTCAGAGGGTGAGCTTTCAAGCTGTTGTGGTCAATCTTTCTCAATATTCGGTAAGGGCCAATTTTTTTATTAAAGATAGAGACGAGGCGGTCACTGAAATCTATGATGTCTTCATTCGTCCGGGAGAAAACCAGATTCTCTTCCCAAAGACCTCCTACCGCTTCTCGAAGGATGAATATTGTTTCCTCATAGAAGTGGATATTGAAAGAACGAGGAGAGTCGTCGATATGGCGAAGGAGTTTTGCGCTCGAAGAACACCTCAAGGGTGGACTATGAGAGCTCCCCGGGTGGGCCCATTATTTATAGAAGATCTCGATTTCTTACCCGATCCTGTTCTTCCTGGAAGAGAATTCCGATTTAGAGCAAAGATAAGAAATGACGGACACTCCATTAGAGCGGATATTCAAATCATGGATCGTGACCAGATGGTTACTCAATTGAAGGATGTTCTTTTACCCCATGGAATTTCTAATTTTGTATTTCCTCCTAGTCCATACCCATTTCATCGATTCGATCACTGTTTTGCGGTGATTGTAGATGTTGAAAGGACACCTTATCGGGTAGATGCGGCGAGAAAATTTTGCGCAAAACCGATAGGCTGGACTTTAAACCCTCCTCCTAAACATCCATGAAGAAAAAAGAATTTGAGTAAATTGGTGAGCCGTGCAGGAATCGAACCTGCAACCTACTGATTAAGAGTCAGTTGCTCTACCGATTGAGCTAACGGCTCACTTCTGGCGCGCCCGGGGAGACTCGAACTCCCGACCTGCGGATTCGAAGTCCGAAAAAGCCAATTTTTATAACCCCTTGATCTTTCGTCTGGTTTCTCCTAATTCATTGAAATTAAAGAATTAATCGAATTATATTTTAGTATGTTTTATTATATTTTAGTTGATATATTCGAGTATATTTTATCACAATTTTAGCACAATGAATCTTCATCTCTGGCCAAACTCTCCATAGGTCTAAACCTATTATAATTTGAACTGAAATACCTTGACAAATTAACCATTTAATGGTTAAATTTCATTCATGATAAGAAGATATTTACAGAGATCGATTCTCGAATCTTTACAATACTTCCCCGCCGTTCTTTTGACAGGAGCTCGGCAGGTTGGAAAATCAACTTTGGCACAAACAATAATCGAAACCTCCTGGAAAGCGAAATACTTTACACTTGATGAAAGGCTAATCTTAGACGCAGCTCTGAGGGATCCGGACGGCTTTATCGAAGGATTACCATCTCCTGTGGTCATCGATGAGGTTCAGAGGGCACCCGATTTACTTCGAGCCATCAAAAAAAGAATTGATGAGCAAAGAAGGCCAGGTCAATACCTCCTTACGGGTTCAGCCAATATTATGACTCTCGCCACCGCCTCAGAGACTTTAGCAGGACGGATTGCTCTTCATACCTTATATCCTTTTTCCTGGCCGGAACTCCATGGGAAGCCACTCCCAAAGATATTAGAGAACTTATTTAAGGGGATTGATTCAAGAAAACTCATCAGGAATTACTCTCAATCCTCAGTCAAAGGATATAAACAGAGCCTGATTGAAACCATTCTCAGAGGAGGATATCCCACCCCTGCCCTGATGGAGTCAGAGCAGGCAAGGCGACAATGGTTTTCCTCTTACAGACAAACCTATCTTGAAAGAGATCTATTGAATATAAGATCCATTGAACACTTACCAGATTTTAATCGCCTTCTTACGCTTGCTGCCCTGAGGACCGGAAAGCTCCTTAATCTTTCCGATCTTTCGAGGGATACTGGGCTTCCTTTTACAACCCTCCGTCGTTACATGAACCTCCTTGAAGTCACTTATCAGATTTTTCTTCTTAAGCCCTATTATCCTCATCCCGGGAAAAGACTGGTAAAGACCCCTAAACTTTATTTTAATGATACAGGGATGGCCTGCCATTTAATAGGGGTCAATAGTTGGGATGACCTTGAAAATCAAGGAAATGCTGGTCCAATGGTGGAAACCTGGGTGGCCTCAGAACTCATAAAATTACTTCCCTTATTAAGCCCCCAATTTGAACTCTACTTTTGGAGAACCCATACAGGTCATGAGGTGGACT
>JBDOIB010000183.1:0-1315 GCA_041082155.1 Thermodesulfobacteriota bacterium | reverse complement strand
TATATACGAGTCCCACTGTGACCCACCAGAGGGACCAATAAGGGTTTGAGAGACTTACCAGGATCCCCCTCCAAAGGAGAGGGAAGTTGTTAGCCTTGAAAGATGCTCTTTCCATGGATCCGAACTCAATCTCTCCGGTCTCTTTGAGCATTCCTCTTCCCATCCATAGAAGAAAAATCCCTCCAAAAAAGGAGACCATCCCTAAGATCATATTCTTTCTTAAAAAAACTCCGAGTCCATTCACAATAGCGATCATCAAAGCAAGCTCCAAAATCCCATGCCCTAAAATAAGGAAAGGTCCTGCAAGAACCCCCTTTCGCATAGCCTCCCGAACAGTAACCATCAATAGAGGCCCAGGGGTAAGAACCCCAGAAAGAGCCAGGATAAACGAAACCCCTCCTATGGTTGCTAAAGATAAAATCAAATCATAAGCCATCTCCATTCCTATTTCTCTCTCAACGCCCTTAAAAAGCTTGAGGCCAGATCTCCTACTCTTTCGACCATATCCTTCCTTTTTAAATTCACCTCCATTGCTCTCACAATGGCACTTCCGACAACTACGCCTTCAGCAAACCTCCCAGCCTCACGAACCTGCTCTGGAGTGGAAATTCCAAATCCAACGACTATGGGTTTCCGGGTCTGAAGCCTCAATCTTCTCACCAACTCCCCAAACACCCTCGGGAAGCCTTCCCCTTTCGCCTGTAAAACCACTCCACAAAGCATAATAGATAAATCCCCGGCTAATTTTCATTGCCCATCTCTTCCACCGCTCAGAGCTTTCGGGATCAATAAGAAAAATAGTATCAAGATCGATCTCCCTTGACTCCTTATTAATCCAATCTCCTGCTTTTTGAGGGACATAATCCGGAATCAGCACCCCATCGATCCCCGCCTCTTTACATCCTCTAACAAAACTCTTTACCCCATACTCCAGAACAGAAGCGAGATAGCCCATTAAAACTAAGGATAATTCCCTATCCCTAAGCTTTCTCACCCTGTGGAGTATCTCTTTTAGAGTCACCCCATTATTGAGGGCCCGCCTGTGAGAGGCTTGCATCACAGGGCCATCTCTCAAAGGATTGGGAGAGGGGAGGCCCAATTCTATCAATTCAACCCCTCTCTTTCTCATCTCCAGGATCAAAGCCTCTGTCGTCTCAAGGTCAGGATCTCCAGCCATAATAAAGGGAATCAATGTGCTTTCCCCTTTCTCCCTCAATTTCTTAAACAACGAATCGATTCTACTCATAAATATCAATCTCTTACAGAGGTAAATATACGCCTCATATTTTTTCTTTCAGCGGTCTTACCGAACTCA
>JBDOIB010000168.1:0-1436 GCA_041082155.1 Thermodesulfobacteriota bacterium | reverse complement strand
CTTTTCTGATTGACCATCATAGCAAAAGTTTTTACATTTTCCGCTAAAAAATAGATGGTAATCGAAGAGACAATCGAAAGAATCACAATCACGATGACTACCTCAATGAATGTAAATCCTCGATCCCTTAACTTCTTGAACCCTTGACCCCTTGAACCCTTGATCCCTTTCATTAAGGAAACCTCGTTACGATAGAATAAATTTCATAAGTATGATTCTCTGGATCTCGAACCCGAACCCGTATCCTTTTGTATCCTGAATCTGTGGCAGAGGGATTGAATTGGTTATCCACATAAATAATTTCCCATTGCCACTGGTATCCTTCATGTCCCGGAATGGTAGAGTAGGAAGTTAACGGTACGGGATTCAGACTGGGATGTGTGTAGTTGAATTTTGTCAACTCTTCCATCCTCAGCTGGGCCAAATAGATAGCCCTTGATACCATCTCCAGCTTACCACTCCCTTTCACACTCGAGACGAAAGGAACAATGATAGTGGGCAAAAGGATTCCCGCCATCACAATTAATATGATTATTTCAATTAGTGTAAATCCTTTACATTTGGTTTCTGATTTCGGATTTCTGATTTTCCAATGATTGGAAATTTTCATTGGATCACTACCTTTCCAGTATAGTTCTCGATACGGATCGTCCGAGTTTGACCTCCTCCTGAAATAGAGACTGAGCCTCCGCCTCCTACAGTAGGTTCTCCTAAGGAATTGAACGTAATAATAAAATTGCTCCCAATGACGATCCCGGGAGGTAACTGACCCGAAGGATCGAGACTTTCCGAGGGGCTGAAGCTATAGGAAGAAGATCCAGAGTTAAAAATTATACTCTTTGAGTGACCTCTTACCATTGCATATTCCTGAGCATATCGAATATCCGAAGCAATCATATGGGCAGCACCAACAATCGAACCTTTTTGTGAAAGATCCGTCCCCACTTTGGGTATGGCCACAACGGCCAAAACCCCGATGATCAGGATAACAAGGACGGTTTCGATAAGGGTGAAACCCAAAGAATTCAAGGGGTCAAGGGTTCGAGGATTCGAGGGGTTAGGTTTACAAGATCTTACTTGATCTCTTGACTCCTTGAATCCTTGAACCCTATCTTTATGAATCTCAAAAACTTTCAAAGGATTAGTTGAGTTCATACCCTTTATTTCCTAAAGCTATTTAAATAGCTGAGCCATATTCCACCATGGAAGAAAAACAGCCAATGCCAAAAACAGGACTGCCACCCCTAAAACCAATGTGAGAGCGGGTTCAATATAGGTGGAGAGTTTTTTGATGGTATTCTCCACCTCGGTATCATAGTACTCAGTAATTCTAAGAAACATCTCGTCCAAAGTTCCGGAAGATTCTCCAACGGAGACCATCTGAAGGACGAGAGGGGTAAATCGTTTGGTTCCTTTTAGGGCCTCCGTAAAGCTCC
>JBDOIB010000148.1:0-2023 GCA_041082155.1 Thermodesulfobacteriota bacterium | reverse complement strand
GGGGAAATAAGAAGCGGACCCTGAGCCTTGATGGATGATGGGTTGAAGCCCAAGTTCCAAGGCCGTAAGAAAAGCACTCACATTGATGGCCGCATATCCTCCTGCTGCAGCCCCTAACCATCTCGGTAAAAAAAATGTTTTTCTTGAAACTTGATGTGCGAAAGAAGAATCCTCTTCACCTATCCAAAGCTCCTTCTTATTAAAAATACGATATAGTCCATAAGCCACAAAAGACCCGACAATAGCCATGTTGAAACAGTTCGCTCCAAGAGTGGTGATCCCCCCCTCTCCAAAGAGGATGGCCTGGATGGCCAGAGCTACAGAGACCGCAAGGACCGAGGCACATGGACCCAGAACAATCGCTACGAGTGGCATTCCTGTGATATGACCGGTGGTTCCTCCAGGAAGAGGGATGGCAAACAGCATGACAAGGAGACTGAAAGAAGAAGCCATGGCCAGAAATGAAATCTGGGCCTCTTTGACTTTCTCCTTAAGTTTCTTCGAGGCGATCAACCAGAAAGGAACTGTTGCGGCCCAGAGGGTTCCATAAGTTTCCGGTCCAAGATATCCATCGGGAATATGCATGAGAAGTTTCCTTTTTTTTCAAATAAAAAAAGCCACGAAAGCCTCCACTTCGGTGGAATCATGGCCTTCGTGGCCTAAATTTTTTTATATTAATTTTTCAGTTTATATTAAAAGATGTTATTTAATTTGTCAAGCACAGTGAAATTCAGTGTTACGGAATAATCATTTATGGACTTTTTGTAAAAAACATTTATGGACTTAAAAGTGAGGATTGGAAAATTCTGGTAGGATGAGCCATCTTAAATTCCTAAGGAAGGGGGAATTAAGGTGGTCGAGAAAAAGTGTCATTATTGTGGAAATGTTTTTATTCCTGATCCAAGGGTGGGTAATCGTCAGAAGGCATGTTCATTGGTTTGTCAGAAGCTCAGGAAGAAAGAGAACAATTGGATTTTCCGCCATAGACGGATCCGACTCTGTCGGAATCGAATGAGGAATACTGAGTATTGGGAGAACCATTATAAGGATTATGTAAAGCCTTGGAGGCAGAGGCATCCGGATTATCAGAGGCAGTGGAGGGCGAGCAGGAGAGAGGTTCAGAGAGGTTGGAGTTCTGCTGAGATACAAGCCGAGAGGCTTAGCAAAGCGATTGAAATGACAGAGAGAACTTGGTTTTATCTTCGTGAGATAAAAGCCGAGATCCTTTGGAAGTTGGCTTCTGTGGCCTCTTTGGTATTTTCATCCCCGTGAGATAAAAGTCGAGATGGGCTGAGAGATGTAGTGGGATTGGTGGGTTATGGATAGGTTTTTAGGTGAGATAAAAGTTTAGATTGATTATTTTATGTTTTGGTGGCAAGGATTTTATAGGTATGAGGCAGAGGATTCATAAGAGATTGCCGGTGGAGTTTGTGGAGGAGGTATTGGAGTCTTTCAATGCTCATCGGATCTCAGAGGTTGAGGCGATGGGACTTTTAGGGTTGGGTAGGAGTCGTCTTTATGAGTTAAGGAGGCGTTGGTTATTGAGTAATTGTAGGAGGCCATTTTGTTTATGGCAGAGGCTGAGCAGTAGGTTTCATGTATTGACTGAGGAGGTTAGGCAGTGGTTGGATGGGGAGTTGCGTTATATTCGGCAGGAGGCGGATTTATTTCGTGGGAGGTTTAATTTTGCCTTTTTAGCTGAGGAGGCTCAGAGGAGGTTTGGTCGTTCATTTTGTCGTAATAGTTTTAGGCTTTATGCATTGAGGAAAGGGTATTATCATGGTGATTCTTCTGAGAAGGGGAAGGTTTATACGAGGTTTGAGAGTTCTGGGCCAGGGGCCTTATTTCAGCATGATTCTTCCTATCATCTTTGGCTTCCGAGGCTTAGGGAGAAGCAGTATTTGATTGTGACGAAGGATGATTATTCGAGGATGCTCGTAGGGGCGAGGGTTGTTTCAAAGGAGACTACCTTTGAGCATCTTCAGACGGTGAGGCAAACTATTTCTTGTTATGGGATTCCTTT
>JBDOIB010000147.1:0-2241 GCA_041082155.1 Thermodesulfobacteriota bacterium | reverse complement strand
GATGACCAATCGTCACATCAAAAAATTCTGCGAGATTGATGAGACAAGCCAGAAGCTTCTGGAGATGGCCATTGATCGTTTTGGATTAAGTGCCCGGGCTTATACCCGGATTCTGAAGGTTGCCCGAACCATCGCGGACCTTGAAGGTCAGATCAATATCCAACCCTCCCACCTCTCGGAAGCCATCCAGTATCGAACCCTGGATCGAAATCTGATGGGATGATGGATACCATTGAGTCCTTCTCTGAATTTCTGAAAAAGATTGGGGCTCCAAACTTTTTAGCCATTGGAATCGCCATCATTATCCTCTGGCTTCTGATTTCAGGAGTAGTGAGAGGGATAAAAAAGAGAAGAGAGGAGAGGGATTCTGAAGAAGAAGAATAACTTCAGGATGGTTTTCTCAACATCTTCCAAGAGATTAAAAAAGAGAGTCCAAGGGCTACCACCATCGCAGACATAGAGAAGAAAAAGAAGAGTAAAATCAGACGTTCCTTCAGCGCAGCATATTTGGCCTCCATCATTCCCACATAGAGCATGCCTACGATTTTATCATGAATATCATAAATCGGTTCATAAGCGGTAATATACCAGTCATCTACGACGAAAGCCCTCTGGATCCAGGGAATTCCCTTGCCAAGAACCTGTTCCTGGACCTCTTTCATCGCCCGAGTTCCAATGGCCCGATTTCCCTCCTTATCCATCACATTGGTCGTAATTCTCAGGTCTCCAAGGAAGATGGTGGCTGTGCCAATCTCTCTTCCCTTATATTTTGCATCTTTAAAAACAATATTTTTAATCTCATCCACAATTCCAAAATTTCTGTTGAGAAGAACTCCCCCTGTAATCGCCCCTAAAATTTCTCCGTTGAAGTCCACTATGGGGTGGGCGGATTTTAAAACCATTCCGGAAGTCTCTTCCAATCGGCGTTCCCGATTCTCTTTGGAGGGGTGAATAGAAGGGATCGCTGCTTTTTTAGCCAATCCTTCCCCCTCCTTCGATAATTCATCGCCTGATAGAACCTGGGTTCCTGAAAGGGACTTCTTTTTGAGGGCTTCCTGAATAAAAGGATCGGCTAAAAGAGTATCTCCAAAAGCTTCCGGATGATGAACTCTAAAAAGGACTTCTCCCTTCCGATCCACCAACGTGAGAAAATCAAGACCCTCCTCTTTCATCAATCTGGAAAGTTCTTCTCGGAGGAAGTCTAATCTCCTCTCTTTTACCCCTCTTTTTAAAATATGTCTTTGGGAGGTCCAGCGGACCATTCGATCAATCTCTTTTAGTTTGGTTTGATATACATACCTTGCCGTATTCAGGTGTTCCTTGACCCTTTCCTGAGCCTCTGAAATGATCTGATTGGTAATCAATGAATTCACAATAAGGCTGGTCATCACTCCCATAAAACAGGCAAGGCCTAAAAAGAGGAGGGCTAACTTTGTATTTACTGAAATTTTCATGTTTATAACTTATCATAAATAAAGGAAAAAGTAAATTTAAAAAAATTTCTTGCTATTCCCATGGTTTTCTGCTAAATATATTGTGAAAAAATTCATAAATTAAAAAGGAGGAGCCAATGGGAAAATTTGATGCAATATATGAAGAGTATATGAAGCGGAGAAAAACCATTCTGGCCATGGGAGGGGAGAAGGAATTGGCCAAAAGGAGAGAGAAGGGACAGACCAATGCTCGGGAAAGGATTGATTTGCTTCTCGATCCTGGAACGTTCACTGAAGTGGGAACCTTTGTGACCCACAGGCAGACCGAATTCGGAATGGCCGGCAAACTTGTACCTGCGGAAGGAGTTGTTACGGGTTATGGAAAGATTGATGGAAGGTGGGTCGTTGTAGCCTCCGAGGACTTCACCTCAATGGCGGGTTCTTTTGGAGAATATCACGGAAAGAAGTTTGTTTGGGCGCTCGATTTTGCAAAGGAAAAGGGTTGGCCCTTTATCGGGATAAACGACTCAGGAGGAGCTAGGCTCCAGGAAGGAATGGATACCTTAGAAGCCTATGGATGGACTTTCCGAGCACAGATTCTTGCCTCAGGAATCGTTCCTCAGATTGCCTTGCTCTTAGGGCCCTGTCTTGGAGGGCAGGCTTACCATCCCATTATGAATGATTTTCTCATTCAGAGTAAAACCACGGGATTCATGGGAATTGCCGGACCTGCCTTTGTGAAGACCCAGACTGGGGAGGATATTACTCTTGAAAAACTGGCCGGCTGGGAAGCCCACGCTATAAAATC
>JBDOIB010000146.1:0-9524 GCA_041082155.1 Thermodesulfobacteriota bacterium | reverse complement strand
GATGACCAATTCCCTGAAGGCCTGCAAAGCTACTGGATTTCATGAGAAAGTAGCCGTCTATATGCATACAGCCACTGATCATGCTGTTCTGAAGCCTCTGGGAAAAGAGGCACCGGAAGGGATCATGGGAACAATGGATTATCATTTTTATTATCCTGATACTCCAGCCAATAAGGCCTTTGTCAAAGCTTTCCAGGATGCCTATGGCAACCCACCTGGTTTCCCTGCTTTCCATGGTTACATAACTGCTCATTTTATTGCGAAGGCATTTCAGAAGGCAGGAGCAATTGATCGGGAAAAGTTTATCGATGCATTAGAAGGAATGGTGATCGATACTCCTGTGGGGAAGGTTGAGATGAGAGCCTGTGACCACCAGGCGGTTTTACCCATGTTTTTAGGCGTGACCAAAAAGGTTCCACAATATGATTTCGTCATTTCTTCAGACATTGTGACATTCAGCGGGAAGGATATTATGCCCTCCTGTGAGGAGATCAAAAGGATTCGTGGAGGAAAATAACTATGACTATATAATAGGAGGTGAGGGAGATGAAACGATTTTTATGTGTGAGCAGTTTGTTTTTGGGGGTAGTCGTCACTTCGTTGATATTTTCACCCTTTAGCGCCATTGCCCAGGGGCCAATAAAGATAGGGATCGTGGATACCTATTCCGGTCCACCAACCACTTATACCTATGACGTCCGGGATGCCTTTAAATTAGCCATCGATGAAGTGAATGCGAAGGGAGGGGTCTTAGGGCGAAAAATCGAATTCACGACCAGGGATGATAAATTTAAGGTAGATCTTTGCCTCAGTATGGCCAAAGAGTTAATCATGATGGAGAAGGTGGATATTCTGATGGGAACGATCAATAGTGCAGGGACCCTTGCCGTCTCAGAATATTGCAAAGCCGAAAAAATCCCTTTTATCGTGACTTTTTCAAAAAGTGAAAAGATTACAGGAGAAAAAGGGCACCGTTATATTTTCTCAGTTACCGAGAACACCGCAATGATCGGTAAGGCTGCGGCTTCTGGTTTAGCAAAGAGGCCTTATGTGAAGTACTGGATTGCTGGAGATGATTATGAATACGGGCATGCACTGGCAGACGGGGTCTGGGGAAATCTCAAAAAACTCAGGCCTGATGTTCAACTCATCGGACAATCCTGGTGGAAGGTGGGAGAACCGGATTTAACTCCTTATCTTACCGCCATCTCCACCGCCAAACCCGATATAGTGGTTTTTGCTACCGGGGCTGCCAGTATGGTCAATGCCATGAAGTTTGCTAAAGCGACAGGATTTGCCGAGAAGATTCCAATGTTTATTCATACAGCCACTGAGCACAGTACCCTTGCCCCATTAGGTTTAGATGCACCCGAAAAAGTCATCGGAACGTCGAACTACCATTTCTACTACCCTGATACACCAAAGAATAAGGCCTTTGCAAAGGCTTTTAAGGATGCCTATGGTCGAGAGCCAAAGGTGGGGGCTCTTTATGGTTACCTCGCTGCCCAGTTCATCACAAAAGCAATTGCGAAAGCAGGAAAGATGGACAGAGAGAAATTCATTGATGCCCTGGAAGGGATGAAAGTGGATAGCCCCATTGGTGAGATTGAGATGAGGGCATACGACCATCAGGCCATGTTACCGATGTATATGGGGGTCACCAAAAAGGTGGCAGGATATCCTTTCTTAATTGCCACGGATATTGTGACCATTCCTGCTTCAGAAGTAATGCCAAGTATTGAGGAGATCAAGAAGGCACGAGGACAATAAAGGCTTAGAGTTCAAGGGCATGGTTTTTTAAATCCATGCCCTTCTCTTTTTTTATAATTAAGGAAAAGTGGTGAGAACATGACAGTAGGGTGGGCAGAGGTTTTGTGTCAATTTTTAGTTGGGATTAGCCGATCAATGATCCTATTTATCGTCTGTGCAGGGCTCAGTTTCATACTCGGGGTATTAAGGGTGCCCAATATTGCCCACGGTTCTTTGTATATGATCGGAGCCTTTGCGACCTTTAGCATTACTAAAATGGTCGGAGGAACTTATGGGTTCTGGGTAGCGCTCGCACTGGCTCCATTATTGGTTGTGTTGGTCAGTTTGGTGGCCGAGAGACTCCTCTTCTGTCATCTCTATCAAAGAGAACATCTGATGTTGATTTTATTTACCTTCTCCGTCTCCCTGATCCTTGGGGATCTCGTAAAGATCGTCTGGGGAGCAGAGTATCGATCCGTTTCCCCTCCTGAGATTTTGAAAGGTTCCATTTCCCTTCTGGGAGCCTCATTTCCCCGATACAATCTTTTTCTCATTATTATTGGTCCTTTGGTAGGCGTTGGTCTGTGGCTTTTTACAACAAGAACCAAAATCGGAAAGATCTCTCGAGCCGCTGCTGTGGATCGAGAGATGGTAGGAGTATTGGGAATTAATGTAAGCTGGGTATTTGCCTTTGCCTTTCTCATCGGTTGTTATCTGGCCGGGGTAGGAGGGGCCCTCGTCGCTCCAACCGTGAGCATCACCCTGGGAATGGACCACACGCTGATTATCGAAGCCTTTTTGATTGTCACCATTGGAGGATTGGGGAATATGTGGGGAGCTCTTGTTGGATCTCTCATTTTCGGAGTGACCCATTCTTTTGGTGTCCTTTTCTGGCCACAGTTTGCCATTGTCTTTCCCTATATGGCGGTGGTCATTGTCCTGCTTCTAAGACCCAAAGGATTGCTGAAATCGGTTTGGTAAGAGGAGATCGAGATTGACTGAAAAAAGGAGACATTCAAAATCGTTCTGGTTCCTGGGAATCATTTTCATCCTTCTGATTCTTATCCCTCCCCTTGCCCCGAGATTTTTTACCTATATCTTGGGTCTCATATTTGTCACTTCTTTAGTCGCTATGAGTCTGAACCTGGTGGTTGGATTTGGAGGGATGTTCCAGTTTCATCATGGGGTGTTTTATGGAGTAGGAGCCTATGCGACTGCACTGGTTCTTACAAAGACGTCTTTGCCCACATGGGTCGGTTTTATTGCTGGACCTCTTGTCGCGACTCTGACCGGCCTCATCATCGGAGGATTCTGTGTGAGGCTTACACGGCTCTATTTTGCGATGCTTCAGATCTCTTTGGGCTCTTTACTCTGGGCAATCGTGTATCGATGGTATAGTTTCACGGGAGGAGATGATGGGATCCACGGGATTCGAATGCCTTCCATCTTGCAATCTTTAAACCATTCCTATTACTTTATTTTGATCATCTTAACCCTCTGCCTGATTCTAATGTATAAGATTCTTAAATCTCCTTTTGGGAATACCTTACAGGCCATTAGGGATAACCCACAAAGGTGTGAAGCCGTGGGAATCAATGTGAGAAGATACCAACTTCTGGGCATCGTGATTGCCACTTTTTTTGCAGGGGTTGCCGGGGTGCTATTTGTAATTCTTGAGCGTTCTGTATTTGCGGATTTACTGTTCTGGGTCCTTTCTCTGGAAATCTTTATCATGTGCCTTTTAGGAGGGTGGTTTACTTTTTTTGGACCTGTTTTAGGAACAGCCATCATTATTTCGCTTCGGACTTTTGTTGGAAAATATACGGAATACTGGACCTTAATTTTAGGAATCATCCTCATTCTTGTCATTTTCTTCTTGCCTGAGGGAGTGATGGGATACGTTCAAGAGCTTTTTAAACCCGGAGCGAAAGAGACAAAGGAGGAAAAAAGGATCGATGCTTCGAGTGGAATCGGTTTTTAAATCCTTTGATGAGTTTATGGCCGTCAATGGAGCCAATCTTCAGGTGGAAAAAGGGGAGATTGTGGCTGTGATCGGTCCCAATGGTGCAGGGAAGACCACCCTCTTTAATCTGATTACGGGCCTTCTCAAACCTGACCGGGGAAGGATCATTTTTAAAGATGAGGATATTACTCCTCTTCCCCCCTATGAGATTTGCAGGAAAGGAATCACCCGCTCCTTCCAGATTGTCAATATCTTTCCGAGGCTCACCGTTTTTGGAAACGTCCAGGTGGCCGTCCTTTCCCACCAGAGAAGGAGCTCCAATCTCCTGCGTTCAGCAGAACGGATCGCTGTAAAGGAAACACGGGAGATTTTGGAAACGGTGGGGTTATTGGATAAAGAAAATTTTATCGCAGGGTCTCTTTCTCATGGAGATCAGAAGATATTGGAGATTGCCATTGCCTTAGGAAATGAGCCTGAGCTCTTGATTCTGGATGAACCTACAGCCGGGATGTCGCCGGAGGAAACCCAGAAAACGATGGAACTGATTAAAAGACTCGCAAAAATGCGGGAATTAACCATCCTATTTTGCGAACACGATATGGAGATTGTTTTCTCCATTGCTCAAAGAATTATGGTGATGCGTCACGGACGAACGATCATCCAGGGAACCCCCGAGGAAGTGAGAAGTAATCCAGAGGTGCAGGAAGCCTATCTCGGAGAAGAGTATGCTCGAGGTTGAAGGGATTCATACCTATTATGGATTGAGCCATATCCTCTTTGGAGTCTCTTTGAAGGTAGAAAGAGGGGAGGTGGTCTGCCTTCTGGGAAGAAACGGAGCGGGGAAAACGACCACGATGAAGAGTATCATCGGACTTACCCCACCCGCTCAGGGGAGAATATTATATAAAGGGGAAGAGATCACAGGCTTAGAGCCTTACTTATTGGCTCGGAGGGGAATCGGCTATATTCCAGACGATCGAAGAATCTTTCCTGATCTCACCGTGGGAGAAAATTTGGAGATTGCGACTCGAAGAACGAAAGAAAGGGAAGGATGGACAAGAGAAAGGGTTTATGAACTATTTCCCCAATTAAAAAACATTGAAAACCGAAAAGGAGGTTGTCTGAGCGGAGGAGAGCAGAAGATGCTGGCGATTGCACGTGCCCTGATGGGAAATCCGGAATTTATCCTACTGGATGAGCCCTTCGAAGGATTAGCTCCTTTATTGATACGGTCCCTGGAAAACCAGATCATGAGATTGAGAGAGGAAGGGTTAACCGTTCTCATTGCGGAACAGAATGTAAGATCAACCCTTCGGATTAGTGATCGGGGTTATATCATTGATGATGGTCACATCCGGTATCAGGGAAGCATTGAGGATTTAAGGGAGAATGAGGAAGTGAGGAAAAAATACCTTCTGGTATAATTTAACCACTCTTTATTTAATTAAAGAATTTCGTTTAGCCTTCCTCAAAAATTTGTTATTTTTTGAATCCTTGAACCCTGGACTCCTGGAATCCTTTAACCCTAAAATTATGAAAATCAAGGTTCCCCAGCTTCTTTGGTATGGCAAGTCAGAGATGGAATTGGAATTTCCAAATTCTTGGTCTCTCTTTTTCTGCTCGATGAAGGGGGGAGAAAAGAAAAAACTCAATGAGAGGGAAATGGAGGAAGCTTTTAACCATCCCATTGGAACTCCCCCTCTCCATGAACTGGCCAGAGGAAAGAAGGAGATTGTCATCCTTTTTGATGACCTGGCGAGACCCACCCCTGTGTATGAGATCATTCCTTTTGTATTAAGGGAACTTGAGAGAGCAGGGATCAAGGATTCTCAGATACGTTTGATTGCCGCTCTGGGAGCCCATGGGGCTCAGACGGCAAATGATTTCAGAAAGAAGCTTGGAGAGGAAGTCTTGGACCGTTTCCCGGTCTATAATCACCATCCCTTTGATTACTGTCAATATCTTGGAAAAACGAGCTATGGAACTCCAATTTTGATCAATCGGGAGGTCATGGCGTGTGATCTAAAGATCGGGATAGGATCGATTGTGCCCCATTCCTTTTCAGGTTTTGGAGGGGGAGCAAAGATGATCCTTCCAGGGGTTGCCCATATTGAATCCATTAGTTATAACCATAGCCTCATTAAGAAGTATCCGGAATGTGTAGGATTGGGAAGGATTGATGGTAATATTCCACGACTCGATATGGAAGAAGCGGCTCGGATGGCAAAACTTGATCTGAAAGTAGATGCACTCCTCAATCTTCGGGGAGAGATTACGAGTCTCTTTGTAGGGGACCCTATCCAGGAGCACCATGAGGGAATGAAATTAGCGAGGGAGGTTTATCTTACCACTCCTGCCCGTGGAATGGATATTGTGGTCGTCAATACCTTTTCGAAAGCGAATGAGGCAGCTATTGCCCCATTCATAGGCATTCCTTCCTTAAAAGAAGAAGGTGGAGATCTTGTCATCATAGCCAACGAGCCTGCGGGACAGATGGTCCATTACCTCTTTGGTGAATTTGGGAGGTGTGGGGAGGGAAGGCTCCGACTTCCTCAGCCTCTTCCAACCAAAGTGAAAAGGATGATTGTTCTTTCACCTTTTAGAGATCACGTGGGGGCCTGTTTCTTTGGAGATGTTTCTGAGATTCTCTGGGTGAAGACATGGGAGGAGGTTCTGGAACTTCTTTGTTCCGAATGGGGAAGGGAGGCAAGAGTTGCCATCTACCCGGATGGAACGATCCAGTATTTTGGATAAGCAGATTAAACTTAGAGATTAACAGGAGGAAGCGGTGGCTATTCAATTTAGAAATGCCAAAATTATTGTCGGCAATGGAGAAGTTATAGAAAAGGGTGTACTCATCGTAGAAGGAGCTTTGATAAAATTCGTTGGCTCCAGCAAAAGGGCACCCTCCTCGAAAAATACAAAGGTTTTTGATCTTTCTGGGAAGACGATTCTCCCTGGCCTAATTGATACCCACGTCCATCTCTGTTTGGATGGGAGTCCTGATCCCATCTCGTCTATTTTAAAAGAATCCATTCCCCAGGTAACCCTGAAAGCAGCCCATTATGCTCGATTGACCCTTGAAGCAGGAATTACAACGGTTCGGGATATGGGAGGAAAGGACTATATCGATCTTGCTCTTCGAGACGGGATTCAATCTGGGCTTCTGATAGGTCCCAGAATGCTCTGTAGTGGTAAACTGGTCTGCATGACAGGGGGACATGGATGGCCATTTGGACGGGAAGCCAATGGAGTGGATGACGTGAGAGCAGCGGTTCGAGAACAGCTCAAAGCAGGAGTCGATTTCGTTAAATTAATGGCGACAGGGGGAGTAATGACGAAGGGAGTAGAACCTGGAGCTACCCAGTTCACATTGGAAGAAATGATGGCCGGGGTCGAAGAAGCTAAAAAGGCTGGAAGGCGAACGGCCACCCACGCTCAAGGGACAGAAGGAATCAAGAATTCTCTATGGGCAGGTGTCAACTCCATTGAACATGGATTCTTCTTGGATGACGAAGCCATTGAATTAATGTTAGAGATGAAAGCCTTTCTGGTGCCCACCCTCAGCGCTCCCTATTTTATTATCAAGGCAGGGGTGAGAAGAGGGGTTCCTGCCTTTGCTGTCGAAAAATCCAAGGCGGTCATTAAACGCCACTGGGAAAGTGTCCGAAGGGCCCATCGGGCAGGGATTCCCATCGCTATGGGGACTGACGCGGGGACCCCTTTTAACTGTCATGGCAAGAATTTGAAAGAGCTGGAATTACTCGTTAAAATAGGATTGACTCCGATGGAGGCCATCGTGGCCACCACCAAAACTGCTTCTGAAGTTTTGGGTTTGGAGAAAAAGATCGGAACTCTTGAAGAGGGAAAATTGGCAGATCTGATCGTTATGAATGGAGATCCACTTCAGGATATTGCTTTACTCCAGGAAAAAGAAAAGATCCTTGTGATTATGAAAGAAGGTCAATTCGTTAAATGCCAAATCTAAATTAATAAAAGGGAAAGGAGGAAAAAATGAAAAAAAGTATTTTTATGAAAGTGATGCTGTTTATCTTTTTGATGATAGGGACCTTCATGTATCTCTCTCTCCAGGCTCAGGCCCAAATCAAAGAACTACGAATTGGAATAGGAATTGATGCCGATACATTAAATCCTCAAGAGCATACCACCACATTAATGCAGAATATGAGCGATTTGATTCATGATACACTTTTTTTCCAGACCCCTGATGGAAAGTTAGAAGGCCGCCTGGCGACCAAGTACGAGGTCTCCAAAGATGGCCTTACCTATATCATTCATTTAAGGAAGGGGATAAAATTCAGCGACGGGACTCCCTGTGATGCTAAGGCGGTGAAGCTAACCTTCGACCGGGCTCTTGATCCGAAGATGAGAGTCCCTCTACGTTTTGCCATTGCTATGATCAAGGAGGTAAAGGTCATCGATGATCACACTCTCAAAATTGAACTCAAATATCCTTTTGCCCCTTTTCCACCTACCCTCTCTTTGACAATCACCAGTCCCATTTCTCCTGCAGCCATTGAAAAGTATGGGGAGGATGTTCGGCAACATCCAGTAGGGGCAGGCCCATTCGTGTTAAAGGAATGGGTCAAGGGAGATCGGATCGTCATGGTTCGAAATGAGAACTACTATGGCCCGAAACCCACAGTGGAGAGATTGACATTCAAGATCATTCCCGATGACACGACACGAGAGACAATGCTTCGTACCGGTCAGATCGATGTCTGCTATAAACCGATCCCTTCGAATGTGGCTTCTCTGAAAGCTGATCCCAATATTACTGTGGAGATGCCATTGGATACAAGAACCATCTTCATGGGATTGAATTGTCAAAAAGGGGTCACAAAGAATAAACTGGTACGTCAAGCTTTTAACTATGCAGTCGATAAAAAAGCCATCTGCAGTAAGATTCTCTTCGATACGGCTATTCCAATGGATGGTCCTGTTTCTCCGATCCTTTTTGGCTATCACCGCATGGCCCATCAGTATGATTACAATCCTGAAAAGGCAAAAGAACTTCTTAAGAAAGCGAACTTTGACTTCAATCAAACCGTGAAGATGCGAACCCCTCAGGGTCGATACCTTTTTGATAAACAGGTTTCAGAAGCGGTTCAGGCTTACCTTCAGGCGATTGGGGTGAAGACCGAGCTGAGAACCTATGATTGGCCAACCTATGTGGCAGGATTAACGAAACCTCTTGATCAAACTGAATTGGAAGTCTTCCTTTTAGGATGGGGACCTTTGATTCTTGATGCGGACATGGGCCTGTATGGACAATTTCATTCAAGTGTTAATCCTCCCAAAGGGTTAGGGTCGGCTTTTTATAGCAATCCTGAATATGATAAACTGATGGATGCCTCAAGGATGGAACAGGATCCAAAGAAGCGTCTTGAAATCTTAAAGAAGGCTTCAGAAATGGTATGGGATGATTGTCCGTGGATCTGGCTTCATGTTGAGAAGTTTGTGATTGCCTATTCTAAAAAGATTAAAGGAATGGTGGTGACGAGTACCGAGAAATTTTATCCCACCTATATTAAGATGGAATAAAAGTCTTTTGCCCAATGTATAACTTCCTCTCATCTCCTCATAAATTAAGGGGGAGGTGAGAGGGAGTTAGGGGAAAAGGTCTTCATCAAACCTAATATTTAAGTCTTTAAAAATGGTTCAGTATGTCCTAAAACGTCTTCTTTCGACTCTACCGGTTCTCTTTGGAATCTCCCTCCTTCTCTTTTTTATGCTCCGGATGTTGCCCGGAGACCCAGCTCAAGTCCTTGCAGGCCAGATGGCAAGTCCC
>JBDOIB010000062.1:0-1207 GCA_041082155.1 Thermodesulfobacteriota bacterium | reverse complement strand
CAGTAACCATCACCCATATTCAAAATAATTTAAAAAATATAATCTTACTCGATCCCTTCCTATCCATCATTCCTGTTCGTGGAGACTCAACCAGAGCCACAACCAGTTCATTTTCACCCTTATTACTTGCATCTTTTATCTGAAAATCTGAAATATATCCACTTAACTCTCGGGTCTTCCAATTGTTCATTAGACCAATTTCACTCCAAATCAGATTGTGAATCTCTCCGGTATCAAATGACTTAACCCTTTTGGAAAGACCCACTCCAGTGGAGCGATTTCTGTGAATGATCACTTCGTTGACTCCGTCCCCATCTAAATCTTTCACCAAAATTCGGGCGGGGATAAAGACCCGCCAAGGAGGGGATTCTTGGGGTCGAAAGGCATCTTCCTTTTTCTTTAGGGTATCGTAAAAGTTAGTTGTTCCTCCATAATTTTCTTTGCTTTTCCATAGAAAACTCCCTTCATAAGAGAGTACCTTTAAATAATCAGAATCATCAATCTGGATGATGTCGGGTTTTCCCTGATTTCGGATATCCCCGAGTGCGAACCCGAAGATTTTAAGATCTTTGGGGAGTGACATCTTTGGCCCTTTTTCAAAGGACTTCTTTTTCCATATAAATTGATAGATTGGACCTGAAATGAGTCCTTCGGGGCTCATCTGCTGTCCCATAAGAATGGGTCCTTCCTTTGGATGTTCGAGAACCCTGAAAAACCATCCAGCCCTTCGTGTAATGGCCCTGAATTCGCCCTGCTCGTATTCAAGGATAAGGGATTGTAGGTTATCTTCAATCACTGATGTCACAATGATTTCTGCCACTCCATTTCTATTTATATCAGCAACATCAAGGGTCAGGAAATTATGCTGGTATCCGGCTTCAATTTTACGAAATAGGGAAAGTTTTTCTCCATCATATTTGAATACGTAGAGATTATGGTAATCCATCACCACGATTTCATTCTTTCTGTCTCCATCCACATCGCCGATATCGAGCCCTTTGATCTCAAAATCGAAACTTTGAGTTTTCTTAAATTCAAGCCCCTCAGGGCCAATGATTCCTCGTTCGGGTCTATAAAAAGGAGATCTTCCCTCGGGAGGTCTGGAGGCTACGGCACGGCGTCCAGTGATCTTAAATCCAATCTCCTGGGCAAAATCTCCAATCTTGTTCATCACATCATCAAGCCCTTTATGTTGAGTATAAACTCC
>JBDOIB010000058.1:0-2422 GCA_041082155.1 Thermodesulfobacteriota bacterium | reverse complement strand
ATCTTATCTTCCACTACTCTTTTCCTCTGGTGGATTTTCTCTTCCGGAGAGCCATCGATCCAGGGCCTCTTTTTTAAATCTCCAGCTCCCCCCCACTTTTCGCCCTGGGATCTCCCCGTTTTTGGCTAGGCGATAGATGGTTCGAACATGAACGCTGAGATACTGAGCTGCTTCTCGAGGGGTCAGGATTTCTTTTAAAGTGACTTCGGATTTTGGGGGTTGGGATTCTGAATATTTCATTTTTAACTCTCCTTTAACCCTTTAAATTTGGAATCAGTCGATCTCGATCGAGGACCTCACGGACCTTTCGAGCGATCGTATCGGGATTAAAAGGTTTTTGAAGAAACTCCACTCCTTCGATGAGAACTCCGTGATGGACAATCGCATTATTCGTATAGCCAGAAATGAAGAGCGTCTTAAGATGTGGAATAAACTCTTTTAAGCGATCCGAGAGCTGTTTTCCACTCATTGAGGGCATCACCACATCCGTCAATAGAAGATCGATTTTCCTCTCTGGATGCTCTCTGGAAATTTTCAGCGCTTCTTCTCCACTTGAGGCAGAAAAAACCTGATATCCTCGATCTTTAAGGATCCGAACAATCAATTCTCGAAGGGCAGGCTCATCCTCGACGACCAGAATAGTTTCATTTCCTTGAATGGGCAAAGTGAATTCACTTTTTAACAGACAGGAATCCTCTTTTTCTTCCACCCTCGGAAGATAGATTTTAAAAGTCGTCCCTCGGCCTAATTCACTATAAACATAGATATATCCTCCGCTCTGTTTTATGATTCCGTAGACGGTTGATAATCCAAGCCCTGTCCCCTTTTCTTTAGTGGTGAAGAAGGGCTCGAAAATATGCTCCTGAATCTTGGAGCTCATTCCCATTCCATTATCACTTAAGGCCAGCATGACATAGGGCCCGGGGATGATTTCATGATGGGTTTGAAGGGATGTTTCGTGAAAGTCAACATTTGAGGTTTCAATTGTTAATTTTCCACCTGATGGCATCGCCTCTCTGGCGTTGACGGCTAAATTCAGGATGACCTGTTCAATCTGACCGGGATCGATTTTTACCTTACCGAGATTTGGAGAGAGATGGTAAATCAATTCAATATCTTCGCCGAGAACCCGATTGAGCATTTTATGTAAGTCTTGGATAAGATGGTTAAGATTTATAACCTTGGGCTCCAGGATTTGACGTCGGCTAAAAGCCAGGAGCTGACGGGTGAGATTCGAAGCTCGCTCGGTTGCCTTTAAGATTTCTTCGAGGTTACCTTTCAAAGGATTGGGTTCTTTTATTTCAAGGAGGGAGAGTTGACCATATCCCTTTATAATCGTCAAAAGATTATTAAAATCATGGGCCACTCCTCCTGCGAGCCTTCCGATGGCTTCCATTTTTTGAAGCTGCCGGATCTGTTCTTCACTCTTTCGAAGGGCCTCCTCGGCACGTTTAAGTTCTGTCACATCCTCGCAGGCCATGAGAAATTCACCTGTGGCTAAACGAACGGTGATAAAGTTAATGATTTTTTCTGTTCCGTCTTTACATGTCGCTTTAAATATCCTTGGCGTTTTCTCTCCGACCTTAGAATCCGAGCAATCTTTTATCCAGGTGGCAATGACATGATGTCGATAATCTCGATCGGGATAGGCTTTTCTAAACCAGGTCCTTCCATCGGGAACATCCTCGAGATCGTATCCGAATAACTCCTTAAACTTGGAATTGATATATTGAAATTTTCCTTCCCGATCGATCATGACCATCCCAAAAGGGGCATGGTCTGAGAGGATTCGAAACTTTTCCCTCTCAGCTTTTATCGTTTCTTCTGTTTTTTTTCTCTCCGTGACATCCCGAGCAATTCCTCTAAAACCAATGGGTTGCCCTTTTTCGTCCTTCATCAAGGTAATAGAGACTTCCCCTGTTCTTCGAGACCCGTCTTTTCGAATCACCTCCCAATCAAACGCCTTGGCAGGTTCTCCTGTCCGAAAAACTTTATTGAAAGCCTGATAGAGTTTTTTTGCATTTTCTTCATCGGTATACTGTCGATCATTCATTCCCATCAATTCATCCTTAGAATAGCCTAACATCCGACAAATCGATTCGTTAAAAAAGGTAAGGTTTCCTGCCAGATCAACCTCAAAATAGCCATCTTCAATATTTTCAAGAATGGAAAGGTAACGTTCCTCACTTTCCTTCAACCTCTTTTCGATCTCTTCTCTCCGTGCTCTTTCAATCTGAAGTTTAGTCTTAATTTTTTCAAGTTCAGATTGATCCTCTATGGAATAGGAAGAACTTATTCTTTTTTTTCCTTTTCTTTCTCTTTTCATCCTTTATTTTCCTTTCCCCCAGAGTAAAAAGATCAAGGTTGTCCTAAATTGCCCAAATAAGCAAATTTTATTCCAATAAAAGATGAAATTTTCTAA
>JBDOIB010000002.1:0-1240 GCA_041082155.1 Thermodesulfobacteriota bacterium | reverse complement strand
ATTTTCTTTTTTATCTGAGTTCAGTTGACCAGTGGCCGAGGAGCTACATAGGCATTGATGTCCTTGAAGAAGCGCTGGAGACAGCCAAGGAGAGATTTGATGGGATGAAAAATGTCAATTTTTATCAAACGAAAAACTATCTTGAGGAAAAATGGGTAGAGGCGGATATTGTTGTCGGTATTGGACTTTTTGCCCTGAAGTTCTTGAAGGATGAGAGGAAAAATTGTCAGCTTGTGATGAGGTGGTTTGAGAAGATGTTCGGAGAGTGCAGGGAAGCCTGCGGGGCAACTTTTCTTTCAGTTTACAAGTGGGAGATAAGGGATGGTGAGGCGGTTTTCAAACCAGACCGTGTTTTTGAGTGGTTAAAGCCGAGGGTCGAAAGGCTGTTAGTTGACCACAGCTACGCCCCGCATGTCTTTACAGTAATTGGAATGAAAGGAGAGACGCCGTGGCACAGAGAGGTGAAATTAGAAAAGAAGATTTGATTTTCAATCAGTGTTTCGTCTGTAAGTCCTGGTGGTTCGAGGATGATTTAGTCCTTGTCAAAGTCCCTGACCAGTCCGGGACTGTTGAGAAGCCGGTATGTGTGGACTGTATTTTTGAGGCGAGGAACAAATCTGCAAAAGCGAGAAGTTATTTTGATTATCTTGATATGCTGGAGGGTCAGTAATGGCCAAATCAAAAGAAATTAAGGATTCCAAAGAAGAGAAAAAGAAGTTCCGTGAGGTCAGGCTCATACCGATTGACCTGCTGGTTGAGGCCCCGTGGAACCCGCAGAAGATGACGGACAGGGAGTTCAACGCCCTTGTAGAAAATATCAGGCAGGTGGGGCTGATTGACCCCTTGCAGGTCGTCCCGCTTCCAGATGGAAGATACAGTGTGATTGGTGGCAACCACAGACTACAGGCTCTGAGAATACTGGAATATGACCACGTGCAGTGTGTGATTTGTGAAGACTTCGATGAGGACATTTCCAAACTGCAATCGGTAAGGATGAACGTGATTCACGGCAAGCTTGACCCTGAGAGGTTCATCAGGCTCCACGACGAGATGGTAAAGAAGTATGGGAAAGAGGCCATTGACCTGTTTATGATAACCGATGAGAAGGTGCTCAAGAGCCTGATGAAGGATGTAAAAGAGGGTCTTCCTCCTGAAATTGCAAAGAAAATGGAGGAGGCGAAAAAGGAGATAAAGACGATTGATGACCTTGGGAGGGTGCTCAACGAGATATTTTCAAAAC
>JBDOIB010000454.1:0-1121 GCA_041082155.1 Thermodesulfobacteriota bacterium | reverse complement strand
ATTTTGACAGGGACGAGATTAATGGGGACGGTCCGATTAGAAAAATCGATCTCGCAGATTCTTCAGTAGTCTCCATAGGGGATGTCTTCGGCGAGCATATTCTCATTTCTGAGGCTATCTATGATTTCGATTATTACTTTTCGTTTTTCGGATTCCAGAATGAGGTCCCACCAGAGGATCTTTTCCTCGATGGCAAGCTTCTTTGCTGCTTCATAGAGGGCATCGGGCTGGATAAAGATTATGGATTCATGGGAGAAGGCTGAAAATTTATTTTTGGCTTGGAGTTTATCGACCTGAGGGCCGATCAGTCGGAGGATTTTTTTTGGGTCTGGCCATCCTCTTGGGGGTTTGGGTTTAAGTTCCGGATGAAACATTAGGATTTCTGATTCTCTGGCTCTTCGGTCTGCTTCTCTGAGGAGGTTGGCGAGAAAGAAGTTAGGAGAATGGCGGTGGTGTCCTCGGATGATCTCTCTGCTGTGCTCTATCCATCTGGGGGACTGACCATTAGGGAAGATCTCCTTTAGTTTCAGAGCGCTGAGGTAGGGGTGGTCTGCCTTGATATAAGAGTCTGGGTCCCTTAATGAGGGGATCTTTCCGAGGTCGTGGGCCAGGGCCAAAATGACCGCCTCAGGGACGGCAAGATGAAAATCTTTGGGGTCTCTTTCCTTTAAGAGGTTGAGGATTTCGTAAGCGACGTGGAGGCTGTGTTCCTTGAGGGTGATCTTATGGAGGGGGCTCAATTTGGTAAGGACAGACTCTACTGGTTCTTTTGATCTTCGGACGACGGAGGGGCAGTCTCCTTCTCTGTCGAGAAACTCCGCAAGGAGAAGGAAGCCCTCTGTGGCATTCTGACTATCGAATTCCTCCCGGTAGGGGATGAAGAATCTTTTCAGGATTTCTCTTACGTAAGGGCTTTTCATTTCGAGCTGGAGGTCCTCTTCGGGGGTTTTTATTTTTGGGGACGGGGGTAGTGGAGGGGGCGGGGGTGGTTTTGGTTCCTCTTTTGGTTTTGGTGGTTCGGTCTTCTCTTCGGGTATCTCCGGACCTACCAGGTAGTCGAGGATCTTTTTTAAAGACATGGGACTGCCTCCTTTAATGGTTTTCCTATATAAGTAATACTG
>JBDOIB010000422.1:0-2825 GCA_041082155.1 Thermodesulfobacteriota bacterium | reverse complement strand
TTTTTGATAGAGAAAAAAGAGACTGATAAGGGGGATAAGGGGAATGTGAGAATAGTATTCTTTCCTTGGTGCAGAGCCGAGAAGTTCGCTCAACGGGTAGAAAGCCATCGTTCCTGCTACCAGGGTAAGAAAGCCAAAGAGAAGGTTCCTCTTGTTAAAATACTCTTTCATTCTCTTTTCTGTATATGGATTCGATAATGGTCTCTAAGGAGGGACCCTCGATCCTTATATCCTGAATCGGAAATTGAGAAATCAGGACAGAGGCAACCTCGGTGGTCGATTCAGAAGGAACTTCAATCAGAACCTCCTGTCCCTCCGTACGAATCACTTTTCCCAGTTTTTCTACATTTTCCTTATTCCAAGAATCTCTAAATAGAACCCTGATCTTTCGCTTAAATCCATTCAATCTGCTCAAATTCTCAATTCTTCCGTCATAGACAATATTCCCCATATGAAGAATGACCACCCTCTCACAGACCTGTTCAATATCCGCCATGTTGTGAGAGGTTAGGATAATGGTATGGTTACCCTCTCTGGCTCTTTCTTTGATAAACTCTCTAATCTTCCGAGCATTGATCAAATCCAGGGCATTGGTAGGCTCATCCAGAAAAATGACCTTCGGGTCATGAAGCAGGGCAGCCACAAGTTCACACCGCTTCCGTTGCCCGAAAGAGAGTTTTCTCTGAGGAACATGAAGAATATCCTCAATCTCTGCAAACTGAACGAGCTTCTTTAGATTTCTTTGAAAGATGTCTTCGCGAAGCTCATAAACCACTCGGCAAAAATTGAAATACTCCTCAGCCGGAAGATCCCAGAAGAGGTAATTTCTCTGCCCGGATAAAAAAGTGATCTGTTTAAGAAATTCTTTTTCTCTCCGGTAAGGATGAAACCCCAGGACCTTCACCTCTCCCGAAGTGGGATAGAGGATGCCAGAAAGAATTTTGAGAGTGGTCGTCTTTCCAGCCCCATTTGGGCCGATTAACCCCACTGCCTCTCCCATCTCTATCTCTAAGTCGATTCCTTTTAATGCTTCTACAAAAACTTTCTCCCCTCGAATCAGGTACTTTAAAGTTCCCCTGATCCCGGTTTCCTTCTTAAAAAACCAGTATTTCTTGCTTAAATTTTTAGTGAAAATAGCCTTCATGGGGTAGAATCTATTACGAACTGGCTGAAAGATAGTTTCTCATTCCCCTTTTCCAAAGAGCGATGGAGAAGAGAAAAAACGCTCCACTCATCGAGAATCCAAAAATAATAAATTTCCAGGAGATCAGATTAAGCAGCGACTGGACAGGCAACTGAGCAATCAGGATTAGAGGGAAAAAATAAATGAAACAGATTTTCCAGAATCCTTCGAAGATATCGAGGGGATAACGGCCGATCTTAAAAAGATTATCCATGATTCGTCCGATCCCGTAGGATTGGGTAGTCCAGAAAGAGATAGAGGCGATGATGAGATGGATGGCATAAAGAAAGACGAGGGCATTAAAGATCAAGATGACATAGATGAAGATCTGAAACCAGCTAAAATTAAAGTTCAGGTTCAGAATAATATAGCCGAGAAAAACCAGTGATGGAACGAAGCTGAATAGATCCATCAAATCAACGTTTTCAAAAGAAATCAGGAAGAGTTGATTGACAGGCAGTAAAAGCCGGCTATCGAGCTCTCCTGTCTGTACCCAGCGCGGCAGGGAACCGATTAAATTCCTCTGAAAGGTGATGCTCATGAGAAAATCAACAAGGTGAAAAGTCGCAAAAAGCAAAAGCACCTGCTCAAAAGTCCACTGCCCGAGGCGATCCACCTTTAAAAACACGGCCTGAAAGAAAAAATACAGCAGAACAATTCGAATAATCTTTCCTCCCACCATCAATAAAAAATGAGGCCGATAAGCCATCTGCCTCATCAATCCGATTTTAATAAATAGGAAAAATAATTTTAAATACCTGAACAAAACCCTCTAAATTTCCCTCACCCCACCTTCTCCCCGAGGTAGAGAGGGGAGGTCGGATGAATGTTGATAAACAACGATTAGAAGCTTTCCCTTCTTTTGTGAAATAAAATCCATGCCAATTTTTACTGCCTTCTCCCTTATCAATTCTGAGCCTTCGATGACAATGGCCTCTGCTTCCTCTATCTTTTCTGGTGCCAAAAAATCCCCCGCTTTTTTAAAAAAAGTCTCATAAAAACTCAATAAAAGAAGGAGGATGCCTAAAATTGGAATTCCAATTAATCTTCTGTTGATCCATCTTTTCTTTAAATCCATGCTTTAATTATCGTGAGGAGTAAGGAGTGAGGAGTAAGGTGTCCCTTGACCCCTTGAATCCTTTAACTTTTTACTTAAACACCATGTGCCTTGTGCTCTGCGCTATGCGTGAATTTGATAATAACCGCAGCACTACAGCACCGCAGCACTACATCTCGGCATTCCTCAGAAATTTTCCCCAATATCGTTCAGTCTCCCATCGAGACATACTGCCGTATCCCCTTCTTCAAGATGGCAAAATTTAGAAATCCAAGCCCGGCAATCCATAATCCTTCCTTTATAAATAATGAAGCGACTTGATCTAAAGGAATCTTCCCTAAATAAAGTTTCATGGGAAAATAGATTAAAAAAGAAAAAGGAAGAAGATAGAAGATCTTTTGAAGGATTTCCGGGAAAAAGGAAAGAGGGATAATCGCCCCTCCAACCACTTCCATAATAACTCGCATGGTAAACCGAAGCCCGTAGGTATTCTCTATCCAGAAGGAAAGGAGACTTAAAGCCTCAAAGAAAAGAAACTGGAGAAGGGCCGCGAGAACAAGTGAGATGAGAAACAGCAGTAAATAC
>JBDOIB010000410.1:0-4229 GCA_041082155.1 Thermodesulfobacteriota bacterium | reverse complement strand
GACGCTGTCAGGAATATCCTTAGGTTCTGTAAAAGCCCCGCATGCAAAGACTCCCGGTCGGGTCGTTTCAGTAGGTTCAAAATCCCGGGTGAGACAGAACTGATGGGAATTGAGTTCGATTCCTGTAGCCTGGGCTAACCTTTGGATATCTGGAAGAGGAGCCATTCCAACACTTAAAATGACTAAATCCGTACGCTCCTCTCTGATCCGATGGCCACCTTCAAGGTCTTCGTATCGAATAATAATATCTCTGGTTTCAGGGTCCTCTTCCAGTCCTGAAATTCGACACGAGATATACTGGATCCCCTTCTCTCTCCCCCTCTCAAAGTAGGCATCGAATCCCTTCCCGAAGGCTCTCATGTCCATCTGGAATATTTTTATCTCAACTCCCGGGAGATGTTCCATGGCGAGCATGGCCTCTTTGGTAGCATACATACAGCATACCGAACTGCAGTAGTCCCGTTCTTTCTCTCTTGATCCCACACATTGGAGAAAAGCAATCTTTTTGGGGTCCCGATGATCCGGTGAGCGCCGAGCAATATGGCCTCCCGTTGGCCCGGAGGCACTGAGCATTCGTTCAAATTCCATGCTGGTGATTACATTGGGAAAACGTCCATATCCTAACTCTGGGGAAAGTTCTGGGTGATAAAGGGAGTATCCTGGAGAGAGTATTACAGAGCCAACCTCAATCACCTCGTCGAAAGGAGCCTGTTGGTGATCGATCGCCTCCCGTTTGCATGCCTTGACACAGAGGTGACATTCCGAGCAGATTCCACAGGATAAGCATCGTGACGCTTCCTGTTTCGCCTGGTCTTCAGTATAGACAAGCTCCACTTCTCTAAAATCTCGGATCCTTTCCTTCTCCGGAAGCTCGGGGGGCTTGATTCGGGGAGTCAAGTCAACCTTTCCCTGCTCGACCATTTGCTGGATCTCTTCCTTATTCATCTCGACCACCGGCAGAGGGATCTCTTCCCGTGGTGTAAGAAGAGGAACCCCTCTCAGATACCGATCAATCGAAAGGGCGCCCCTTCGGCCATCAGCAATCGCTTGAATCAAAATCCAGGGCCCTCTCGCTACGTCTCCTCCTGCGAAGACTCCTGGACGATTAGTAGCCAGTGTCTTTGGGTCTACGGCAAAGGTTCCTTTTTCTGTGACTTCAAGACCATGATCCTCTTCAAGAAAAGAGATCTCCGGGGCTTGAGCCACAGCCGCAATCATTGTATCAGCAGGGATCACAAACTCAGATCCCTTGATCGGGATGGGTCTTCGTCTTCCCGAGGCATCAGGCTCTCCTAACTCCATTTTGATGCATTTTATTGCCTTGATGTGCCCGTCCTCAGTGAGGACCTCAACTGGAGCGGTGAGAATCTGAATCTCCACTCCTTCCTTCTCTGCAGCCTCGATCTCCCAGGGATTTGCAGGCATCTCCTCCCGGGATCTTCGATAAAGGATCTTTACCTCCTTTGCTCCGAGTCTTAAGGCTGTACGAGCAGCATCGATGGCGACGTTGCCTCCCCCGATCACCACTGTCTTTTCCCCAACCTTGGGGGCAATGGGAATTCCAAAGGCGATGATGAACCGGTCTTCAAATCCCTCGGTGATCCCATATCGCTCAGCGAGGCTTACTCCCTGAAGGAATGGAACTCCATGATGGACCCCTAAAGCATCCTCTCCCGGAATTCCTAACCTCTGGGGTTCATGAGCCCCCATGGCTAAAAAGATAGCCGAATAGCCCGCTTCAAAAAGACTGTTGATATTCCGGATGGGCGTATTCAGTTTCAATTCGACATTGGGATGCTGAATAATCTCGTCAATCTCTCTCTGAAGGACTTCACGAGGAAGACGATAGGAGGGAATTCCCACCCTCATCATCCCTCCTGCTACAGGAAGGGCCTCAAAGATGGTGACCCTATAACCCATTCGGGAGAGATGATGAGCACAGCTAAGTCCGGCAGGGCCTGCCCCTACAATGGCGATCTTAGCTGTTGGACGTTCAATCTGTTCCTCACTTCCCATCCCGAGACTTGAGCTCTGGGTTTCTTTCAATTCCTCACGATGTTCGTAGACCCAGTCTGCAACGAATCGTTTTAAATTACAGATGGAAACCGGGGCATCAAGTTTGGCTCGATTACATTTTTCTTCACAAGGATGATTACAAACACGCCCCACAGAAGCGGGAAAGGGATTATATTCTTTGACGACGTCCAGGGCCTCTTTGTAGCGACCCTCTTTAATGAGTGCAATGTAACCTTGAGCGCTTGTCTCAGCAGGACAGGTTGCTTTACAGGGGCTCGTTCCCCGCTTCGTGACTAAAAAAGTATTGGGAACCGCCTGGGGATAAGGTCTGTAGATCGCCTTTCTCTGATCCAATCCTTCATTAAATTCATTCGGAAGAACCACAGGACAGACCTCGGTACAGTCATTGCAACCCGTACATTTCTTTAAATCCACATAGCGAGGATATCTTCGGATGGTGGCTTTGAAATGCCCCGGATCTCCCTCCAGGCAGAGAAGTTCAGCGTTGGTTAAGATTTCGATATTGAGATGACGTCCCACTTCGACCAATTTCGGTGAAACGATGCACATCGCACAATCATTGGTGGGGAAGGTCTTATCCAGTTGAGCCATCTTCCCACCAATCGCCGGAGACCGCTCCAGGAGATAGACTTTGATTCCTGAATTGGCTAAATCAAGAGCGGCTTGAACTCCGGCGATTCCTCCCCCCACGACTAATGCGGCACCAATCTTTTCGCTCATCTGAAGCCTCTTATTGGTGAATTCGGATTTCGAAATTCGTGCTTTATATTTATAGCCTCAGAGCATCCAGGTATTTTGAAATCCTATCCTCCGCTCCAATAGGAATGAAGTGAACTCCCTGGCAGAGATCTTTAAGCCCCTGGACTAAGTCTCGAACGATTTCAATACTTGCCTTTTCTTTGTCTGGAGCCTTGGCTAATTTCTCAATGATATGATTGGGAACCATTCCAGGTCTCACGTGTTTATTCAAGAAGAGACCCATCTCTGCAGAACGAACGAGAATAATCTCTGCAATGATGGGCATTCGAAGAGGTTCTACCCTTTTTATAAATTGGTTAAATGCGTCGAGATCGAACACAGGGGTCGTAAGAAAGTACTGTGTTCCCATCCCCGCCAAGGCCTCCATCTCTCTCAGTTCCAGATCTGGGACTTTCTTTCCCCAACTCGCCTCTATGCCAGCTCCGATACAGAATTTAGGTCTCAAAGGAATCTCTCTCCCTGTGATATCATGTCCCTCTCTTAAGTTCTCGATCACGGAGAAGAGCTTGCCCGAATCAACGTGGAAAAACATAATCTCCTGCAGACTGTCTCCCGTGATTCGATAATCCTCCGTAAAGGTAAGGATATTTTCAATTCCGGATTCTGATGCTTTAAGAAGATACTCCTGGATATCGACTCGGCTCTTTTCACGGCAGGTGGTCTGAAGGATGGGATCAAACTTCTGTTCCTTTAAGGCACGACAGGTTCCCAGGGAATCGGTCACCAATCCTTCGATCTTTAATTCGGGTACGGTTAAGGCATCGATTCTTCCACGGATCTTTTCAATATTTCTAACCAGATCCTGAATTCCAGTCCCGATCGGAGGTTGAACCTCTGAAGTGACAACAAATCTTTTACTCTTTAGACTCTCTTCCAGACTCATGGGGATTTCTCCTTTTCATCAATAGTGAAAGTGAATTAAGGGTTTATTTTTTTAGACCAAGAAGTCTGGCCACCTCAAATTTTAACTGTTCTAAGGGAAGGGGTTTCGAAAAACAGGCATCCGCCCCAAACTCCTTCATCTTTTTGAAGGCCTCATCATCGAGATAGGCGGAGAGGACGATGATCTTTATATCTTTAGTCTCGGGATTTGATTTGATCTTCTGGCATACCTCGTAGCCATTGATGTCAGGCATCATGATGTCCAGGATTAAAAGGTCAGGTTTGAAATGGCTCACTTGAAGGCCTGCTTCGAAACCGTCTGAGGCAGAGATCATTTCATAACCAAATTCGTCCTCCTCAAGGGCCTGTACAATCGTCTCTACAATGATTTTGTCGTCATCCACGACCAGAATCTTCTTCCTTTCTTCTGTCTTTGTCTCTTCTGGAATAGGCATCCCTCTCTCCTTTAAAAATTGATCCAGATCTTCTTTTTTGATTCTCCGATGGCCTCCTACAGTCTTATATGCCTTTAAATGCCCCCCTTCAATCCA
>JBDOIB010000342.1:0-25809 GCA_041082155.1 Thermodesulfobacteriota bacterium | reverse complement strand
ATCTCAGCCCGATTGATCCTTACCTCTATCTCCAAAGCCAAGAAACAATTCAAGAGGATTTAAATAAGCTTCCAATGCCTACCTCAGCCCAAAAGACCCTCTACGTGACCCATTCCCCTCCCTTTGGAACACACCTCGACAGGCTTGAAAGCGGGGGATCCGCAGGAAGCCAATCGATCCGGTCCTTTATCGAAAAGACCCAACCCCTCATCACCCTCCATGGTCATATTCATGAATCACCTAAATATTCCGGCCTTTATATGGAACGAATCGGGGAAACCATTTCGGTTAATCCCGGACAATTTACCTCTTCAGAGTTACACTTTGTAATTTTTGAATTAGAAAATATTGAGAGAACCCTTTTTCATAACTGTTTTTAATCTAAATCGATCTTTGACTCGTTTGACAATCTAAGAAATAAATAGCATAATAAATTTGTAGGTTGTAAGAAGTATCTGAGGGAAGTAATAAAAAAGCCACAAAAGTTCTTCTTATACCTTTTGTGGCTTTTTATTTGGACCGAGGCTATTACAACTTACGCCAATTTAAATAGAAAGGAGGTGAGTTGTAATGGCTAGAGGTCGAGTGAAATGGTTTAATGAGAAGAAGGGCTATGGATTCATTTCCAGAGATGATGGAAAGGATGTCTTCGTTCATTTCTCAGCCATTCAAAGGGATGGATTCAAAACCCTTTACGAAGGCGATGAGGTAGAATTCGAAGTCTCCCAAAGTCCAAAGGGTCCTCAGGCAAACAAAGTTGTCTTGGTGAGTTAAAAAGAAAATTTCATTAAACCCAAAGGAAAAAGACCCCAGCAAAAACTGGGGTCTTTTTTTTACCCCTTTCCCTGGGATTTCAGATAGTCCTTCCAGAAAGGCGAGATATCCCGGAGCTTCTGGATGATGGGGGGGAGATGTTCGATAATATAATCCATCTCCTCTTTGGTATTATAAATAGACAAGCTAAATCGAATGGACCCATGAGCGGCCGTAAAGGGAACGCCCATCGCCCTTAACACATGGGAGGGCTCGAGAGAACCAGAGGTGCAGGCAGAACCAGAGGAAGCACAAATCCCTAAATCTGAGAGAAGGAGGAGGATCGATTCTCCTTCTACATATTCAAAGCTCACACTAAGGGTATTAGGAAGTCTATGGTTCCGATCTCCATTGACTAAGGTGTTGGGTATCTTTTCTAAGATCTTTGCTTCAAGATAGTCCCTTAATGCCCTAACCCGAGTATTCTCCTCTTCAAGATTCTTTTTAGCAAGTTCGCAAGCCTTCCCCAGGCCAATAATATAGGGGACGTTCTCTGTCCCTCCTCGCCGACCTCTTTCCTGATGGCCACCAATAATATAAGGAGAGAATTTTGTTCCCTTTCGAATGTAAAGCACACCAATCCCCTTAGGAGCATGAAGTTTATGGCCAGAGAGGGAAAGCATATCGATAGTGGATTTCTTCATGTTGAGCGGGATCTTTCCAGCCGCTTGAACCGCATCCACATGAAATGGGATCCCCTTAGATTTCACAAGTTGTCCGATCTCTTCGATCGGGAAAATTACCCCTGTCTCATTATTGGCATACATAATAGACACCAGAGCGGTCTCGTCCGTGAGAGATTCTTTCAACTCATCGAGGTCCAGGTGCCCTTCCCGATCGACCGACACCTGAGTGACCCGATAACCCTTTCGTTCTAAGTATGGACATACATTAAGCACCGCAGGATGCTCTACCCGAGAAGTCACGAAATGGCGTTTTTCTGGATAGGAATCGAGAGTCCCAAAGATCGCAGCATTATCACTTTCTGTCCCACAACTGGTAAACACAATCTCTGTTGGGTCTGCCCCTAAGAAGTCGGCTACTTGTTCCCTCGCCTCATTTATTTTTTTCTGAACCTGACCCCCGAAGAAATGCATACTGGAAGGATTCCCATAAAGTTCTGTAAAATAAGGAAGCATCGCCTCTAAGACTTCTGGAGCGACTTTCGTCGTTGCATTATTATCGACATAGACAGTTCTCACGATCTAACCTCCTCTACGACAAGGTCTTCGCTGACAAACTCTCTCAGTTTAGATTCAACATATTGCTTCAGCGTAACCCCGGAACTCGGGCAAAATGAACATTTTCCTCTTAATGCCACATACACCTTATTCCCCTCAACATCGATCAGCTCTAAATCGCCTCCATCTGCCTTAAGGGCAGGAATAATCTCTCTTCCCAGAGTCTCCTCGATAAGTTTGATCTTTTGAATATTCGTAAGTTTCTTCTTTTCAGGTTTTGAGGGGACCTCTTCCCGGCCCATTTCTTTTCGAACCTTTTCGATCAAGGCTTCGATCTTTGGATGACATTGGGCACATCCCCCGCCGGCCTTCGTATAATAAGTCACCTGCTCAACAGTCTTAAGATCATTTTCTCGGATGGCCTTGATAATTTCTCGGTCCGTGACCCCGAAACATTTACAAACAATTTCAAACTCCTCTTTGACGGGTTTCTGACCTCGATAATGGGCAATGGCTGCCTCTAAAGCTTCTCGCCCCATGACCGAGCAATGCATCTTCTCCTCTGGAAGGCCTCCTAAATAATTCGCAATATCCTGATTGGTAATCTTCTCGGCTTCCTCTAAGGTCTTCCCTTTGATCATTTCGGTAAGAGCAGAAGAGGAGGCAATGGCACTGGCACAACCAAAAGTTTTAAATTTCACTTCTTTGATTCGTTTATTCTCATCCAATTTAAAGGTTAATCTCAGGGCATCCCCACAAGCCAATGAACCGACCTCTCCAATTCCATCCGGGTCTTCCACTTCTCCAACATTCCTTGGGTTTAAAAAATGGTCCTTTACTTTTTCCGAATATTCCCACATAGAAAAAAACCCCCTTTAAATTTTATTATAAAGTCCTCTTGTGGGAAACGTCAACCCAATCCATTTCTCAATGATAAGCTCTTCCCTTATCCTTTTGGAATAGGATCGATGGGAGAATGGGAGAAAGAACAGAGATCTCCTAATTCATATTGGAGAATTGCAATCAGGGTAATCGCAGCTGTTTCGGTCCTCAAAATTCTTTGACCCAGTTTTACAGGAATAAAACCAAACTCTGTCGCTCTCTTTACCTCCTCTGGAGTAAATCCTCCCTCCGGACCTACCAAGGCATAAATCAGACGCTCTCGAGATTTTTTTAAAATTTCTTTTAAATTCATCCCTCCTTTTTCCCAGAGGAGAATCTTCAATCCTTCCTCTTTACAAAAAGTCAGGGCCTCCTCAAAAGAACGGTAAGACTCGATCTTTGGAACCTTTGCCCTTCTGGATTGTTGAACTGCTTTGAGGGCAATGGATGGCCATCGATGCGCCTTCTTTTGCTTTGCTTCTCGTTCTTCAAGGGAAATAGATTTCTCCGATTTAAAAGGAAGAATGATCGATACCCCTAACTCCGTGGCCTTTTGAATGATCCACTCCATGCGCTCTTTATCGGGAAGGGCTTGAAGGAGGACGATCTCCAACGGGGATTCCGTAGGAATCGGGAAATCTTCAAAGATGAATAGGGAGGCCTCATTTTCAGAAAGAGAAACCACTCTTGCACGAAAATCTCTTCCTGAAGCATCGGTCACGGTCAGAATGCTCCCGATCCGGCCCCCTTGAAATCGAAGGGCCTCCAGCGGAGGCCCCTGAATATGGATCTCTTGACCTATTTTGAGAGGATTCGGAATCCTCACTCTATCTATCACAAGCAGGTTTTCTTCCCCTCTTCTTCTTTTCTTCCTTGACCTCCTCCCCTCCCCCTGCCTCGAACTCTTTAATCTTGATCCCTAACTCTCTGAGCCTTCTGTCCACCAGATCATTCACCGTCCCTTCCTTAAAACGACCATCCGGAAGCCTTTCTCCAGCCTCCACTCCAGTAAGGATCTCAATCCCCTGATCAATCGTCTTGACTGGATAAATATGAAATTTTCCTTCTTTGATGGCCTGGACCACGTCTTTTCTTAACATTAAATCGTCAATATTCGCGTAGGGAATCATCACTCCCTGGGTTCCCGTTAATCCCTTTGCTTTACACACGTCAAAGAATCCCTCTATTTTCTCATTGACCCCGCCAATCGGTTGAATCTCTCCTTTCTGGTTGACGGATCCTGTCACGGCAATATCCTGACGGAGAGGAAGACCTGAGAGACTCGAAAGAAGGGCATAAAGTTCAGTCGAAGAGGCACTATCTCCCTCGACCCCACTATAGGACTGTTCGAAACAGATACTGGCACTCATGGTAAGAGGTTTGTCCTGTGCATATCGATCCCTGAGGTATCCCGAAAGGATATAGACCCCTTTATTATGAATGGGACCGCTCAATTCTGCCTCCCTCTCAATATTAATAATCCCGGCTTTCCCTAAGGAGGTCTTGGCTGTAATTCTTGAAGGTTTCCCGAAAGTATAATCCCCCAGATCATAGACGGAAAGGCCATTGACCTGACCCACGACCATTCCCTCCGTGTCGATCATAATGGTTCCTTCTTCGATCATCTCTTGAATCTTTTCTTCGATCAGGTTTAGGCGATACACCTTCTTTTCGATGGCCAAATCCACATGTTTTTCTGTCACCACGGGGCTTCCGTCTTTGGTAGCCCAGAAGTTGGCCTCCCTCAGAATATCGGCAATGAGATGGAATCGAGTGGAGAGTTTCTTTTGTCTCCCTGCAATCTCCACTCCGTACTCTACCACTGCAGCCACTCCAGTTCGATCGAAAGGTTTCAACTTTTCTTCATCACAAATTTTTCGAATAAAGGTAGCATATTGATAAATCGTCTCGTCATTCTTATTCGTGACAGAGTCGAAGTCGGCTTTCACTTTAAAAATCTTTTTGAAGTCATCATCCAAGTTATAGAGGAGATAATAAAGTCGGGGATCTCCAATCATAATTACCTTGGTATTACACTCGATCGGTTCAGGTTTTAACGCGGTGGTGGAAAAGAAATAGAAAGGATCATAGGTTTGTATTTCAACCACCTGGTTTTTGAGGGTCCGCTTCAAAGCGGGCCAGACCCAAGGTTCCAAAAGAGCATCCAATGCATTAAAGATCAGATATCCTCCATTGGCTCTAAGGAATGATCCAGCCTTAATATGAGTAAAGTCTGTCCTCCAGACCCCTGTTCGATCCAATACCCTTTCAATCGTTCCAAAAAGATTTCGATAGTTGGGGGTCGTTTCAACAATGATGGGGGCTCCTTTGGTCTCTGAATTATCCACCAGGACATTGACCTGGTATTCCGTAAATTGGTCCGTTTGGGTTGGAAGGATAAGCCCTGGAAGAGGAGGGGTTGGCGTTTCTTCTTTTTCTCTAAACCGATGAAGATTACGGAGGATATCCTCCTGAACCTCATCCAGATATCGATGGATCTTTTCATAATTAAATTTCTCTTTAATATCCGAGATTGAGTCTCGGATCACGGGTGAAATGACTTCATTATCTAAAGCAGTGAGCTGGTCTTTAATCTCTTTCTCCGATCTCCGGGTCTCTTTAAAAAGGTTTTCCAGATCATTGATTAATTCTGCCTGTTTGGCCTTAATCCTTTCCAATTCCTCTTTAGAGAATTTATCCTCCTCCGCCAAGGCCTCTAACTGTTCAATGTTTACTGGATTTCCCTCGATCAAAGGGAAAATTCCTGGTCGGGAGTAGGGTCCCATCTGAATTTGAACCAGTGCGAAACCCTCTCGGTTGACTTTCTTTTCAAACTCCCGAAACATCTCGGCTTGCCTCGAGCGAAAATTTTCGACGAGCTCCTTTTTCTTATTGAGATAGGTTTCATTTTCAAAAACAAGAGGGATCTTCTTTTTCAGTGTTTCGATCAATGTCTCCATCTCTTTTTTAAAGGCATTCCCCTGTCCGGCGGGAAGATCAATCATCCGTGGCATGTCTGGATTTTTGAAGTTATTGACATAGCAAATATCCTTTGGAACCCCTCCTTCCCCCTTTAATCTTTCAAGGAGAGTTTTAATGGTTGTAAATCTTCCGGTTCCTGCCAAACCGGTTACAAATACATTGTATCCAATGCTATGGATTTCAAGCCCCACTCGGAGAGCTTCAATCGCTCTTTCTTGTCCAATAATGTCTTTGCAAGGGGGAATAGAATCAGTGGTTTCAAAAGGTAAGGAGGTGGGATCACAACGCCATCTCAATTTCTCGACGGGTACCTCTTCATAGATTCGATTCACCATAAGCCTACCCTCCTACGAAAGAAATAAACTCCTGTTTTCTTTTGGGCAATATTTATAATAGATTATGAGAAAAGTCAATGAATGCAACACGGCCTTTCCGTAGGAGGGAAAGCTTCTTTTATAGGAATTTTAATGATCAACCCAAGGAGAGAGTTGAATTAGAGGCCTTCTCGGGCGAGCTCTTGAATCAATCCCTTCGCCCTTTCGGAGAGTTTTTGGGGAATCTTAACAATAATCTTCACATATTCGTCGCCTCTTCCCTCTTTCTGAAAATGAGGCATCCCCAATCCCTTTAATCGCATTTTGGTATGGCTCTGTGTTCCCGCAGGGATCTTAATTCTTTTTGGTCCCTCCAGGGTAGGAACTTCAAGGGTGGTCCCTAAGAGGGCTTCTGAGAGTTTGATCTCCTTTTCAACCACCAAATCGTCTCCTTCTCGAGTAAAGATGGGATGTTCCCGGATGTGAACTTGAAGATAGAGATCGCCAGGAGGCCCCCCATTCTTTCCTTCCATCCCTTTTCCAGCTATTCTTAACTTCGTTCCAGAGGCAACTCCCTTAGGAATCTTCACCGAGATCTCTTCAACTTTACCATTTTTTCGAAAGGAAACCCGCTTTTCCCCACCAAAGGCAGCCTCTTCTAATGAGAGGCTTAGCTCATAGTAAAGATCCTCTCCTTTTTGAGGGGTTCTCCCTACATCTTGATAACCGAAAGGACTCCCAAAAAAGTCACTGAAATCAAATCCCCCGTGCCCACCAAACTTAAATTCTCTCCGACCTCCCTTTCCGAAAATGCTTGAAAGAATCTCATCGAAATCGAATCCCCTAAAGATGTCCTCCTGGGTAAATCGTTGATGGAACCCTTCGGCGCCAAAGGTATCGTACTGTCTTCTTTTCTCTTTGTCGCTCAATACCGCATAGGCTTCATTAATCTCCTTAAACTTCTCCTCTGCCTCTTTTTTATTTGGATTCCGATCGGGATGATATTTCATGGCCAGTTTGCGATAGGCCCGCTTAATCTCCTCTTCGGTAGCGTTCTTGCTCACCCCTAAGATTTGATAATAATCTTTTCCTGCCATGATTTATCCTTCCTCTTGAACTCTTTGGGTGGATTGTCGGCTGTAAATTTCACGGATCACCCGATTAAGATAGCCCTCCGGATCCTCGATCGCTTCTTGGGTAATCAGAAACTCTCTTCGGCCCAATTTATCCCGGATGAGTTTGATTCCATGTTCATAATCCTTCAATAGACGGGAGCATATGACTTCTCCCCTCACCCCTTCGTTCAGGGAGAGTTCAATGATTCGATTCATGGCTATATCATCAAAGCGGAGTCTTATCCCATTGCGTCTGTAAAATTCCCGCCCAAACTCCTCTACCTGTCTCTGAACCTCCACCACCTCCTCACACACCGTATTCACATCATATCCCTTTTCAACCATTCGATTGACAATGAGATCAATCCTCCCCTCCGTGAAGGAGAACCCGTAACGCTTCCGAAACTCATCCTCTCTTCGAAGGATGGATTCCTTTAGTTCACTCTTCTCTTTAGAGAGAAGGGCCTCAAATTTGGCTAAGATCTCCGGATCGGTGGGATTTTGAATTAATCGCTCAAGTTCTTGCTCAGGATTCTCCACCACCGCCTTGGTCACGACAAACTTTTTAATCTCCGTGGAGGGAAGTCGCTTCTCAAACTTCAGAAGAACCTTTTCCACTGCACTGACTAAACCTCTGGCTCCAGTCTTCTCTTCAAAAGCCCGGACTGCCAACTCGTAGAGGGCTTCGTCCTCAAACTGAATATCTATCCCGTAGGATTTGAAGTCCTTCTTTTTCCCTAAAATGATAGGATTGTTGGGATTCTTGAGAATAGCGTATAGATCCTCCACTTCTAATCGATCAAATACAGCGGTCACCGGAAGTCTTCCAATGAACTCGGACTCGAAACCATAGGCGATCAGATCTTCCGCTTTGACCTGTTTAAGATATTCGGCCCGCTCATCCTTGGATCGAATCTCAGCTCCAAATCCAATTCCTTCTCGATTTAACCGTTTCTTAATGATATCCTCCAATCCATTGAAAGCACCACTCATAATGAATAGAATATTTTTTGTGTTGATCGTCCGCTTCTCCCTCTTTCCTGTCTTTCGATAATGTTCTATAGCCTCCAGTTGGGAGATGGGATCATGAGGAACTTTAAGATCCACCTCGGTTTCTTCCATGGGTTTCAGCAAGGCCCTTTGAACCCCTGTTCTTGAAACATCCGGTCCGATGAGATTGTTGGAGGAGGCAATTTTATCAATCTCATCGATATAAATAATGCCATATTGAGCCAATTCAATATCTCCATTGGCTTCATAGACCAGATCCCGAACCAAATCTTCAACGTCTCCTCCCACATATCCTGTCTCGCTAAACTTGGTGGCATCCCCTTTGACAAAGGGAACCCCGATCTTTTTAGCAATGAGTTTAATAAGGTAGGTCTTTCCCACCCCGGTGGGTCCGATCATTAAGATATTATTCTTAATATGACCCACCCCTTCATATCGAGTCTTCCCTTTGGATCTCTCTGTAAATTTAATTCGATTAAAATGGGTACAGATCTTTGTGGCCAGGATCTCTTTTGCCTCTTCCTGACGGATAATATAATCATTCAGGAAGGCTTCCAATTCCTCTGGTTTCATATCAAAGTTAATCTTCCCCTTCTTCCCCTCTCCCTCTTTTTCTTCTTTTGAAAACTCCTCAGGCTGGGACTTAGGAAAGAGCATGGGGACGACCAGCCGGATGCGATCGCCATACTTTTTGCCCAGATATTCGTTAAGCTCTCTTTCGAGCTCCTTTTGGTCCGGAATCTTTGAATCCGAGTTTCTCATAAAATTCATACTCCTTTATTTTTCGATAGGTTACACAAGAATAATATAATCATTTATGGTCTTTTTTCAACCCTTTCCAATGGACAACCCATGAGAGTCGGAAGCTTAGCCGGGAGAATAGGAACTCAGATAAAGTTTATCGCTTTGAGGCGATCCCCCTCCCAGAGGAATTGACGTCTTTTTCTTTTCAGATAGGTTTTCTCTTCCTGGAGGATAGCCCCGACTAAAAGAGGAAGAGCGATCGTGGCATCCATATAAACGACGGCGTAGGCAGAGCCCCTTTCAATCTTTCCCCAGGATTTTGCCTCTTCAAAAGTGCATCCCGAGAGCCCTCCCCATTTGGGATCATCCGTAGTGATCTGAAAGGCATACCGATGGCCACTCTCTTTCCGAAAGAGAAGCTCACTGACGGGTCCAAGCTGTTGGATATAATTCTTTGGAACTCCCCCTCCAATATAGATGGCACCTGTCACGGCTGAGGCCTTTTTGAGTTGGGCGATCTCGAAACTGTCTCTGATCTGATCAATAATCAACCCTTCTGAAGGATCTTTCTTTTGGCCATGAAGAAAAGTAAGGCCAATTCCAATCGAACTATCACTTAAAGCTGGAACAAAGATTGGAACCCCATGACGAGCAGCCGTTCTTAGGATGGATTCTTCATCTTCGAGCTGTTTCCCCAACACCTCAAGATATCTCCTTGAAGAAATGACCTTTTCCTCTAAAGTCTCTGGAACCTTTGAAAGGAGATAAATCACTTTATTGATTTCCAGATCGTCCATGAGGGCGTCATAGACCCGGACGATTCGTTGTTCCCGAAGGGCATCATCATCCATTTCCTGAGAGCCTATATAATGTCGGTAACCGAAACTCTCAAAAAGATCATGAAAGATATTGGCCCCCGTGGACACAATCACGTCCACCAACCTTTTCTCGATCATCCGCCGAATTACTTTTCTCATTCCCCCTGGAATCATTGCACCGGATAACCCCAAAAATATAATACATCGGGGGTCTTGGAGCATTTTTTTAAAGACCTCAAAACATTTATAAAGATTTCGACTCTGAAAAGAAGTATGTTGAAAGGCTTGAACCAAATCATGTAGGGTGGTGGTTTTTTGGGGATCCAAGGCTTTAATCGGATGTTTCAAAAAGTGGGATTTTTTCATGATCCGATCCTTCCATTGCATTTTTTGCGGAAATTACCAGATAAAATTCAAGAAGTCAAGAGCCACGTTTTTGGGCTTAAAATTCTTGACAATTGGGATGAAATAAGATAGTTATTCAAAATTAAGAAATCACCCATGAGAGAGAGCTCTTATGAAAAAGAATTCCATAAGAATTGGAATTGTAGGGGTTGGGAATTGTGCCAGTGCTCTAATTCAAGGGATTGAATTTTATAGAGATTTAAGTCGACGGAATCCAAAATTTGAACCTCTTGGATTAATGCACTTGGATATTGGAGGATACAAACCCTGGGATATTGAAGTAGGGGCAGCCTTTGATATCGATAAAAGAAAGGTTGGAAAAACCCTTCGAGAGGCCATCTTTGCCAAACCTAATTGTACGAAAGTCTTCTTTTCAAATTTCAATGATTCTGGGGTAAGAGTCTCGATGGGAGAGGTTCTGGATGGAGTATCTGAACATATGAAAGATTATCCTGAAGATCGAACCTTTGTCGTAGCAAATGAAAAACCGTGTAATGTGGAGAAGGTTCTTAAAGAATCCGGTGTAGAAATCCTTCTCAATTACCTTCCTGTCGGCTCAGACCTGGCGACCCAATTCTATGCAGAAGCCTGTTTGAATACAGGGGTGAGTTTCATTAACTGTATCCCCAGCTTTATTGTCTCTGATCCTCAATGGGCCAAACGATTTGAAGAAAAAGGGATCCCAGCCATCGGGGATGATGTGAAATCTCAACTGGGAGCCACCATCATTCATCGAGTCTTGGTTAAACTTTTTGAGGACCGAGGGGTAAAGCTCGACCGCACTTATCAGATCAACACAGGAGGCAATACGGATTTTCTAAATATGCTTAATCGGAATCGTCTGAAGAATAAGCGGATCTCCAAAACAGAAGCTATCCAATCCCAGCTGGGAATCCCTTTGGACCCAGAAAATATCCATATCGGTCCCTCTGACTATGTCCCCTGGCAGAATGATAATAAGGTCTGTTTTCTTCGGATGGAGGGAAGAGGATTCGGTGAAGTTCCATTGAATTTAGAAATGAGACTCTCGGTCGAAGACTCTCCTAATAGTGGTGGAATCACCATTGATGCCATCCGGTGCTGTAAACTTGCCAGAAACCGCGGAATCGGAGGCCCCCTTATCTCCATCTCTGCTTATGCCATGAAACATCCTCTGATTCAGATTCCGGATAATCAAGCAAAGGAAATGGTGGAGGAGTTTATTGAAGGAAAGAGAGAGAGGTAGCCTCTCGTTCTTTCAACCATCTCTCTAAATAGAGCCCAGGGTTCTCTCCGGAACGCTTTACGTCTTCAAAAAACTGAATCAATCGTTTCATTTCTCTCCCCAGACATTCATAAAGGATCTCAAACCGATCCATCCGATAGAGATAACGCCGATGAGCAAGAATCACAGCATTGTTAAGCTTTCGCTGGTCAAAGTCTCTGTAACAGTCTGTTCGAAACCGATCTTTGATCTGTCGAAAGCTAGTTTGGAGGGAGCGGAAGACCTCCTCTCTTCTTTCTAATTTCTCCTCCCTGGACAGGGGCTGGGCGTAGAAACTGGATAAATGTTGGTAGGCCTGTTCAATCCAATCTGAAAAGAGGAGATCGTCCTGTTGATAATCTTTGGCCAAGTTTAATTCTTGGGAATGGGCTCCAAACCTCTCTTTAAGAAATTCAATCGTTCCTTGATTCCCAATAAAGGTTGCCAATTGCTCATTGAAATCGGTCTCCCCTTTGAAGTAAAGGGTTCCGTGGGCCATCTCGTGAAGAATCATATTGGTCAAGGTGGGGAGATCCCAATTCAGCATGGTAGAAAAAATGGGATCCTTCAACCACCCCAATGTACTATAAGCACCCACTCCCTGCACATAGGTATCCAATCCCTTCTGCTCCAGAGCGAGTTTTTCTTTCATCACTCCTTTAAGGGTAAAGAAACCTTTATAGGTCACCTCCCCAATTATTGGAAAATGCCAATAATAGGGATGAAGACGATCTTTCTCGCTGGCCGTAATAATATAGAGAGGAGGTCTTTTCCATTCATAAAATTTTGTATAGCTTTTGCTCCTTTTTAAACCCAATCGCTCTTCTCCAAAACGCTTGACCTCCTGAATCAAAAGGATCTTTTCCTTTTCCCCCTGCCCAAGATCTCCGCTTTCAAGAACCTCCGTGACCGGTACGCTCTGAAAAGTAATAAAGGACTGATGCCATCCCAGGTGGGACAAATAGAGAAGATTCCCACACCCAGGGAGAAGAAGGAAAAGTACAAAAAGAAGGATCCTCTTTAGAAGAGATTTCCAAAGACTCTCTAAAAAAACCATAAGAGGGAGTCCCATTGATGAGATGAGATTAAATATTAATAGATTTGGGATTCTTCTTCTCGTCTCATTTTCTGGAGGAGAATCACGGCTCCCATCAAACCGAATCCGATAATATCGTAAAGAGGGATAGGATAAACTAACATCAGCCCTGCAAGGATGAGCATGATTCTTTCATAGAGGGTTGTCCTTTTCAAAAACCAATTCTCCACTCCTCCAGCGAGGGCTGCGATTCCGAAAAAGGCCGTAATCGTGGTCCAGATCACATCCTTCACCGGACCTTTAAGAAGAATCCCGACTCCTTTAGGATCGAGTGTAAACATGAAAGGAACGATAAAGGCAGGAAGGGTATATTTCCAGGCATACATGGTGGTTCGATAGGGATTTCCTTTGGTCAAGGCCGCAGCAGCAAAACAGGAGAGGGCGGTCGGTGGAGAGACTTCTGATAGGATTGCATAGTAAAATACGAACATATGAGCGGCATAGTCAGGAACCCCTAACTGAATGAGGGCGGGAGCCGCAATGACCACCGCAATGATATAAGAAGCGGTGACCGGAACAGCCAGTCCAATCACCCAAACAATGATGGCAGTATAGATGGCTGTGAGGAAGATACTTCCACCGGCATAGGCAATGATGATGGAACTGAATTTTAGACCCAGGCCGGTAAGCGTCACCACGCCCACAATGATTCCAGCAGCCGCACAGGTCGAGGCCACACTTAATACTCCGATAGAACCCCCTCTCAATGCCTTTATTAATTTGGGTGGAACCAGAGCGGTATCTTTCCGAATAAAGCTCACCACAAATGAAACGACAGTAGCCCAGAACACCGCCATAATTGGCGAGAACCCTACAATCATAATGACCACGATAGCAATTAAAGAAATAAAATGGAATCCATAGAGTTTTGTAAGTTCCCAGAGATTGTAGGTCTGATCAAAGGCCACCTCCTTGACGCCAAACTTCTTGGCATCCAGTTCTACCATCAAAAAGATCGACCAGTAATACAGGCAGGTGGGGATACAGGCCATAATGATCACGTCAAGATAAGAGATCTTCAAAAACTCGGCGATGAGAAATGCAGCCGCTCCAAGAACAGGAGGAGAAAGAATAGCTCCGATTCCTCCCGCAGAGAGAAGACCTCCTGCAGCGTCTCTGCTGTAGCCTGCTTTAGCAAGCATGGGATAGGCGACGGACCCTAAGGTCACCGTTGTGGCCACACCACTGCCGGAAGGTCCTCCTAGAAGGAAAGAGGCTAGGGTGACCGTACGCCCTGCCCCGGTAGGTTTTCCTCCCATGGCAGCAAAAGAAAAATCGATAAAAAATTTCCCCGCTCCAGAGACTTCGAGAAAGGCTCCATAAATGGTAAAAAGAATAATAAAGGTTGAAGAGACATCAATTGGGACACCAAAGATTCCTTCAAGAGTCATATACATATGACCCACCAGACGGCCAACATCATAACCTCGATGGGTCCAGGGTTTCGGAAGGTAAGGCCCAATAAAAGCATAGATGACGAAAGCGATGACCACAGCAGGCATAATCCAGCCCGTGGTCCTTCGGGTTGCCTCTAAAACCAAAAGGATTAAAATAATCCCGAAGAAAATATCCCACGAATTTGGAACCACCGAACGATAGATAAAAGCATCAAAATCTATCAACATATAAACGATGACGGCGATCCCGAGAACGGCAAGGATCCAGTCATACCACAAAATGCGATTCTTAAATCGTTTAAAGGAAGGGAAAACAAGGAAGGAGAGGAAGAGGACGAACATGACATGGATACCCCTCAGCACCTGGGTCATAATGACCCCGATGGCTGCATAGAGATGAATGATAGACATCAACACCGCCACAGCAGTGATGAAGAGGTCTATCTTCCCTGAAATCCTCCGAGAGGGTCCCTCTTCCTCTTCAATATACTTTTCTGCCTCTCTTAAGGCCTCTTCTGTAATGAATTCCTCTTTTTTCTCTCTCTTTTCTTCCTTGGTCATACTCTGCCCTTTTCGATAGATTCAATGAATAGAAAAACCCCTCCCCCATAGCCAGAATGTTTGCTCCTGGAGGAGGGGTTATCTCTTCTTCCCTCGCTATCTAATTTTGATCCCTTTCTCGGTGAAGTATCTAACAGCTCCTGGATGAAATGGAATGGGTGAAGCGCCGGTGGGTTGATATTCGAGAGAAAGCCATCGGGCCTCCCGATGGACATTGACCAATTCGGGTTTATGATCAAAGAGGGTTTTCACCACATCATAGACCACATCTCCCTTCATCTCCTCATGACAAACAAGAATATTCCATATCACTGCAATCTCCACATCGGTGTCTTGACCCGGGTAAGTCTTTGCTGGAATCACTCCTTTCACATAGAGTGGTCCATATTTCTCTCTCATCTTGGGGATGGCATCTCCGTGGCTGATCAGTTTAATTTTAATTCCAGGGGTTGCCGCAAGGTCTGTCACAGAAGCCGTAGGAAGTCCTCCATCCCAGAAATAGGCATCAATCTTTCGATCCTTAAGAGCTCCTGCAGACTCCGAAGCTCCCAATTTATCACGCTTCATATCTTTATCCGGATCTAACCCATAAGCCTCTAAGACTCTCAGAGCCTTCACCTCTGTTCCACTCCCTGGGGCGCCGGTAGATACCCTTTTTCCTTTTAGGTCGGACACCTTTTCAATCCCCTTTCCTTCGAGGGTCACGATGTGCATGTTGTTTGGATACAAAACCATCGCAGTTCGAAGGGGGATCTTTTCTTTAAACTTTCCTTTCCCCTGATAGGCATCCCATCCGACATCGGCCATGATAAGGGCTAAGTCTGCCTTTTTTGCCCCTACGAGAAGACAATTATCCACGGAGGCGGTCGTGACTTCAGCGGTAGCTTCCAGATAGGGGATATATTTTGAAAGGACATTTGCCATCCCGCCACCCAATGGATAGTACACTCCTCCTGTTCCTCCCGTAGCAATGGAGAGCCTAACTGCTTTCTGAGCCCAAAGAGGTGTCCCCGTTAAAATGAGGATGAGCGATATTCCCATAAGCCACAGAAATAGTCTTTTCATACACCACCTCCTAAAAAATTTTGGTTAGTTTTATATTAAATTAGATCGATTTTGTCAAATAAAATTTCTTTATTCGGTGAAGTTCGTCTAATGAACGAGATGGAGGATCTTTTCTGAAGCCTTTAGACCCATTCCCGTGAGAGTTGAGACCACTTTCTCTCTTTTTCCTTTCTTTCTGAGATATCTTTTTAAACCCGCTATGGTGGCCGCCGAGGTTGGTTCTATAAAGTATCCCCTTTTACCCATTTCTATCAACGATCTTCGAATCTCCTCCTCTTGGACCGCTATGATCTCTCCTCCGGTCTCTCGAGTAGCCTTCAAGATCTGTCTTCCCCGAACAGGTTCAGCAATCGCTATCCCCTCGGCCAGGGTCTCCTTCTTCTGGATTAAGGGTGGTTCTTCCAAACCCTTCTGCCATGCCTGATAAAGGGGGGCACAGGCACTGGATTGAATTCCAACGAATTTGGGAATCCTCTTGATCATTCCTTCATCTCTGAGTTCTTTAAATCCAATAAAAGCCCCTAAAAAAAGGGTACCGTGGCCCACAGGTAAAACTAAAGTATCCGGAGCCTTCCATCCCAATTGTTCCCAAACTTCAAAGGCAAAGGTCTTTGTTCCGTGAAGAAAGAAAGGGTTCCAGCAATGACTCGCATAATAGATTTTTTGTGCAGCTTCCATGGCTTGTCTGGCTGTCTCCTCCCGGGATCCTTTGACTTTTTTCAGGATGGCTCCATAAGCCTCGATCTGAGCTAACTTCTCGGAAGAGGTATGGTGAGGAGCATAAATCTCGCATGGAATCCTTGCCAAGGCGCTATAGGCTGAGATGGCAGATCCCGCATTCCCAGAGGAATCCTCCACCACCCTCTTAATCCCCAACTCCTTTACTTTACTTACCAGAACCGTCGCCCCTCGATCCTTATAGGAACCGGTGGGGAAAAGAAAGTCTATCTTCAAAAAAACCCGTTGATCATTCAACTCCATCTCCACCAAAGGGGTGAATCCTTCCTTCATAGAAACAATGGAATCCCTCTTTTGCACTGGGATAGCTTCAAGATATCGCCAGAGGGTAGGCTCTCTCTCGGCGATCTTTCGGAGGGGGAATTTGGGTTGGAATTCAAGGTCAAGATAGGACCCACATTCGCATCTCCATCTCGTCGGTTCGACAGGAAACCGGCGGTTGCAAGCTGGACAGAAGAATCTTTCCATTATCCAGGACTCCCTTCCCCAACCAGAGGGAAAAACAGACGAAAGGTGGTCTGATTCTCTCCTGACTCAACCTCTATCTTTCCTCTCATTCGTTTGATCAATCTATGGGTGATATGAAGGCCTCTTCCTGGGCTCTCTCCTTGAAGATATCTCGTTTTATCCTTTTCCTCCATCCTTCCTGTATTCGAAATCTCCGCCACAGCCCATCCTTCTCTTTGATAAGATCGAATGGAAAGGACTCCTCCTTCTTCGGGGATGGCATTGGAGGCATTGTTGAGAAGATTGTCCAGAACCCTTTCAATATGAAGGGGAAAACATCGAATATAGAGAGGTTCTTCGAAAGGACCTTTAAGGAGCTGGATATTGTCGCGTTTCAACTCCCTTAAGGTCTCCTCGTTGATCTCAAACCTTCTCTTCAACTTCTCCGTGAGATCAACGATTTCTTCTCTCCCCTCTCCATGAAGGGTAAGAGCTAACTCCTGAATTCGGGTAGTCTCTTTTAGAAGAATCTCCAGGGCCTGCATCACCTTCTCTTTTTTGGCAGGATATTCCCCATCCATCAGGATCTTATGAATTCGTTTTGCAAACCCCGCAGCCGCGATGGCCGGATTCTTAAAATCATGTAGAATATCATCCATCTTTTCGAATCTCAGTCCCTTCATCAATTCTTTTCCAAAAAATGTAAAAAGTTCGATCTCTTCCTCCGTAAATCGCTGATGATGGGCCTGGGCATCGAAAGCCATAAAATATTGGACCACTTCGTTGACCTTCAAAGGGATATAAAGAACGGAATTTATCTGTTGGTGCTCCAAAAACCGTTTAAGATGATCAGGAAGGAGATGGCTTTTTGGGGGTCGATCAATCAGAATATAATTCGGATGGATTTTTTCATTCTCAAAATCTCCAAAGGGACCTGTCTGATTGACAATGGCATGAATGTAGGGCTCATCAGCGACTCTAAATACTTTACCAATCCCGTGCTGGAGTTCTGGATACCCCGCTTCGAGGATCACATGCTCTCGATCTTCTGTCACGGAGAAAAGAGCGCATCTTTGAATTCGCATCACCTCTGCAAGTTCCGGGATCACTAAATTAAAAACCTCTTTCATCTTGATCCCTTCTCTTTTCCCCAGCTTCATAAAGATTTTCTCTACAATCCTGTCCTTGGAGAGATTCAATTTCTGAAGATCAAGAATCCGCTTCCGGGCGATCACATAGCTGACCCTTCTTGAAAGCATCTCGGCCACCTTGGCCTCAAGTGGAGTAAACACCTTATTCTTTTCTTTAAAATAGATCTGAAGGGAACCCTGGGTATCGAGATCCTTCATGGAGAACCGAGGGATATAGAGGGGAACAGCCATCATGGAATGAATTCCAAGCCTCTGGACCCTCTCCTTATTCTTGTACTTTTCCTCCATCAAGATATTAGGAACAAAATAGGTTCGCTGGGTTCTCACGACTTCTCCCGCGATGGTATCCTCAAATGGAATACTCTCTTCCCGATTCTCTGTGTGTGGCGGGTAGGAACCAAAAGAAACCATCTCTTCCCTTCCTGGATCAAGAATGCGGATGCTTGCCGCTTCGGCTCCAAAAAATTCAACGATATGTTTGGCTAAGGTCTGAAGAATCTCTCGATCGCTCAGGGAAGGATTAATCTCGAGGATCATCTCTGCTTGAGTGATGATCTTATCAATATACTGATAGAGGATCTCTTCTTTGGTCAGGGTAAAAACGGTTTCAACGAATTCACGGGATACCTCGAATCCTTTCTTTTTCAATTGGGTGAAGATGGAATCGATTAAGAGCTTATCGGTCTGAAAAAGATTCATCCCTTCTCCCATAAAATGAAGTAATCAAATCCATTATATCTCTTTTATTTTTTGTGTCAATTGCTATGAATGGAGGATGAAATTAGTTTGAAGGGGGAAAAACCTATTCAAATTTTTTGATCACCACAGCGCTATTCACTCCTCCAAATCCAGCAGAAATGGAAAGGCCGACCCTCACTTCTTTTTCTCTCCCCTTATTAGGCACATAATCTAAATCACATTCGGGATCAGGGTATTCATAGTTAAGGGTGGGATGGATGTACCCTTTTTCGATCGCCAGAAGGACAGCCATCGCCTCAACTCCCCCAGAGGCTCCCATCAAATGTCCTGTAATCGATTTAGTCGAACTGATGGGAATCGAATAGGCTTTTTCCCCAAACACCTCTTTCAACATTTTTGTCTCCACTTTGTCATTGAGAGGAGTTGAGGTTCCATGAGGGTTGATGTAATCCACTTCCTCAGGCCGAATTTCTGCACTCTGTAAGGCATCTTTTACAGCTTTTCCTAAGGCCTCAGCATTTGGATCGGGTTCTGTAGGATGAAAAGCGTCTGCGGTCATTCCAAATCCTACCACTTCTCCGTAAATATGGGCTCCTCTCTTTTGTGCATGTTCCAATTCCTCAAAGATAAGCACCCCTGCTCCTTCCCCCATTACAAATCCATCTCTTTCTCGATCAAAGGGTCTGCATGCCCTCTCTGGATCCTCATTCCGAGTGGACATTGCCCTGAGAACATCAAATCCTCCAAAAGTATAAGGGGTAATACAGGCATCCGCTCCCCCTGTGATCATCAAGGTTTCCCTCCCCCCCTGAATCTGAAGGAAACTGTTGATCATCGCATGGGTGGCGGAGGCGCAAGCGGTTGAAACGGCAAAGGCCGTGCCCCTCAGGCTAAAATATTGGGCGACTTGGGAAGTAATGGAACTTAGATAAATATTCGGGAGGGCAAAGGGAGAAATACCCCTGGGTCCCTTGGTTAAAAAACGCTCATGATAATGCTCCATTAAATCCATCGATTCCGCACCGATCCCCAAGATCACCCCTATCTCAAATGGATTAATATCTTTAAGTCTATACTCTCCCCTTTTTTGATGGGTATCTTCCTCTTTTTGAACCTCAATTCCAGCATCTTCGAGAGCCAGTTTGGTAGCCACGATTGCAAATTGAGAGGTTCTCCCAAAATGCTTTGAATGTTTCGTCCTCTCTACATATTGACCAAAGTCAAATCCATCAATGGGAGCTGCAATTTGACATCGATACTGGTTCATATCAAGATTTGGAAATTTAATCCTTCGAAAGGCAGTCTTCCCTGACACCAAACTCTCCCAATAAGCTCCCTTTCCAATCCCAACGGGAGTGACAGGCCCTATTCCTGTAATCACGACACGCTTTCTATAATGACCCAATCTCTTTCTCCTTTTCTCATTCAAGTTTTTCTATTTTGATAGATTCCCCAACATTCTGTCAATAACCTTCTTTTAAAAATTGAAGGAGGATCAAATTGACCTCTTCAGGTTTTTCCCACATTGGAAGATGACCGCTCTCACGGATGATCTTCAGAGTGGAATTTGGAATGGATCGGGAAAGTTGTTCCCCGACCGAAGGAGGGAAGATTTGATCCTTTTCTCCCCAAATCAAAAGAGTAGGATGTTTGATCAGAGAAAGAGAGCCTTTCATAGGTTTGGCCTCTTCTGCATGCCTAAGAGTGGAGTATAGAACCCGCGTTGTCCCCTTTATGCGAGTTATCTCCCACTGACGATCCACTACTTCGGGAGTTAAAAGGGTGGGGTCAAGAATACATTCACGAAGAACCTGTCGAATGGAATTTCGAGTTCGACCTGCAATGAGAAGATAAGGTAAAAGAGGAATATTTCTAATCGCTGCCAGGGTTTTAAAGGAATCGTTTTTTACTTGATCCAAAACATCGGGCGGAACAGCATCAATCAAGATTAACCGTTTTACCTTTTCAGGGGAAAAAAGGGCTGTGGCCCAGGCAATCCCCCCTCCCATTGAGTTTCCAATGAGAGTGGCTCGATCTAATCCGATTTCATCCATGAATTTCCTGAAAAAGAAGATGTAGGTTTGAGGACGATACTTAATGTTGGGTCGATCAGAATAACCATGCCCAAGGAGGTCTAAAGCATACACCCGATAAAACTGAGAAAGGGGATCCATCTGCTTTTCCCAAATCCAGATTCCGGCTCCAAAACCATGGATCAATACAACGGGCTCCCCCTGGCCTTTCATTACGTAAAAAATGGAATGCCCATCGATCAAAATCGTTTTTGGAGTAAGAGAAGAATCCCACCGGATTCGATTTGGGCGAAGAAGTCGGGAGGGAGGCCTCCAAAGTAAGGGCATCCATAGGAAGGAAACCATCCAGCGAAGGCTAATCATCGACCATTCAACCCATCGAGAAAAGAATCAGAATTCAGTGACTTCCCCTCCAGAGATAGGCCTTCGGGTTTGAGTGTTGAGATCGAAGGTAAAGCCTGGCTCAATCTTTCCGGACCGGCTATACCCCCGATCCTCCCAGTATCCTCCTTCCATATGGTCAATGAACTCAATCCTCCCCAACCATTTACAGCTTTTATAACCCCATAGGTTGGGGATCACCATTCTCAGGGGACCTCCATATTCTGGCTCTATAGGTTCTCCATTTACCCCATAGGCTAATAATACCCTCGGGTGATTTAAATCTTTAAAGGAGACAACCGTTTTGTATCCTCCACCTACTGAGGTGAATCGAACATGGTTCGCCTTTGGATCGATTGAAATCTGTTTGAGAAAATCTCTCCATACGATTCCCTCCCAATCTGCTCTTACAGACCAACCTGAGACAGAGATGAGCCGACAATTGACCGTACTTTTGGGCATAGCCAAAATCTCCTCCCACGAGAATTGTTTTTCTTCCCGGACCATTCCCCCTACAAAAAGTCGATAGGTCTGAAGATCAATGGAGGGCATTCCTCCTGCTTTAAAAATAGGGGCTTTAAGCTCTTTGAGAATACTCATGGGAATTCCTCCTGAAGCCGTTGGATTAAGGTTTGATAATGAAAGAAGGTTCCTTTGAGCTCCTCTCCTCCATCTCTGAAAGAAGAGTAAAAATTGATCGAGTGACCAATTGGTAGAGGAAAGGATTGGGGCGAAGAAGATTAGGCTCCTTCTTCAAATCTAAGGCCACTGCTAAAGAGAGTTTTGCTTCTTCTTCCTTTCCCCTCTGGTAGAGAAGATAGGCCATCTCTTCCATTCTTCGTTGATAAAGAGATCGTTTATCTTGGGGGAAAAGGTTGGTAAGCGCCTTGGAAAAGATTTCCTGAAATCTTGCCTCTTTCTGGGAGGGTGTAAGAATGATTCGAGACTGGTCGACCTCTCGAATTTCCTCTGCATAAGGTTTGATTTCTTCTTCATCCAATCTCCATGAGGAAAAAAAATCAATGTTAAAGAGATACTTGGTCCTATCCAAAAGAACCTCATTCCCTTCGATCTCTTCTTCTTTTATGATGGAGTAAATCAATGGCTTCTCATATCGCTTTTTCACTTTTTCAATCTCACCTTTTATAGGAGGGTATTCCTGAGGAATATCTCTTCCACGAGCAAGACTGAGTTGATAGGCCTCATCCAAGAGAAAGGCCACGTAAGAAGCCTCCATTTCAATAACAGGAGTGGGACTGTTATTCCTGACTTCATCGAGATAACCGGTCATCTCCTTTTTGGTCATCTCTGTAGAGAAAAACTCCATTAGACCCTCCCTCTCATTAATCACTCCTTGCATCACCCTCCATCCCCTCCCTGGACGATGGAGGGAGAGAAAAAGGTATCGATCTCCAAAGGAGTCAATCCCACCCCCAAATCCCAGAGGGGGGTCCACCTGAAGGGGTTTGAGGATCGTCCCCTTTTTATCAAAAAAACCCTCTTCAACCTTTACCCCCTTACTCTTCAACCGATAGAGTGACCGTTTAATAATTTTTCGAACCCCTTTATCTAAATACACTTCATACATTCGTTGGAGGAGTTGGGAGGTTTTCGTATCTGGAAGGGTGGAAAGTCTCTCCACAATCTCTTTTACCGCTGCTATATCTTCTCCTAAAGAGGAAAGGATGGGGAATATTTCTTCTATCGTTTTTCCTTCCTGAATTTCCATTTTCACTTTTTCAAAGAGAGATTGGATCTTATCCAACATTACCTCCTTAGAGTGGAATAGAGAGAAATTTGTTGAATCGTTAGGATCATGGTGATCGAAAGGTTGATCAAAAGAGTATTTCTGCAAATTTTTTCTAATTGTTTCTTTTCTAACTTTCCCTCACGCCAGAGGAGAATCAGATTCCAGAGAATCAATCCCAAGGGAACCCCTGCGAGGAGAAGAATCCCTTCCTTAGGGGTTTGGAAAATCCATAAAACTTTCAGGAAGGAGAGCCCTATGAAGATAGAGACTCCCAAATAGAGATCTCTCATCCTCTCTATTCCAAATCTGACAACCAGATTCCTCTTCCCTACCATCCGATCGGCCTCTATGTCTGGAAACTCATTGATTAAAATCACATTAAAGATCGAAAGACCTACAGGAATGGACAGAAGTAGGATTTCTCGGTGGAAAAATCCTGTTACCAGATAAAACCCTGTTGCAATGGGTAACCAGCTATAGGAAAACCCAATGATCATCTCTCCTAAGCCCCGGTAGGCCCACTGAAAAGGCTTGCTGGAATAGAAGTATCCTGAAAAAATACCCATCCCTCCTAATAAAAGGGTCCATTGACCCGTTTTGTATTGAAAATAAAGGTATAGGCCAAAGAGGATCGCCCCTAATAAACATCCATAACCCAAAAAAAGGGCGAACCAGGGAGGAAGGAAACCCTGAGTCAGAATTCTTGACCCTCCTGAAAAAGCATTAAAGTTCTGATTCAGCCGATCCCCCTTCAAATCGTTCCATTCTCCAAGATAGTAGGTCATCCACATGATGAGGGTAACAATCAGAGAGGTAAGGAGATAGAGGTTTAGAGGAGCGGAATAACCCCATCGCCAGGCCATTATAAATCCCAAGAAGAGGGGTAAAAGGCCAACGGAAAGAAAGGAAATTCTCGAAAGCCTCCACCAAGCTAAAAAATAAACCCCGATCTTCTTTAATCTCATTTCAACCTAAGCGTCCAATGGATACCCCTCTGACCGTTCTTCGAATGGCCTCACTTTTCTCAATAAGCTCTTCCCGGTTCTCCTCAGTGACTCGAAAAAGTTCGGGAAAATGGTCCGAGTGAATCGGACCTAATCGTTCGACGAAATCGTTATACCATTGAATGGAATCGAATGAATCCTGAGACCAACTTTCAACAAATTCCATTAACCCTTTTTTCCCCTCTTTTCGAAAAACCTCCGCAAGAACGGCCAGAATAGAAGCATCTGACGATAAGCAGGCAACCTCTGCCGATCTCAAGGCATATCGATTTCCGTTAAATGAAACGGTTCCTCCCCCACCCTTTCGAACCAATTCAAAGGCTTCCACATCCGTGATACTGTCCCCCACATAAAGGACTTCGTCTAAACGATTTCCTGTCCTTTCAAGACTTAACAATACGGCCCTCGCCTTCTCTTCTCCCCCTACCGGATTCACTTCGGTCAGGAGCTTTCCGATTTCCATTTCTATTATCTCTTTCCAGAAGATCTCATTGAGTCTCTGAATGGTTTTTCGATCTTTCTCTGAGAGATCTTCTTGGCTCTTTGCCCATGGAGGCCACCCGATCATTTCCATGGATGCGATTTCTTGTGCCAGGACAAGAATCCTCTCCTTTTCTCTCGGATTTAATTCATATGGGTTGAGGTGAAGGGGGGTGCAGTAAGTCCGGTCTTTTGGAAACTGAAGGATCTGGCAGAGGGCTTCGATATATACCTCATAGCTGGTACTGATGATGAAGGTTTCCATTCGTTGAAGGATATATTGGAGAACTTCTTTAGCTCCTGGAATAAGAAGGAGATGTTCTTCGCTGAACCTCCTCATCCCTTCATCCGTAGCTCCATAGGCCTTGAGGAAAGGAAGAATTAATTTAAGGGTGTCTCCTGCTTTATACCCAGGTCTCTTCTCTATGTCAGCAAGATAGTCATCGTATTTGCTGAGAAGGGAAAAAAAATGTTCACCTGCAGGGATATAGAATTGGCAAAGTTCCAGGGCATTATCATTTTTGGAGATGGGTCCTTCACAATCGGTATTAAATTGATAGCTCATCGTTTGAATGCCGGAGATATTGTTCAACTTCTTGATTGAGACAGATTCCTGAGATTTCTTCTCCTTTTTCATTCAAGACCTTCCCTTTTTCGATTCTCACTTTGCCCTCAGCGAAGGCCTTCAGGGTCAACACTAAAAGAGGAAGTTCTCGTTTTACCCCTTCCATTCGAATCTCCCTAAAAAGGGGATTCTTCTCCCCTTCCTTTTGGATCAATTCCTCCAGAGATTGATCCCTTAATTTGATTTCCAGATCTTGCCAGAGGAAAGAGAACCTCCCTCCCACTATCGGGAACGTGACAAAGGTAATGGGAGGGCCTTGATCCAGATCTTTCGTGACAAGATGGATCATCACCCCACTTTCAACGGCTCTCTCTTGAATCAAGCTCCAAATGACTTCCTGCCAGGTCCCTTGGGGGCCTCCGGGCGCAGCAGGATGGAGATTAATGATTCTGAATGATTCACAGAAGGACGGACTCACGATCAGCATATACCCTGCCAATACAATGAGATCGACCCTGTAGGGTCGAATCCTCTTCTTCACTTCATGGTGATACTGGACCCTCCATCTCTCGAGATCTCTTTCCCTTTGGGAGGGTAAAAAGCGCTTGGAAGAAAATGAAATAAGAGGAAGACCCTGGAAGTCCACCCACTCCATAAACCGATCACTCTCCACGGATTCTCCTTTCTCTCGATTACAAAATACGAAGCTGATCTCTCCCCGAATCACCCCTTTCGAAAGATGATCCACCACAATTTGAAGGAGATCCCTTGCAGCCTTATCCCTTCCTGTAGAAAACCACCCGATCTTAAACCCCATTCACTCCTCTCTACAGATTTCCCTAAGATTTGAAAAAACTTTCTAAATCTTCACGGGTGGGATATCTCTCCCTTCCATAACCGGTAAGGCTCTTTGCTGAAATCTGAGTGGCAAAAA
>JBDOIB010000323.1:0-1055 GCA_041082155.1 Thermodesulfobacteriota bacterium | reverse complement strand
AAGGCAGATGATTGGAGAGCTCTCTTCCTTTTCAGAAAGGGTCAATGTGTTGGCCGAACTTCAGGACGGAACCCGTCTCCTTCCCAATTATGATCATTTGAATCTTTGGGAATGCTTCTCTACAGCCCAATCGTTAATCACCCAACTCTTAGATGAAATTACAGCCGGACCAGAATATGTGATCCGTTTGGTCTATGATGGGACCTATTTTGCCGCGACCCTTAAGCCCGCAATCTTTGAAGGTCGAAATCGATTCTATTTGGTTCTTAAAACAGAAGAGGATCCTAAAGTTACAGTGAAATCGATAGAGACCATGGCTAAGTTAAGTTCGAGAGAGCATCTGCCCATCTTAATTGCTCGGGCTCTCCCGGGGGTACCTTTAGAATACCTTTCTATTCCGCCCCAGGAACTTCCTCGAAGGGCCCGCTCCCTCTATTTTTTAATCAATCATCACAGCGATCAATGGAATCTTGTTCAGAAGAATAATAACATTGCTCTCTACTGGGATAATGCCCCCGAGGATTTAGAGGTGGAGTTAATGGTGGTGGGAAGATCCTAACTTTATCACAATGAGGGGAAAATATGCATTTAACGGATGCTTTTATGGAATTGGTCGCTTATGTGGTTTACTTTGTAAAGACAGTAGAGGTCAAACAGCCTCCTTATGAACAGGTGAAGGCCGATATCCTCCGTCTTCTCACTCAGAGTGAGAATGTGGTCAAAAAAGGGCTTTTTTCTCAAGAGGATTACGATCTGGCACGATTTATGATCTGTGCATGGGTTGACGAGGCTATCCTTAATTCCTCGTGGCGAGATAAAGGCCAATGGCAAAGAGAACAACTCCAACGTCTTTATTATCATACCTTAGACGCGGGGGAGGAAGCCTTCGAACGTCTTAATGCATTGGGTCCTCATCAGAGGGAGGTAAGGGAAGTCTATTATCTCTGTTTGGCTTTAGGATTTATGGGTCGCTATCACCATAAGGGAGATGAATACCTTCTTGAGCAGGTAAAGACCTCCAATCTTAAACTTCTCCTGGGAAGTTCCATTGGGCT
>JBDOIB010000322.1:0-11162 GCA_041082155.1 Thermodesulfobacteriota bacterium | reverse complement strand
GAACCGGAGAGATCTCGCCCACCTTCAGGGAAAGGGCGCTGGAATAGAAGGAAGGATTCCTTCCGATCTCCGGGATCTCATCTCCCTCTTTAATGAAATCGGTGGTTTTGATAGGGATGTTCTTTTCACGGGCGTAGGCTTCTAATTCTCGATTTCGAAAGAGGGAGTAGAAGGCATCGTCTGCTCTTCGAGAAGCCTCCGCTTTTGCTTTTTCTCTTTTTAGGGATTGAAGGATCTGATCCCTGACCTCTTCCAAGGATTTCTGTTTTTCTTCCATCACCTCCTCGATTTTAAAAATATAGAAACCAGCCCTTCCTCTTACCACCTCGCTGAGTTCTCCCGCCTTAGTTGAAAAGAGGGCCTTTCGGAGGGATTCCTCCACAGCCCCCTCTTCAACCCAACCTAAGTCCCCTCCCCGAGGGCCGGAAGGGGATTGGGAATATTGTTTTGCCAGTGAGGCAAAATCTTTGGTCTTTTTGGCTTTCTCTAAGATCTCCTCGATCTTCTTCCTTTTCTCCTCCACTTTTTCATTCGAGTCCTGTGGATCGACGATCAGATGAATCTCTCTCGCCCTGACTCGCTTTGGGGTTTTGAAATTCTCCTTTCGAAACTCATAGAAGCGTTTGATCTCGTCGGGTGAAATCTGGATGGTTGCTTCAAACTCAGAAGGCCGAAAGGCAAGATATTGAACCTTGATCAAGGTTGGAATTCGAAACTCCTCTTGGTGTTTCTGATAATAATCCTTCATCTCGATCTCGTTGGCACTGACCTCTTTTTGGAAGAGATTGGGAGAAACTTTAATCACCTGGAGATTGATTCGCTCGTTCTCAAAAAGATAGGCATCCCATACCTCTCCCTCAGAGATCTTTCCCCCATTGAGTTTAATCAGATTGACCACTTTGAAATAGAGGAGATTCTCTTTTTGCATCTGTTCAAATTCACCTGGGCTGAGTCGATTGAGACGGAGAAACCTCTCATAGAGTCTTGGATCAAACTGACCATTGCTCTGAAAGGAGGGATGGGATTCGATCATTCTTCTCAATTCTTCATCGGAAGTGCTGATCCCCAATCTTTTTCCTTCTTGGAGGATGAGGAGACGAGAAATAAGCTCCTCCAACACATTCTCTTTGAGTTTCATCTCTTCCATCATCTTTTCACTAAAGGCCGATCCCATGGCCTCACGATACTGTTTGATCACGTTTTGGAGGGTTTCATGATATTCCTTGAGACCGATCATTTCTCCATTGACCTTTGCTGCATAGGTGGGTTTCTTTTCCCGGATCAATGAATAGCCTCCCCAGGAGATAAACGTCACGGCCACCAGGATCAGAATTCCTCTAAGCATCCAAGAAGAGGCATGCTCTCTTAAAATCCTGAGCATAAAGGGTCTCCTTTCTTGACTTCCAATCTTAATCAATCCCTCTTAAAAATACAAGTTCTCCTTTCTATCCCATCCTCCGAGATTAAAAATATTTATCTTGAATCGTTAGGTTGGATTTGTTAAGATAGGACAACAAACAAGGCTGAAAGGATTCGCATGGTTTTCAATTCCTTGTGGGGTCTTTTCTCAACAGATTTAGCTATCGATCTCGGGACGGCCAACACGGTGGTCTATGTGAAGGGGAAGGGGATCGTGTCCTCAGAACCTTCGGTGGTTGCTGTTCGAAGGGATGCCCGTGGAGATAAACATATTATTGCCGTTGGACGTGAAGCTAAAGAGATGCTGGGGCGTACCCCGGGATCCATCTATGCGATTCGGCCCATGAAAGACGGGGTCATCGCCGATTTTGAGATTACCGGCGAGATGCTCCGCTACTTTATCTCCAAGGTCCATAATCGAAAAGCCTTGATTCGACCTCGAGTGGTCATCTCTGTCCCCTCTGGAATTACTCCGGTGGAAAAGAGGGCGGTGAGAGAATCTGCCCAATCCGCAGGAGCAAGGGAAATCTATCTCATTGAAGAACCCATGGCAGGGGCCATTGGGGCTGGATTACCGATCACTGAAGCTTCTGGAAACATGATCGTGGATATCGGGGGTGGGACGACTGAGGTCGCTGTCATCTCCCTTTCGGGAATCGTCACGAGTCAGTCCATTCGAGTCGCCGGAGATAAGATGGACGAAGCGATTGTCCAATATGTAAAGAGAAAATATAATTTATTGATCGGAGAGCGAACGGCAGAGTTGATAAAGATCAACATTGGAACAGCCTATCCTGAAGAACATCCCGAGACCATTGAGGTCAAAGGAAGAGATTTGGTGACAGGAATTCCAAAAACCCTGGAGATTAACAGTGAAGAAGTCCGAGAGGCCTTGGCCGAATCCATTAATATGATTATCGACACGGTCCGGATGACCCTTGAAGAGACTCCTCCAGAATTGGCAGCAGATATTGCAGAAAAGGGAATTGTCCTCGTGGGTGGGGGGGCATTGTTAAAGAATTTAGATGTTCTTCTGAGAGAAGTGACAGGACTTCCTATTACGATCCCAGAGGACCCTCTTTCGGCGATTGTATTGGGGGCAGGAAAGGTTCTCGATAATGAGCATCTTCTTCGAACCGTGACTTTTCAATATTAGTGACTCATGAGAATGAGGAGTCTTTTCCTGTCTCGGAGATATACCCTTCTTACGGTCGTGATCCTTCTCTTGCTCTTTGCCCTCATTTTGATGTCCTTGAGGGTGAAGCAGAAGAGCGGGGTGAAGGGCCTGGATTCTTTCCTCATCGAACTCTATTCTCCCTTCCAAAAAGGAGTGACTTTTGTCTTCAATGAGATTAAATCTTTCTTTTATGGGTATCTCTTTTTAGTCGAACTTGAGAAAGAGAATCGGATGCTCAAACAGAAGATCGCTCGACTGGAAAGAGAGAATCAGGAGATGAAGGCTCTGGCCTCCTCAGGCGAGCGACTTCGGAAACTTCTTCAGTTCCGTGAAAGCCTCTCGATGAAAATGGTTGCTGCAGAGGTGATTGGTCGAGACCCTACCTCTTGGTTTAAAAGCCTTACCCTGAACAAAGGAGAGAGAGATGGCGTGCAGAGGGGAATGGCGGTTCTTTCACCCGAGGGGGTGGTCGGTCAAATTCTTAAAACAGGACCTTCTCATTCAATCGTTCTCCTGATTACCGATTATAATAGTGCGGTGGATGCAATGGTGGAGAGGACAAGGGCAAAAGCCGTAGTCAAGGGAATGGGAGAAAACCGCTGCTATTTGAAGTACCTCTTACGCTCAGAGGAGGTGAGTGTAGGGGATCAAGTCATTACTTCTGGATTGACCGGAAATTTCCCGAAGGGTTTACCCATTGGAGAAATTACCAGAATTGAGAAGAGTCGCCATGGAGTCTTCCAATATGCCGAATTGATCCCAAAAGTCGATTTCACTAAGTTGGAAGAGGTCTTGATAGTCACTGAAATGTTCAACTCTCCCATCCCTGAAAAAGGGAAAATCATGAAAAAGAAGAAATGAAGAAGATCTTTCTCGCTCTCTTCTTAGGAATCCTTCTTTTTGCCCTTCAATCCACCCTTTTCACCCTTTCCCCTTTTAATCGATTCAGGCCTGACCTGATTCTCACCTTTATCCTTTTATTGGGACTCTCCTTTCCTCCATTGTCCGGTGGTCTTATTGCCTTTTTTCTGGGATATGGGATGGATCTTTTCTCAGGGAACATGTTCGGTCTTTATACTCTTACCCGTCCCCTCCTTTTTTTCCTTGCCCAATCCTTCAAGAATCATCTCTATCTCGAGCGTTCATTCTTTCAGTTCCTTTTCGTCTTTCTCTTTTCATGGATAGAGGGACTCCTGATTCTGCTTCTTCTGCGAATCCTCAACCCAGAGTCATGGGAGGTGCTTCTCTCCCTTCTGGGGTCTTTCTTTCTTCCCCAATCTCTTTCGACAGCCCTTTTGGCTCCCCTCGTCTTCCTTCTTTTCCGTAGAAGAGGATCCCTTTTTATCGTTTCCGAACCCAAACTCGGCGGTGGAGAAAGAAGATCATGATCGAACTAAACTCCCAGAGATTGGAGGATTTTAAGGAGAGATATCCTTATCTTAAGATTTCTGTCGGAGTAGCCTTCTTTCTCCTCTTCTTGCATCTATGGTATCTTCAGGTTTTCAAAGGAAATGAATTCAGACGTCTTTCAGAAAATAATTGTATTCGGATTCGTGAACAGATTGCGGATCGGGGAATGATTCTAGACAGAAAAGGACGAATCTTAGCCCAGAATCGACCCTCCTTTGAGGTCTTTCTTATCCCTGAAGACTTGAAAAAGAATCCAGATGCCATAGGAACGATCGCTGCTCTTCTTCATCTCCCGTTGGAGGAGATAGAAGAAAAGCTAAAAAGTGATAAGAGGAGACCCGCCTATAGACCGATTAAGTTAAAATCGGATATTGATTGGAGTCAACTCTGTATCCTCGAGTCGAATCTCATCCATTTGACGGGTCTCCAGGTGGATGTCATTCCGAGACGATTCTATCCTTATGGATCATTGGCCTCCCATCTCATTGGCTATTTAGGTGAAATTGACGAAAATGAGTTAAAAGAACAAAAGGATCAGAGATATCGGGCAGGCGCCTTCATTGGCAAGGCGGGAGTGGAATCCCTCTGGGAGAAGGATCTCAAAGGGTTGGATGGAGGACGACAGATTGAAGTGGATGCCTTGGGAAGAGAGATTCGATATCTTGGAAGTGTCGACCCCTTTCCAGGTGACAATGTCATTTTGACGATTGATCTCGATCTTCAGCAGGTTGCTGAGGAGGCTTTTGAAGGGAAGAATGGAGCCCTCGTTGCCATGGACCCCACTACAGGAAGGATTCTGGCTATGGTCAGTAAACCTTCCTTTGATCCTTCCATCTTTGCACGGGTGATCTCCCCCAGAGAGTGGAAGGAACTATTGGAAGATCCTTTCTGTCCCCTTCAGAACAAGGGAATCCAGGGGCAATACCCACCGGGCTCTGTGTTCAAGATTGTAACCGCCATTGCAGGCCTTGAAACAGGAACGATTCAACCCCATACCCAATTTCACTGTAGCGGGGTATTTCCGTATGGGAACCGTTCGTTTCGATGCTGGAAAGAGAAAGGCCATGGAACAATCAACCTCCATCGTGCCCTCGTGGAATCCTGTGATGTCTATTTCTATCAAGTAGGATTAAAAGTGGGAGTGGATGCAATCGCCTACTACGCGAGCGAACTGGGTTTAGGAAAAAAGACAGGAATCTCCCTTCCTCATGAGAAAACAGGGACTGTGCCCTCTACCGCATGGAAAAAGAAACGCTTTGGGGTTCCCTGGTACAGTGGAGAGACACTCTCTTTTGCCGTGGGTCAAGGCTATCTAAATAGTACTCCGCTTCAGCTCGCCCAATTGATTTCCATCATAGCGAATGGGGGAAAGATCTATCGCCCCCAGATTGTAGAACGGGTAGAAAATCTGTACGGGGAACTTATCCGGGAATATCCTCCTGTAGAGCTCGGTCGAGTGAATATCTCTGAGGAGACCCTTCGAGTCATTCGAGAAGCCTTAAGGGGCGTGGTACATGACCCTCATGGGACTGGAGCTGGCTGCGCCATAAAGGGATTTCAGATTGCTGGAAAAACAGGTACAGCCCAGGTCGTCCGGATGCCTGAAGATTTTAAAAGAGGACAGGTCTATCGGCTTCCTTTAAAATATCGAGATCATGCCTGGTTTGTGGCCTTTGCTCCTTATGAGGATCCCAAAATCGCTGTCTCCGTTCTCGTGGAGCATGGGGGGTTTGGAGCCGTGGCAGCAGTCCCCATCGCTCGTAAGGTCATCGAGGCCTTTTTCCATCTTCCGCCCTCTCTTCCTGAAAAAGGGATGAAAGATTTGGAGGAAGAAGAATATGATTGATCGTCGCCTCTTCATCCATTTTGAGTGGAAAATGCTTGGAGTCGTTCTCCTTCTCTCCTCTATAGGCCTTCTCAACCTTTACAGTTTTACCTCCAATGGAGAGGGGATGGGGCCACCCCTTTTTGTGAAGCAGATGCTTTGGTTGGGAATCGGTCTGGTGGTGATGCTGGTCGTGGCCTTTATTGATTATCGATATTATGCCGATTTTGCTTATCCTATCTTTTTTATTTTTCTGTTCCTCCTTCTCCTGGTATTTGGATTTGGGGTCATTACCTCCGGAGCAAGGAGATGGATTCGATTGGGTTCCTTTTCTTTTCAGCCATCAGAATTTATGAAGATTGCCTTGATTATCGCCTTAGCCAAGTTTTATCAAACCCCTCCCGATCGCAAGGGCTACTCCCTCAGACAACTCTACCTCCCTTTTGCATTTCTTCTAATGCCTGTGATTCTCATCCTGAAACAGCCCGATTTGGGAACAGCGATCATTCTTATTCTGATTTTCTTTTCGGTCCTCCTTTTTGTTAAAATTCGCCTCTCTTCCCTTCTTCTGTTGACGGGAATAGGGGCCTTTCTCATTCCTTTGGGATGGAGCTTCCTCAAGGAATATCAGAAAAGACGAATCCTGACTTTCCTTCATCCTGAAATGGATCCGTTGGGGGCCGGTTACCATCTTCTCCAATCAAAGATTGCGGTTGGATCGGGAGGGATCTTGGGGAAAGGTTTTATGAAAGGAACTCAATGTAAATTGGGGTTTCTCCCGGAGCAACACACGGATTTCATCTTCTCCGCACTGGCCGAAGAATGGGGTCTGGTGGGAGGATTAGTGGTGATGGGCCTTTATTTCATCCTCATTCTATGGGGTCTTCGGGTGGTCATCCAAACCAAGGATCGATTTAGTGCGGTCCTCTCTTTTGGAACTCTTTCCATGCTCTTCTGGCATACGTTTATTAATATGGGAATGGCCATGGGGATGATGCCTGTGGTTGGAATTCCCTTACCGCTCTTAAGTTACGGTGGCTCTTTTCTCCTTTCTACCCTTATTGGGATAGGCCTTCTTCTGAATGTCAGTATGAGGCGTTTTCTCTTCTAAAAGGGAACCTCTTCATCAGGTTCAGGGATCTCTTCTGCTTCCATCTCAAATTCTTTCTCAGGCAGGGGAAGATCGACTGCTGCACCGGGAGGACCGAGCATCTGCATCTGGAGGGCCACAATCTCTGTGGTGGATCGACGGTTTCCATTCTTGTCTTCCCACTGCCGAGTCCGAAGGCGTCCTTCGATATACACCTGTTTCCCTTTATTAAGGTAATCCTTGCAGATCTCAGCCAGCCGACCAAAGGCAACGATTCGATGCCATTCCGTAAAAGAAACCTTCTCCCCAGCGCGATTGATTCGATTCTCTGTCGTCGCTATTCTAAAATTGGCAACGGCTGTTCCATTGCTCAGATATTTTATTTCTGGGTCTGCCCCTAAATTTCCAATGAGAATGACCTTATTCACCCCTGCCATCCTGTCCTCCTTCGCGCTCTTCTTTTACTTAAGCCACCTTACCACTTCTCAGGCCATTTTTCAAGTCACTTTCCGTGGATTTCTTATCCTGAGTTCAGATTTAGATCAGAATCCATCTCTCTCGGCAATAGGGATTTCCTCATTGACCAATAGGAGAAGATAAATTAGAATTTAATAAGATAGGCCTTTAAATGATAAAGCAAAAATTTTTATTATACAAAGCGACACTTCTTGGGCTTCTTTTTACCCTTCTGACTATTAATGGATTTTCAGCCTCTTCTAAATCTTTCGGGATTCAGGCCTTCGCCTTCAGAAATGAAGCTCCTTCCTTTTCTTTAAAAGATTTAAATGGGAAAGAGACGTCTTTTTCTGAATTTAAAGGAAAACCTCTTCTCTTATTTTTCTGGGGATCGTTTTGTCCTGCTTGTAAAGAAGACATTGTGCTGTTGCAAAAATTTGCTCATCCAATAGAAGATCTCTTACGGGTGGTTACCATTGCGGTGGATGGAGAAAAAGAGAAACGGGTCAGAAGAATCGTCCGGGACCTCAAGATCACCCTTCCAGTACTCTTGGATCCCAAGGAAAAGATCGCCCGACTCTACGGGGTGAAGATGATTCCTACGGCTATCCTTGTCGATCGCGATGGAATCCTTCAAGGAATGATTGTCGGACAGAGGGATTGGTGTGACCCTAATGCCCTCCCTGAAATTAAAACATTTTTAAACCTCCGTTGACAAAGATTTCTTTTTTCATATAATATTTTGTACTTACCAAATTTCCAAGGACTTTAGATGAAAAACCTTTATAAACCAGAAACTCACATTCTTCCTCAACGATTGTTCTTTATCCCTCTAAAAGAAACAGTCATCTTCCCCTACATGGTTCTGCCCCTTTTCTTTGAATCTGATGAGGGGTTTCTCCTTCTTTATAAGACCTCTGAAAATAATCTGATTGGCTGTGTCTCCCAGAGAGAACCTTCTATCAAAGAACCCCAACCTAAAGATCTGCTTTCCATCGGAACGGTATGTCGAATCCTCCATTCAGTAAAATTACCCACCAAAGGGATGAAAATCTTTGTGGAGGGGCTGACCCGGGTTGCTCTCCGAAATGTCGTCTGCGAAGCCCCCTTTTTCAGGGCGGAAGTAAAGGAAATCATTGAGTCGGTGGAAAAGAGTATCCTTTCAGAAACCTTAGTCCAAAGTATTGGAACCCTATTTAAGCTTTCCCTTTCCGCGGGAAAATCTCTTTCTGAAGACTTATTCAAAACGTTGGATAAGATCGATCATCCAGGTCGGTTAGCCGATCTAATGGCCATCTCTCTCCATCTCGACTGGAAGGATAGAGTAGAGATCTTTGAGACGATTGATCCCCTTGAACGTTTGAAGAAGGTTTATCATTTCTTTAGCCGAGACCTCCAATCGATCGCTTCAAAAATTCATCCATTTCTTTCACCCAGTAAGGAAATGGGTCGGTTTCTAAAAGAATCTTTTCATCGACCTTCGATGAGATCATTGAAGGAGATGCACGAGGAAGATCCCTATCTGGCCGAAATCCAGGAACTTCGAGAAAAAGTCCGATTGGCTGGAATGCCTCAAAAAGTGGAAGAGATCGCCTATAAAGAGATTCATCGATTAGAAAGGATGAATCCTATCTCTGCGGAATATACGGTTTCGAGAACTTACCTGGATTATCTCATCACCATGCCTTGGAATAAAAGGACCACAGATAATCTGGATCTTTCGAGGGCTCGTAGAATTCTCAACGAAGATCATTATGACCTTGAAAAAGTGAAAGAACGAATCTTGGAGTTTTTGGCCGTCAAGAAATTAAAGGAACCTATGAGGGGTCCTATTCTCTGTTTTGTGGGGCCTCCAGGAGTAGGGAAGACGTCCTTGGGTCGCTCGATCGCCCGTGCTTTAGAAAGAAAGTTTATTCGTATCTCCCTAGGCGGGGTGAAGGATGAGGCAGAGATTCGAGGTCACCGCAGAACTTATGTGGGGGCTCTTCCAGGTCGGATCATTCAGGAGATCCGTCGAGCTGAGACGTCCAATCCGGTGTTTATGCTGGACGAGGTGGATAAGATAGGGGTGGATGTTCGTGGAGATCCAGCTGCGGCTTTACTTGAGGCCCTTGACCCTGAACAGAATTTTTCCTTTACAGACCATTATCTGGATGTGCCTTTCGATCTTTCCCATGTCCTTTTTATTGCCACAGCGAATACCCTCTCTCCCATTCCTCCCGCGCTGCTGGATCGAATGGAAGTCATCCACCTCCCAGGCTACACAGAGGAAGAGAAGGAAAAGATTGCCTTTCAATTTTTGATTCCTCATCAGAAAGAGGAAAATGGATTAAAAGATTATCCTCTCCGCTTCACACTGGAAGCCGTTCGGAAGGTGATTCGAGAATATACCCGTGAGGCCGGGGTAAGAAATCTGGAAAGGGAGATTGCCTCCATCTGCCGGAAGGTGGCCAAAGAAATCGCCATGGGAAATTCACCCCCAGAATTGATCGATGAAGGAAAGGTCGAAGAGCTTTTGGGACCTCGAAAATTCTTTAAAGAAGTAGCCCAAGAGAAGGATCGGATTGGAGTAGCCACAGGGCTTGCTTGGACTGAAAATGGGGGGGAGATCCTTTTCATCGAAACCTCTAAGATGAAGGGAGAAAAAGGGCTTCTCCTCACAGGGTCTCTCGGAGAAGTGATGAAAGAATCAGCCCAGGCCGCCCTTTCCTACCTCCGGGCCAATGCTTCCTTTCTACAGATTCCTGACCATTTCTATCAAGAGTGGGACATTCACATTCATGTCCCCGCAGGCGCTACCCCTAAAGATGGCCCCTCGGCAGGCATCGCCATTGCGATCGCTCTCCTCTCCCTCCTGAAAGAAAAACCTATTCCCCATGATCTTGCCATGACGGGGGAACTTACCCTTAGTGGAAGAATCCTTCCTGTCGGGGGAATCAAGGAGAAGATTCTGGCGGCTCGAAGAGCAGGCGTCAAGGCTGTCATCTTACCCAAAAAGAATGAAGTGGATTTGGGGGAAGTTCCAGATTATATCAGGGAAGAGATTAACTTCATTTTAGTGGATCATATCCAAGAGGTTTTCGACCATATTTTTTCCTCCTAATCCTATGGATCTATCTTTTTCTCCTTCAAAGGTTGTGTCTTTAAGATTTATGAAGTGATGGGCTCTTTTAAATCAGGTTTCATTTCCATTCTTGGAAGACCGAATGTCGGGAAGTCTACTCTCTTCAATCGAATTCTGGGAGAGAAGATTGCTATTGTGACGGAAAAGCCTCAAACCACACGAAATCGAATCCTGGGAATCAAGAATGTTGAGGGAGCTCAATTAATCTTTCTGGACACTCCTGGACTTCACGAGGGAGGAACCGAGTTAAATAAGCGGATCGTTAAAACGGCACTGACGACCGGCCGAGATTCAGATGTCCTTCTCTTTTTGACCGAGGCGACTTCTCCTCCTATGGAGGAAGATCGCCAGATGCTTGAACGCCTCAAAGGGAGCAAGGGCATTCCCTTTTTAGTGATTAATAAGATCGACCTGGTCAAGAAAGAAACGCTTCTTCCTCTCATGGACCAATATCAAAAGCTTTTCCCCTTTGAAAAGATCATCCCCCTTTCAGCCCTTCAGGGAGATGGGATAGAGATCCTCATCGAGGAGATCGTTCGGGTTTTACCTGAAGCCCCGCCTTACTTTCCAGAGGATATGCTGACGGATCAAACAGAAAGATTCATTTCCTCCGAAATCATTCGAGAAAAGGTGATTCAACACTCTTACCAAGAAATTCCCT
>JBDOIB010000311.1:0-1031 GCA_041082155.1 Thermodesulfobacteriota bacterium | reverse complement strand
ACTCGAGTCTATCGTGCAGGAATTGATGAATCGGCATATTGATCCCTATTCGGTAGCAGAAAGGATTATGGCTGAAACACTAAAAGAGAATAAAGAATAAGATTAGAGGGGGTAAGAATGAGATCAATTGAAGCTATTAGAAAAGAGCTGGAAAAGAGAAAAGCCGAAGCCTTATTGGGGGGTGGGCCAGAAAGGATTGAAAAGCAACATAAAGAAGGGAAGTTGACGGCTCGTGAACGTCTGGATCTTCTCCTCGATAAGGGAACATTTGTTGAAATCGATCAATTTGTGACTCATCGATGCCACGATTTTGGAATGGAAAAGAAGAAATTCTGGGGGGATGGAGTAGTCACCGGTTACGGAAGAATCGATGGACGATTGGTCTTTGTTTTTTCACAAGACTTCACGGTATTTGGAGGCGCCCTCGGAATGGCCTTCGCAGAGAAGATCTGTAAGATTATGGATCTGGCAATGAAAACTGGTGCCCCTGTAATCGGTCTTAACGATTCTGGGGGAGCAAGGATCCAGGAAGGCGTGGAGAGCCTTGCCGGTTATGCTTACATCTTTTTAAGAAATGTTCTTGCCTCCGGAGTCATCCCCCAAATTTCAGCCATTATGGGTCCCTGTGCAGGAGGAGCGGTTTATTCTCCGGCCATGACTGATTTTATCATTATGACGAAAAAGACAAGCTATATGCATATTACTGGGCCTGATGTGATTCGAGTTGCCCTAAAGAAAACAGAAACCGCAGACGGAAGACCCATCACCTCTGAGCTTCTCGGGGGTTCGAAAGTTCATATGGAAAAGAGCGGGGTTGCCCATTTTGCGGGAGAGAATGATGAAGATACAATTCGAATTATTAAAGAACTCCTTGCCTTTTTACCTCAGAATAATAAGGAAAAACCTCCTGTGATTCCCTGTACGGATGATCCCCGTCGAATGGATGAATCTCTGAAGACCGTGATCCCTGAAGATTCTAAAAAAGCCTATGATATGAAGAAGATCATCTTGTCAGTCGTTGATCATGGGTA
>JBDOIB010000258.1:0-1057 GCA_041082155.1 Thermodesulfobacteriota bacterium | reverse complement strand
GAGATCCAGCTCAGGGAGTCAGTCCTTTTTGGTGCGGATGCAGTGCTTCTGATTGCAGGAGTATTATCCGAAGAGAGGCTGAGGAAACTTTTTTTTATTCTCAGGAACTGGGTCTTGACTCAATGGTTGAGGTCCATGATCTCCCTGATCTTGAAAAGGCTCTTCGCTGTGGGGCTGAGATTATAGGGATCAACAATCGGGATCTTAAAACTCTTGAGGTGAATCTTAAAACCACCCTTGATCTTGCTCCCCTTATTCCTGAGGATCGAATCCTCGTCAGTGAGAGCGGTATCTCCAGGAAAGAAGAGATTCGTCTGCTTGAGGGAGTTGGAGTTAAGGCTTTTTTGGTGGGGACATCCATCATGAGAAGTGATGATATGAGAAAGAAAATAAAGGAACTTCTTGGGGATGAGAATGGTTGAGGTGAAGATTTGTGGAATTACCAGCCTCAAAGATGCTCACATGGCTTTTGAATATGGAGCTGATGCCCTGGGATTCATTTTTTATCCAGGGAGTTTAAGATATGTGGAGCCTCGAAGGGCCAGAGAGATCATTCAGGGTCTTCCTTCACAGATGGTTCGGGCGGGAGTGTTTGTAAATCAGGCGCCAAAGGAGGTGAACGAGATTGCAAGGTTCTGTAATCTTGACCTGATCCAGCTCCACGGAGATGAAAGCACTCAATACTGTGAAAGATTTCAGAACTTTTTTCTCCTTAAAGCAGTCTCTCTTTCCTGTGAAGAGGAGCTAAAGGAATTGAAGGCATATCCAGTGAGAGCCATTCTTGTGGATTCAAGAAGGCCTGGATCTTATGGGGGTACAGGAGTGGTCTCAAACTGGAATCTTGCAATTAGAGTAAAGGAAATATGTCCTTTGATTCTTTCGGGTGGATTAAATCCTGGGAATATCAGATCGGCCCTTGAGACTGTCAGGCCTCAGGCAGTGGACATCAACAGCGGGATTGAGCTCTATCCTGGAAAGAAAGACCCAGAAAAAATGAGGAAGATCATATCCATCATTCGTGAGTTCGGTAAGACCGCTGAAAGAAAAAATATGAGGC
>JBDOIB010000257.1:0-3717 GCA_041082155.1 Thermodesulfobacteriota bacterium | reverse complement strand
TGGGACAGCGCTGTGGATATTCATTATCATTGGAGCGATCATTGTTCTTCTTCAGTTGATTCCGGCGGCGATTCTCTTCTTTAGCTTCATTGGGACTGCGACCACGGCGGTATTCAAGAAAGAGAAGAAGGCCGAAGAAGAAGTGGTGATTCCTGGTGCTGAGCCTGTGGCAGTCAAAAAGTAGATCTAAGCCTTTCGGAGTAGATGATCGGGATGCTCAATAGAATTATCTTCTCGAATCATTAAATAAAAAAAGGAAGTCCCAAGCTCCTTCTTAAAACTGGCTCCTGTCTCAGTCTCTTAAAAAGAGGATCAAGTGGTGAAGGAGTTTTCTACGGAAGAAGGAGGTGAAAGGAAATGAAAGAGATGGGCCGATATACAACTTATCCTAAAAAAAGAGGAAGGAAAAAGGTCAAACTCCAAGATTTGGGTTTTTTAAACCGGAGTTATGAATGGTTAAAATGGACCATGCTCAGTTTGGGAGGTTTTAATATTCACGTTCCTCGCTCGAGGGCGTGATATCTTTGGGTTTAAAATATCAGGCTATCCAAATCGTAAATAAAACTCCACCTAATAAAAAGAGGGGTATCAGATGACCTATAGGTAGTTTGGGGAGATGGAGGGGTAGATCATCTCGATAACCCCTTGCCACAAGTGCAACCGTAACATCCCCCGCCCGTGAAAATGAGTGTCGTATGAGAGGAAGAGTAAGAAGTTTTGCCATCCGAAAAGGGTTTTTGTTCTGATCTCCTAATCGTGCCTTATAGGCCAGATAAATCTCTTCTGCCTCATCCAGAATGATGGAAAAGAAATGGACGGTGAGAGAAACCATCAGCCCGATCCTTCTTTCAGGGATAAAGGGAAGAGGTTTGACAAACCAGGTGACCGCCTCACAAATCTCTCTGGGGCGGGTGACAGCAGTAAAGAGGATTGCATAACAAAGAACGAGCAGAAGGCGCCAGAGGGTCATTCCACCCAGGATGAGGCCCTCTTTGCTTATTGGAAGCCAAAGAAGAAAAGTAAAGCGAGTCCCTTGTGAAAATAGGATTTGGAAGACGAAAAGAAGTAACAGAAAAATTGCCCAAAACCTGAGTTCTCGGAGGAATTGTTTTAAAGAAAATCTTGAAAGGAGGAGAAGAGCTATCAATAATCCTGAATGAAATAGAAATAGAGGCACTTTGGATGAAAGAAGGGATATGGTCATCATCATGAGTCCTAAAATTTTACCTCGGGCATCCCAGCGGTGAAGGAAGGAATTCCCGGGAAGGTAGTGAAAGGTTATTCGAGCCATGAGAGCTTTTCCTTTCCCAAAAGGGCATAACAAGGAGGCCGAATCCCAAATTGTGGAAGTTTTGTCATGAGGTCCTCTGGGGGTCCTGTTGCCATGAGTTCTCCATTATAGAGGATTGCAATGCGGTCTACGTGAAAAATTACCTTTTCCACATCGTGGGTTGTCACAATGACGGTATGTCCCTCTTGATGGAGGTAAATCATGTACTTTAAAACTTCCCGAACCCCTAAATAATCTAAAAATGAAAAGGGTTCGTCGAACAGAATCACTTGAGGCTTCATTACAAGAACGCCTGCAATGGCAAGCCGCCTTTTCTCTCCTCCCGAAAGAAGGTCACAAGGCTTTTCTGAAAGGCTTTTAAGCCCCATTACCTGAAGCCCCCACTCTACCCTTTTATCAATCTCATTTTGAGAGAGTCCAAGATTTTCAGGACCGAAAGCCACATCCTCTCTTACCGTGGCTCCAACAATCTGGCTATCAGGATCCTGAAATACCATCCCTATCAGGCTTCGAACTTGCTTTGAATTTGGGTAGGAATTGAAGCCCCCAACATAGATAGATCCTGATGTGGGTTTAAACAAACCCCCAATGAGACGGAGGAGTGTTGTTTTCCCACTTCCATTGGGACCACAGATGAGAAGAAATTCTCCTTTCGGGATATGGAGGGTGATGTTCTTTAAAGCATGCGTTCCGTCAGGATAACGATAATCAAGATTTTGGATTTGGATCATAAATTAAGTGTCTAAAGTGACTCTAAAGTTTACAATTGTTAAAAATTTAAGTATGAGGAATTCCAAACCTCATGAATTGAACATTTAAGGAGTTTAGCTCATTTTATCAATTGCCTATTCAGCATCGGCCTTACCCTCCTTGCAAGCCATACAGCGACCACCGCTTTTATTCCATCTCCCAAAAGAAATGGGGCCATTCCAAGGAGGAAGGCTTTTTCCCATGAGATCTTGCTCATGACCTTAAGCCAAGGAACTCCTAAAGCATAGATGACCAGAGACCCTATCACCACGGCCATACTATCTCTTAATAAGGAATATTGAATTCGATGAGAGATAAGTCCCACAACCCCTGCAGCAAGGACAAATCCAAAGAGATAACCCCCGGTAGGGCCAAAGAGATGGGCTAATCCTCCCTTCCCCCCGTAGAAGACAGGGATCCCAATGGCTCCAACAAAAAGATAAAGAGCTCCGCTAATAAACCCCCATCGGGCTCCTAATAATAGCCCGGAAAGGAGAACAAAGAGATTGGTCAGAACGATAGGAACAGGTCCGATAGGGACATGAAGATAAGCCCCCACGGCCATCAGGGCGGCCATCAATGAAGAGAGGACAGAAAATTGTAAGGTATATATCGACAAGAGGCCTCTTTTATTGTTAACTAATTTTTTTTATTTAGTTAACAAATAAATTTGGCCCTGTCAAATCCTTATCCTCCATCAAGGGTATGATGTTCCATTTTTTGAAACCAAGATGAAGGATCGATCATGTATTCTTCTGTATCCTTCAAGGATAAATAATGTTCCTGTTCCATTTTGGAGAGAAGATCAAAGAAGGTCTTCTCTTGGGGATTCGAGGAGGCATCCCTTAAATCAGCATATAGTTTTGCTCCTTTAGACTCAAACTCCAGGGCGATTCGAACAGCCTCCAAATCATCTGGGTCCCCTTTCATTTTTTCCTCTGGGTTCTTTAAAAAGTCAACCAGAATGTCCTTTACCATTGTGTTTTTTATTTTGAGAGGCACGGTTTCAGGCCATCTCTCCTTCTTTGTCCAGGTTTGATGGAGTTGCTTCAGTCGCTCGTAATGCTCAAGTTCATCATCCCCGATCTGTTCAAACATCTTTTTACCCAGAGGGTTTTTAGTTCTTTTAGCATGTTTTAAATAAAATTCACGTTCCCTCATTTCATTGTTCAGAGCAACTTCCAAAGCATTTAGACGTTCTTTCTCTTCCATAGCGATGTCCTCCGATCTAAATTCTTTAGCCTTTAACCTAAGGCTATGAATAACCCTATCACAGCACCCAAAGGAACGCTGATATAGGGGTTACAGGTGAGAGCTCAGCTAGTCCCGATACTCCGGGAAAGATAGCTGAGAAGATACCCGGCTAACCCGCCTAAAAATATTCCTAACAAAATCTTTATAATCATTTTAGTCATTCCTTTATTTTAAAATTAGCATTTAATAGACATTAAATCAAGAAAAAGGAATTCTTCATCGATCGAGATATAGCCTTCCCATTAAAAATCATTCGAAATCTAAAAAATAAATTATTTAAAACATAAATGTCTGAAAATAGACAGGGCTTTAACTATTTGAGATATAATAACTTTTTTATTCCTTTAGAAGTGGATAAATAAAAATAGACATTTTTGATTAAATCTATTTAAGAAGTTGCCCCATGGGTTCATCAAATCCTA
>JBDOIB010000253.1:0-1434 GCA_041082155.1 Thermodesulfobacteriota bacterium | reverse complement strand
TCCAGGAGGCGTAAATGTCGCAGATGTGGTAGATGAAATAAAGCGAGCAGCAGGAGCAAACTGTCCTCGTTTTTAGGTCCACCATCAAAAAATATAATATAGGTTCTTCTCCAAATTAATTGCTAAGATAGAAGGCGTTTTTAATGATTAACGAGAAGTATTCGAGATCATGAAACCCATAAGCCTTCCGTTTAATGACTTTGATCTTGTTATTGATCCCCTCCATTCGACTCGTATGAATCGGATACTGACAGTGATTCAAAATCCCACAGGCATATCGCCTCTCCGCCAGAGGCGGATCCGACTCAGTCGGAGAGAATATACACGGTCGTAAGCGCCTGATTGAGCTCAAGCAGAGCTCTAAGCTTAGGCCTCTCTTCCTTGCGCAGATGCTCCCTGTTTTTCAGCAGAAGGTATTTGCTTCCTTTGATCACCTCCTTCCCCTCTCGATTCGCCTTCCGATACTCGGCATTGCGGACCCGATCGATCACCTTCCCAAAGGCCCTCACCACATGAAACTGGTCAAAGACAATAGAGGCGTTGGGACAACACTCCTTGATCGCTTTAATATAGGGATCCCACATATCCATGGCTACCGCCTCAATCGAGTCCCTTTGCTTCTGGCTGAGGGAATCAAAAAACGCCTTAAGCGTCTCATACTTTCTTCCTTCCCCGACCCACAGGACCCTCCCATTTTCCCAGTTGAGGATCACGGTGAGGTAATGGTGTCCCTTCCTAAGAAAGATCTCATCGACAGCCAGAATCCTCGGAAGTCCCAGAGATTCTTTGGAAAATCTCTCCTTGAGAAAACCCTTATGAATCTCCTTGATCGTCTTCCAGTCCAGTCCCAGATGCCTGGCTACTTCTCGGATGGTCATAAACTGACAAAGCTCAAGGATATAGTGAGCCAGTCTTCGGGTGACCCTTTGGTAAAAATCCACCATCTCCATCTTCTCCACCACATCCCCACAGGAGGGACATCGGAGGGTTCGGTAGGAGATGGTGATAAAGGTTCGGGCATCCAAGAGATTAAGATCCCGGATCGTTCGCTGATGGTAGGAATGAATCTCCTTGACCTTCCTCTCACATCGATGACAGACCGGATCATATCTTTTGTCAGGCTCCATCTTGATCCAAACGATCTTCTTTACAAGATCTACGGATTGATCCAAAACCTTTACTTTACAAAACTTAAACAATGGCTTAATCTGTATCTTGGGCATCGGTTATCCTCCTCTGGTTCTGTTTTGAATGAGATAAATGACTTAACCAGAAAAGATACCGATGTCCACTACTTATCCATATTTTCTATCAACTAATTTGGATAGGAACTTTCTTTTAAGAACTTTAACAATAAATAATATACTGATTGCTAAAATTATCCCAAATAAATCTGAATAAAATTCTGGTGCAGCTAATAAAACTCCGGAAAGG
>JBDOIB010000252.1:0-2309 GCA_041082155.1 Thermodesulfobacteriota bacterium | reverse complement strand
AGATAATAGTGAGGAAAAAGATTATCAGTCCCCAGTACGGTAACCCTCTCCCTTTAGTTGACTTTTTCATCTTTTGGTCCTCCTTTCCCTATAATTTAAATCATCCATTTCAAATTAAACCTTCTCATTTTCGTTGTTTTCTTTATTGATGATTCAGATATTTTGATTTTCTCTTTTTGAGTCCTATTTAAGAACAAACCAAAAGGCTTGTCAACAAAAAATATAATAATCCCTTCATGGAATGGAGATGGCTTTAAGGAAAATTGATAAATGAGGAATTTTATCCTTCTAATAAGATATTTGGTGGTCAAGAATGAGGGATGAGACAAAAAATTTTTAAAAAGGTTGACAATCGCTCCCGGAATAATATAAAACTAATTCACCTATTATTGAAAACTTAAGGAAGAGACTTCCGCCAGACCACTCCTTATGGATATTAAACGAGATTATTATGAAGATATTGAACTTTTTAAAAGTGGGACGATTCTGGTTTGGTCCATTCTCTTTCTTATCTTTTTAGCCATTTTCCCTTGGCTCATCCAGAAATATCATCCACTGGGCTTCTCTATTTATATCGCTAATCTCATTGCAGTACATGCGATTGTGGCCATCGGACTAAATATTCTGGTCGGGTATACGGGACAAATCTCTATGGGTCATGCTGGATTTTTTGCCATTGGGGCTTTCACGACGGTCATTCCCATCCTGAAATGGGACTTTCCTCTTTTTATCGCTCTTCCGATGGCAGGGTTTATCTCATCCATTTTTGGATTCATATTGGGCCTGCCAGCTCTTCGCTTGAAAGGTCCTTATCTGGCCATTGCTACCCTCGGCTTTGGAATGACAATTACAACAATTATCAAGCATATGGAATTCTTTGGAGGAAGGATGGGGCTCCAAGCCCCCAAGCTTGAATTTTTAGGAACCCCATTGAATGATACCCATTTTTACTATTTGATTATGGCGATCGCTGTGTTGATGACCATCGGAGCAATTAAGTTGATGAAGACGAGGGTCGGACGGGCCTTCATAGCCATTCGAGACAGTGATATTGCCGCTGAAGCAATGGGGGTCAATCTCACTTATTATAAGACCCTCTCCTTCGCTGTAAGCGCTTTTTACACGGGAGTAGCAGGTGGACTCTATGCTTTCATTTTAGGTTTCATTAACCCGGAAAGCTTTCATCTCATCATGTCCATCACCTTTTTGGCGATGGTGGTCGTTGGTGGATTGGGATCAATCATGGGATCAATTGCAGGGGCGGCCTTGATGACCTATCTGGATATTAAACTTCAGGCTATCCAGGATATTCCAGCCATTGGGTCAGCCTTATTGGTTTTTTCACAGAAATATATGAGCGTTTCAGGGATCTCAAATATTGCAGTGATCGTTTATGGATTGATTATGATTCTAATCATCCTCTTTGAACCCTTAGGGATCTTTGGGTTCTGGATCCGTACCAAACGATACTGGAAAACATGGCCCTTTTAAATGTTGTAAACCGAATTTCTCATTGGAGATAAGAATGTTAGCTCAACTCATCGTGAGTGGATTGGCCGTTGGGGCTTGTTATGCCCTCCTCGCTATTGCAATGGTCATCATTTACAAGACCTCTGAGGTTCTCAACTTTGCCCAAGGAGAAATGGCCATGGTCAGCACCTTTGTGGCTTTTACTTTACTGGATGCTTATCATGTTCCTTTTCACTGGGCAGCCCTTCTCACCTTTTTATTTGCCATCCTCCTGGGTATCTTCTTCGAAATGGTTTTTCTGAGACAGGCAAAAGAGCCCACTGTTCTGGGACTGATCATTATTACCCTTGGATTTGAGATGATCTTAATGGGGTTCGCAGGCTGGAAATGGGGACCGGATCAAAGATCATTCCCCTTTCCGGTTTCAAATATCGAAACGTATAATTTTTATGGCCTAATCATCAGCAAGATCAATTTCTGGACGATTGTGGTTTCCCTCAGTCTGATGTTTATTCTCTTTCTCTTTTTCAGATATACGAAACTGGGAACGGCCATGAGGGCCACACAACAGAATCCCCTGGCTGCCAGGGTGATGGGAATCCGGACCAAGAGGATATTGTCTTTTACCTGGGCTCTTAGCTCTTTGGTTGGGGCTGTAGCCGGGATGCTCATCGCTGCCTTAGGGGTTCTTGACCCACCCATGATGATGGACCCTCTTCTAAAAGGCTTTGCAGCAGGAGTGTTAGGGGGAATGACCAGCTTGCCGGGAACGGCAATGGGAGGGGCGATTTTGGGAATGATTGAAAATCTCTTCGGAGCCTACGTTTCTCTGGCATTTA
>JBDOIB010000249.1:0-2390 GCA_041082155.1 Thermodesulfobacteriota bacterium | reverse complement strand
GATGGACATCTTCTGGAATTCTTCTCTGCGAGATTTCATATTTCATTGCAAACTCCATTCCAATACGCTCGATCTCCTCATCAGAAATCATTTCAGGAAGAATCTTTTCGGGGATGACCCTTATAGCACCGATAATTTTAGGTTCTGTGGGATATAGATGAATTTCTGCTTCAATTTCTCGCATAAGGTTCTGTCTTTTTCTCTCCAGGTCCTCTTTTTTCCGTATTTCATTCTGAATGAGTGCCTCAGGAATATTTTCTCCTTTTATCCTTCTGGTTTCATACTCAGTTATCTTAGCCTCAGAATCGAGAATCATTGACTCAAGAGAACGAACCCCATATTTTCTTTTAATTTCCGCATCTCTCTGCCTTCTCTCAAAGAGTTCTCTTTTATACTCATCAAGCCCTCTGGTTATAAGAAAGGTTTTTATTTCATCGGAATCCAATGTCTGTATCGATAGTCCACTTATCCCTGATTTTCCCTCCCCTATCTCTCTATTGGTGAGGGGTTTCAGATCCCATAGGACCGCAGGGTTAACCAGAGACAAGGCTTGTCCATTTCCTTCTTTCTTCTGATAAACGGCAAGTAACTTTTTTCCTGCGATGTTATTATTTCCATCTTTTATCTCCGCCTCGCAATACCAGATAAAACCATCTTTTTTCCCTTCAGGGTCAATAAAAATTGCTCCCTCGGAAGCAACCTCACTATATTGACTCAAGATCTTTTCCACACAGGCCTCAAGAAGGGGATGACCCATTGCAACAAACTCTGCCTGCCCCTTAAATGCCTTTTCTTTATCAAAGGAGATTTTGCTATATTCTTTCTGGACCTCACCAAACTTTATCTTGAATTCATGAGGCTGATTTCTCAACTCAAAAGGCACTCCGCTTATACGCCAGAAGTCAAATGTTTGAGCTCCGGCAAATCGTTCCTGCCTCTTCTCCATCTTTATATTAAAGACCTTAGCACATCTTTTAAAAAACTCCTCAACATATTCCGGAACAAGCCTGTTTTCCCTGGCCTTTCTCTGTTCACCAAGAATCCTGGTTAAATCAATATGCCTCGTAGCCAGTGCCTCGAGACTTGCTTCTTTAACCTTCTCAATAGCTTTTTCATCGGGGATTCTCTCAAAATCTTTGAGAATATCTTCCATTGTCCTGCGATTGGAGATGGCATCTACAATTAAGTCCTTTAAGTTCTTACCAATAAGCACTTCTCCTATGACATCAAATACCCGGTCAGAACCAAGATGGTCTTTAATCTTGGACAATTTTTCAAAGAGCTTTTCAAGAATTCTACCCTCCCGAGTATCTATAGCTACAAGGTTATAAATATGAACCTCATGCTGCTGACCATAGCGATGAACCCTGCCCATTCTTTGTTCTAAGCGGTTAGGGTTCCAGGGAATATCATAATTGACCATAAGCCAGCAGAACTGAAGGTTGATACCTTCACCACCAGCCTCTGTAGAGACCATGATCTGAGCCTGATTTCGGAAATCGCTTTCAGCCTTAATTCTGCGGTCAAGATTCATTCCACCATGAATGAAGGTAACTGGAAAACCCCATCTGGTTAGCTTTTCTGTTAAATATTCAAGCGTATCTCTCGATTCAGTAAAGATAAGGAGTTTTGTTTTGGATTCCTGGAGTTTCTCGGCATCCATCACCTTTTTAAGCTCACTGAGCTTGGTTTCTATCTCTTTTTTTTCTACCTCCCGGGCAATATTTACAAGCTGCTCAAGTTTATCTATCTCTTCTTTTAACTCTTCGAGTGTCTCTGCAGAGGTCAGTTTCTCGAGCAACTCCTCTTCCTTTTTCCATCGTTCGCTTTCTTCGAGGTCCTCAATATAATCCTCATCGTATTCTACTTCCTGAATTAACTTCCCTTTTGCGTAAAGCTCTTTTAATCGGTCATGCCTTCTCTCCAGAGATTTCCTTATGGCCCGAACACTGGAGGCAAGGCGGCGTTGTAAGATGGTTAGAGCAAAGGTCACATTTCTCTTTTCTTTCTCGAGGGCTTTGTTAAAGTGCTTCTCTACATATTCCGTAACAGCATTGTAAAGAAGCTTTTCGTCGTCAGAAAGATAATATTTAATCGTCTCTACCTTACGGGGAGGGAATATGGGAACCCCCTCGAAATCCTTCAGATCTTCCTTCAACCTTCGTAAAAAAAGAGGGTTATCTTTATCCTGAATGGACTCCGAAAGCATTCGAGTATCTGCGAAGAATCCTGGCTCGAGAAGATCAAGTAAAAGGCGAAAGTTCTCGGGATCGCCTCGATGAGGGGTTGCAGTAAGAAAGAGAAGGTAATTAGTAAGGGGAGAGAGAAGCTCACCAAAGGTATAACGCTCTGTCTTCTTTATCTTTTGACCATATTTATAAGCCGAAAGT
>JBDOIB010000229.1:0-16301 GCA_041082155.1 Thermodesulfobacteriota bacterium | reverse complement strand
AGATAATCCCTATGAAGAGGGAACTGAAAGCAACATTTAAATTCGTTACATCTGGCGGGGGACTGTGGTTGCAGAGATAATCCCTATGAAGAGGGAACTGAAAGTTGCAATAGATTTTGGAATAGAGAATAAAGTAAAGTTGCAGAGATAATCCTTATTTGAAACTATATCTATCGAACCTCTTCAAAACATGGAATCCTCCTTCCAACAATTTTGCCTTTCCGTTTTCGAAGTATTAATTATGGAATTATTAAGATTAATCCCATAATAAAAAAATCTCATCTCATCCCTTCAACCGGATGAACATTTCAGATATAATTTGAAAGAAAGGAGAGAGGAGGAGTAATATGAAGTTTAAGTATACACGGAAAAGAGAGTGGAAGAGTGCAGCACAACGTTCCGTAGTGATGGGAAGAAGGGGTATGGTGGCAGCAAGTCAGCCCCTTGCCACCCTTTCGGGATACAAGGCTTTAGCCCGGGGAGGAAATGCAATTGATGCTGCCTGTTCCATGGTAAGCACCTTGAGCGTGGTAGAGCCCCATAATGTGGGGATAGGAGGAGATGCCTTCGCCTTGATCTATTTAGCAAAGGAAAAGAAGTTGATAGGGATGAATGCAAGTGGTCGAGCTCCGTTTCAGGCTTCCATCCAGAGCTATCAGGAAAAAGGTTTGACAAAAATGCCAGAGCATGGGATTTTCACTGTCACGGTTCCAGGTGCACTTCACGGATGGAATGAATTACTTCGGCGCTATGGAACATTCACGTTAAAAGAGATTTTTGAAGATGCGATCTATTATGCTGAAAACGGATTTCCCGTAAGTGAAGTGATTTCGGGGGAATGGAAGGAGGCTGAGGGACTTTTATCCTCTCGTCGGGAATCAGCTATTTATTTGATAAATGGAAAAGCTCCCAAGCCCGGTCAACTCTTCAGGAATCGTGATCTTGCAAACACGTATAGGAAGATCGCTTCTGAAGGCGTGGAGAGCTTCTACGGAGGTGATATTGGTGAGGCTATTATTAACACTTCCCTTCGGTTAGGTGGATTCCTTTCCCTCCAAGATTTTTTGAGCCATTCCACGACCTGGGTCGAACCTATCTCTACCTCTTACCGAGGTTATACAATTTATGAACTTCCCCCTAATAGTCAAGGGGCTGTGGTATTAGAGATTCTAAATATCCTTGAAGGATTTGATCTTTCTCGATTAGAACCGAATAGTCCAGAGTATCTTCACCTTTTGATCGAGGCAAAGAAGGCCGCTTTTGAAGACCGGGATCGATTTATTACAGATCCTGAATTTGAAGCCATTCCTCTTGAACGCCTTCTTTCTAAGGATTATGCCCATCAGATAAGGATGAGGATAAACACGAAAGAGGCCTCCTCTCCTTCTTCTCTATCATCCATGGAAAAGAATTCCGAAACGGTTTATGTGACTGCTGTGGATAAAGAAAGAAATGCGGTCTCGTTGATTAGCAGTCTCTTTACCCCTTTTGGTTCAGGGATCATAGTGGAGGGGACGGGAATCATCTTGCAGAACCGGGGAAAATCCTTTACCCTGGAGCCTTCTCACCGAAACAGGCTCGAACCCCATAAAAGACCCCTCCATACGATTATCCCAGGTATGATGTTTAAGGACGGAGAGTTTTTGATGAGCTTCGGAGTGATGGGGGGAGATATGCAACCCCAGGGGCATGTTCAGTTTTTAATAAATCTGATCGATTTCGGGATGAATTTACAAGAGGCCATGGATACCCCGAGGATAAGACATCTTAAAGGCCTGGAAGTTTATTTAGAAGATGGGATTTCAGAAGAAACCGCACTTTCTCTCTCTGAACGAGGTCACAAGATTGTTAAAAGGGAGTCTCCCGTAAATCTTGTCGGAGGGGGTCAGGCCATCTTTTTAGACCATCGAGAAGACGTTCTTCTTGGGAGTTCGGACCGTCGAAAAGATGGTTGTGCAATAGGTTTTTAAAAATAAGCTTTCTTTTTAAGAAGTTAATTTATAGATCCGGCAGGGAACAGCCCTGAGGTTCGTAGTCCCAAGAAGAGGTTCATAAGGAGGGTCATTGCTGGTCAGGATATTAAGATTTGACTCTTTCCATCCCGAGAGTTCGAGGTCTTTTCGCTCAGGAAACCACCATCCAAAACTGAGGATGATAACCTTAGGATCTATTTTTGAGTCAAACCTTGCCTTTTGTTTAATGGTCCCTCTTTTTGTTTCAATCCCTATCCAGTCTCCATCGTTGATTTCATAACGGGAGGCAGTCTCGGGATGGATCAGGGCAAGAGGTTCGGGAGAATACTTTCGAAGGAATGAGAGATTTCGATAAGCCGAGTGAAAGAAGAAAGCATCTTTCGAAGAGGTGAAAAGGAGGGGATAAGAAGAAGTTTCTTCTGAAGAAAGAAGCTCCCATTCAGGGGGGTCCTGATAAGATGGAAGAGGCTGAAATCCCCATTCCTTAAGTTGCTCGGAATAGATCTCTACTTTCCCTGAAGGGGTTTTGAAACCATTCTTTTCATAACTTCGATATTCCCACTTTCCTCTCAATATCCCTATGGATTTAAACTCTTCGTAAGTAAGTCCCGCTGGTTTAAGAATTTCATCCAGACAGTCCCTTAAATCCTTCCAGAAGAATTCCGAATACCCTAATTGTTTACCGAGCTCGTTTATAATTTTTGAATCAGGCCAGCATTCCCCTTTTGGTTCGACAATCTTCGGTCGGGCCAGAATGAAGCCGTGAGGAAGACCAAGGTGACCGATGTCATCAAATTCGAAGTTAGTCGCTGCAGGTAAGAGGAGATCGGCCAGTTGGGCCGTGGGGGTTAAGAAGATCTCTGAGACGCATAGAAACTCAAGTTTCTTCAGTGCTTCATAGGTCTCGCGAGCATTGGCATAACTGAGCAGTGGATTTCCACCCTGGATGTACATCATTCGGATGGGGTAAGGTTTTTCAGTCAAAATGGCTTTGATCACCTTCGGGGAAGGAACAAAACCCATTGAGGTGGCAAGCCGAAATTCGGGTGTTAAGATCTTCTCTCTTTTATCTAAAAATCTCTTACTCAGGACGAGTTCTCCCAGGCGAAGGATTGGAGGGGCAGGTCGGTTGACGTTTCCTCCAGGGATCTCCAAGTTTCCGGTAATTGCCATCAAAATGAGAATGGCCCTTGCACACTGAAAGCTATTGATTGTATGTTCGATGGCATTCCCCCATTGGATGGAGGTAGGTTTCGTGTTTCCTATCAGACGGGCTGCTTCGAGAATTTGATCCCTCGGGATCCAGGTAATTTTTGAAATCTGATTTAAATCATAGTGTTGAAGGTGTTCCTTTAATTCAAAAAAGCCTTTTGTCCAGTGAGTGACAAACTCTTCATCATAGAGTTTCTCATCTAACAGGATTTTTAGAATCCCTAAGGCCAGAGCCAGATCCGTTCCTGGCTTTATTCGGAGCCATAGATTGGCTCTTGAAGTAAGACCTGTATCTCTTGGGTCGATAACGATTAGTTTTGCTCCATTCTTCAAGGCCCGAAGGAGCTGAGAACCGATGATCCCTTCCTCATTGGTTTGAAGAAGATTACTTCCCCAGAGCACCACACAGGCCGGAGAATGGTCATAATCGGGAATTGGAAAGAAGCCACAGGTGAGGTGAGAAGCTGTTTCTCTGGGCATATGGCAGACATTTCCAGGAGTGGAGATATTCGGAACCCGAAGAAGATTGGCCAGGCGAAGAAGGAGAAAGAGCTCCAGCCCTTTCGGGGTTCCCTGGGCAAAGGCAATGGATTGAGGACCATCTGAATCGATTCTCTTTTTTATATTCTCTGAGAGGATAGCTAATGCTTCATTCCATGAAATCCTTTCCCATTTTCCCTCTCCCCGAGCCCCTTTCCTTCGCATCGGGTAAAGCAGACGGTCAGGATGATTAAGTCTTTCGATTTGGGCGATTCCTTTGGCACATAAGGTCCCTCGATTCAAAGGAGATTCAGGGTCTCCCTCGATCTTCACAATCTTTCCATCCTCCACATGGACCAAGATCCCACAGCCTCCGTGATCCATTCTTGCACAGAAAGTTCTATAGATCATCGAATGTCTCCTTTCTCATTTCGTAACATCTCCTTTTTTATATGACAAGACCTTTTACCAATCCTTGACCTTTGTTGGAGGATCTGCTATTCTTTGAATCAAATTGATCAAAAGGTGAGGAGAAAAGGAGATGGAGAAGAAGACACAGATTTCGGTAATTCTCAATAATGCCCCGGGGGAACTCGCTAAGATGTGCGAGGTATTGAAGTCAGAGGATATCAATATCCTGGCGATGAGCATTCAGAATGCCAAAGATTCGGTGAAGGAATTATTCAACATGAGAGAGAAGACAGGCCGAAGGATAGCCCTGGCGGAGAGTTACCGGAGTATTCTTAAAGATTCTTCTGATTATTCATTGATCCGAATCCTGGTCAATAAGCCTGAAGAGGCCGAGAAGGCCCTGCTGCGAGCCAATCATCTCATTCATACCGATCAGGTGTTGGTATTTAAACTCATCAATCAACCGGGGATGCTGGGAAGAGTGGCCAAACGATTTGGAGAGGCTGGAATCAATATCGATTATATCTATGGCTCAACAATGGAAGAAGATCAAGAAGCGATGTTCATTGTTCACATAGCGGAGGCCGATCTTTCGAAAGCGGAAGAGGTCTTTAAAGATCTTTAAGAGAGGGGAAACAACATTTAATAAAGGAATGGCAAAGAATCTCCTGGATTCATTATAAAAATTCTGACCAATCCCTCCCCATCCCATATTTTTCTAAGAATTCTTTTATCAACTGCTCGGCGACCACAAATCGTTGAATCTGGTTCGTCCCTTCATAGATCTGAGTGATCTTAGCGTCCCTCATCGCCCTCTCCAGATTTCCACCCCTCAAACACCCATATCCTCCAAGGATCTGGACCGAATCCGTTGCGACCTTCATCGCCACGTCGGATGCGAAATATTTGCACATGGCAGAGTACTTGGTGGCGTGGGGAAGCCCTTTGTCCAAATACCAGGCCGCCTTATAGACCAGGGCCTTGGCTGACTCAATCAGAGTCGCCATCTCTGCAAGCATAAACTGCATCCCCTCCAGTTTGGCAATCGGTTTTCCAAACTGTTTTCTTCTCATAGCAAAGAGGGTGGCCACCTCCATGGCGCTCTCTGCAATTCCAAGGGCTTGAGCTCCAACAGCAGGCCTGGACCGATTGAGGGTTTCCATTGCAATTCTAAATCCATCCCCTTCCTCTCCCAGAAGGTCTCTCTGAGAGACCGAAACCTGATGAAATGAGATCGTACAGGAGGGAATTCCTCTCATTCCGATCTTATCATCCTTGGAGCCAAAGGTGATTCCCTCAAGGTTTCGATCCACGACAAATGCTGAAATCCCACGTTTTCCTCGATTCGGATCGGTCTTGGCAAAGACGATATATTTATCTGCCACCCCCCCATTGGTGACAAAGCTTTTCTTTCCGTCCAGCAGATAGTGGTCCCTTCTCCTCTTTGCAGTCATCCGGAGGGAACCCACATCCGAACCCGCTTGAGGTTCTGTCAAGCAAAAGGCCATGATGAGACGATCCTGTGAGATCTTTGGGCAGCATTCCCTTCTCTGAGACTCATTTCCAGCAATGAGCAGTGGAAGCGTACCCACCGTCTGGACGATCACTAAAAGAGAAAGAGAGGCTGACACCTTTGCAATCTCCTCGGAGATAATACAGAGAGAAGTGATATCCCTTCCTGCTCCACCCAGCTCTTTTGGAATCAGAACCTGAAGATAGCCTTCTTCGAAGAATCGATGGATCATGTCACGGGGAAACTCGTCACTCTCCTCAATCTCTTTTGCCCTGGGTTTGACAACCTTTTCTACGGTTTCTCTCACCTCTTTGAGCAAAGGCACATAATCCTCAGTATATTCAAACATCGTTAGAAAACCTCCTCCGGATTCTCTTTAAATCCATCCTGCGGGAAGAATGATAACATTTCGCATAGAAGTTCTCAAAATGGAAAAGGAGGCAACCTGTGTTTCTTGATTTTCGAGCGGTTTTCTGTTAATGGTTCAAAGTCATCACGGAAGGAGAGTCCATTGAACATGAAGAGGATAGGCTGGATTCTTTTAATGGGGCTTTTCCTTATCAGTGCCTGTGGCGGGAGTTCGAAGACAAGAAAAGAGATCAAGAATTTAAGCATTGAAGAGCATTTTCAACTGGGCTACAAGGCAGCAGAACGGGGAAACCTCGAAGAGGCCGAAAGGGAGTTTAAAAAGGTTCTGAAACAGGATCCGAAGAATGCCCGTGCCCATGTGAATCTCGGGATTGTTTATGGAAGAATGGGAAAGTCAAATGAAGAGATCGGAGAGTATAAAAAGGCCCTGCGCTTAGATCCCAATTTGGCGGAAGCGCATTTCCATTTAGGAATTGTATATAGTGAAAAAGGGGATTATCAAGAATCGATTTCCCATTATAAGAAAGCCCTTCAGGTGAACCCAAACTATGTGGAGGCTCATAATAATCTTGGAACGATCTATTTAAAACAGGGAAAGATGGAAGAAGCCCTTTTTGAATATAAGAAAGCCATCGAAATAAAACCCGATTATGCACGGGGCTATTTCAATATTGGTAATCTGTACCGCCAGAAGGGGGAAAGGGAGGAGGCCATCTCGTATTATCAAAAGGCTCTGGAGATCAACTCTCAATATGGAGAGGCACACTATCATCTTGCCTACCTCTATTACCAAAAAGGGCAGTATCCATTGGCCATTCAACATTTGGATCTGGCTGGGAAGTTGGGTGTAGCGGTCGATCCTCGATTTTTAGAACTTCTCAAGGCTTATCGTTAAAAAAGTCAAAATTTTCCCTTCGGGATTATCCTGCTTGATTTTTCCCCTCTTTTTTGATAGGTATGTTTAAGAAAAGGAGGAAACGATGATTTTAGCATCTGAAGTCAAAGCGGGAATGACCCTTCAGATCGAGAAAAATCTGTATAAGGTTTTGGCCTCCGAGTATCATATGAGTGGCGGAAAGATGGGTGGAATCGTTCATATCAAATTGAAAGATATTCGGACAGGACTTCTTCTTGAAAAAAAATTCAGACCCGATGAAAAAATCAATCAGGTGGAACTGGACCGAAAAACGATGGAATACCTTTATGAAGATCCGGATGGATACTACCTCATGGATCCGGAGACCTATGAACAGATTCAGTTGGATCGACACCTTTTAGAAACCTTTCATCCCTTCCTTCAACCCAACATGAGACTTCCCGTTGAATTTCTGGATGGTCAGCCTGTGAATGTCATCTTCCCGGAATGGGTCGAATTGGAAGTTACCTCCACGCCTCCTCCCATTAGCAGCCTGACGGATGAGGTTTATAAACCGGCCACGCTCTCCAATGGCATGCAAATCCAGGTTCCCCAATTCATTAAAGTCGGGGACGTGGTGAAGGTCAGCGTGGCCACCAAGAAATATCTGGAAAGAGCCAAAAAATAGAGAATCGATTATTCTAAGAGAGGAAAAGGAGAGGAATGGAGACAAGGAAAGCAATTTTAGATTTTCAATATTCTGAGAAGATGAAATCAGGGCTGATAATCGGGACCTTATTGCTGGAGCAGGTGATGTCCATCAAAAAGGAAGAGGAACTGATGGGAGGGCAGAAGATTCTGGTTGGCTACCTGGAGGCCCTTTTGAGGGAACTCCGAATCGCAGAAAATGTGTTAGGAGCGGACCATTATGGAGACTTAGATAGAAAGCTCATGGAGGTCATCGGGAGAATTCAACTCTCTCAATTTCAAGAGGCGTTCCGCTCCTTATCCGAAGCGATCTCCTTAGCAAGCACCTCCTGCCAGAGTTCAATGAATTTTTTACTCGGAAAAGGATTAATCTAAATCCAATCAAGAAAAGGGGGTCTCACCTATGAAGAAGATTATTCTTTTTTTATTCCTCAGTGTCTTTTTTAGCAGTGTTGTTCAAGCCCAACCTCCCTGGGAGAAGGTCTTTGAAAGGTGGGGTCCCAGGATTCATCCAAGAGACCTGAGAATCCTGGATTTAGAGTTTCTTCCCGATCCTGTGCTGGAAGGTCAACGCGTTGAGTTTCAAGTCCTTCTATCGAATTCATCTCCTCACTCCGGAAGGATAAACCTGTATATTAAAGACCGGGATGAGATAGTGACCTCTGTGGAAGAGATCCTGATCAAACCCGGAGATAACCGGAGTATCTTCCCTCGCACGGGGTATCGATTTTCGAGGGCGGAACATTGTTTCAAGGTGGAGGTAGATATTGAGCGAACTCGAAGGCCAGTGGATTTAGCAAAAGAGTTCTGCGCTCGAAAGACCTTTTACGGATGGACCCTTAAGGAGATTCGAGTCGGCCCTCTGTTTGTGGAGGATCTGGATATGTTCCCTGACCCAGTCCAGCCCGGACAGGAGGTGAAGTTTAGGGTAAGACTTCGGAATGATGGAATTCCTCTTCGAGCGAACCTGGTTATCCAAGACCGGGATCAGGTGGTGGTGGGATTAAATCATATTCATATCCCGAGGGGCTACTCGGAGTTCCATTTCCCTTATACCCGATATACCTTCCAGAGATTTGATCACTGTTTTACGGTTATTGTGGATGTGGAGCGGACACCTCACCGCGTAGAGGCCGTTAAAGAGTTCTGTGCCCGACCAGCGGGTTGGACATTAAAACCCTAAAGTTCAATCTTTCTGAAAGTTTCGTCAGGGAGGGACATCGATGGCAGAACGAACGATTGATGTGTTTGAGTGGAGAGGCCCAAGACGTCGAACCATAGGGATCGTCATTCTCTTTCTAATTCTTTTTATCTTTGTTTGGGGGTCTTTTGTCATCATCCCCGCGGGTCATCGAGGAGTCGTCCTCTGGTGGGGAAGTGTTGAGAAGAGGGTTATGGGAGAAGGACTCAATTTTAAAGTTCCCATTGCCGAGCGGGTGATCAAGGTGGATGTTCGAGTTCAGCCCCATCCCTTTAAAGAGATTGATGCGGCGTCCAAGGAGTATCAAATGGTCAAGCTCACCGGGATGATGAATTTTCATATCGATCCTGCCTTTGTGAATGTTCTTTACCAAAAAGTGGGACTTGATTTTGCGAATAAAGTGATTGATCCGGCTTTCAATGATTTTGTCAAAGAAGTGGTCCCCAATTATCCAATCACTGAAATTTTACCCAAAAGAGAGGAAATTCGGAAAAGAGCCATGACCAAATTAGGAGAGAACTTGGCCCGATATCATATCATTGTGGATGATATCTATATTTCAAATATTCGATTCTCTCCAGAATATGAGAAGGCGATCGAGGCCAAGCAGGTGGCACAACAACAGGTGGAAACTCAAAGGCAGATTTTAGCCCAGAGGGAGATCGAGGCTCAGCAGAAAGTCGTGTCGGCTAAAGGAGAAGCGGAGGCGATTCTGGTGGTGGCCCAGGGGCAGGCCAAGGCAAATGAGATGCTGTCTCGTTCCATCAGTCCGATTTTAGTGGAATACAAAGGGATTGAAAAATGGAATGGAATATTGCCTCAATTTACAGGCGGAGCAATTCCTTTTATCGATATAGGGAAAGTCAGCGGGTCCTCCCCGGGGAAAAAATAGATTTCTTGACTTTTCGGGAGGGATATATTAATTAAAATCTATGAAATTTAATAAGGTTTTCCTTCTTGGATGTTTCTTCATTGTCATTTTTTCTTCACCAGGTTTTCCAAAAGATGGAAGGCTACCCTCAGAGTTTTTAAAATACGAAGGAAAATATTTTAAGGGGGTTGAGGATCCAGAATTTCAACACTATGAGATCGCCTTGCGCGATTATTTAGCAAACCATCTCAAGAAGCATTATGGGATTGAGGTTGAACCGAAGACTTTGTCGAGCTTCGATCTTCTTGAGATAGAAGCTCTTGTAAAATGTAAGAAAAAAGAGGAGTCCATCGATTCTATTTTAAAATTATTTCCAAGATCCAAGCTCCCCCGCTAATTAGCGATCCCTTCTGATATTAAATCCTATTTAACGGTTCTCAAACTTATGTTCCCTATAAAAGAAAAAGAGGGTTATCCCTTGCAGAGTCGTTCAATGATCGGTTAACATTGGATATCTCTTGACAAATAGAAAAATTTTTTTATATTAAATTCTTTAATTTATCAGAAAGGATCTTCAACATGTTTACATTAAAGATTGATGATATTCCGGAGGAGGGAATCACCTTAAGCTGGAGGGAGGAACCTCTTACCCTTTCCGCTTATCTGAAGTCCCTTTCCCATATCGACTTTAGTTTCGAAGAGTCTCTTCAATCGGAGGCAAATCTGAGAAAGGCGGGACAGACCATTCTCATCAAAGGTCATATTCAGACTCTTCTTCGCCTTCAGTGTGTGAGATGCCTGACCGATTTTCTCTATCCCATCAATGCAAGCTTTGATCTGAGCCTGCATCCCTTGAGGGGAATTCTCTTCTCGGAAGAGAAAGAGCTTTCGAATGAAGAGATGGAGTTGGATTTTTTTGAAGGAGGAGAAATCCACCTCTCTGAGATTGCCTGTGAACAGGTGTTTTTAGAGATTCCCATCAAACCTCTCTGTATGGAAACCTGTAAGGGACTCTGCCCTGTGTGTGGAAGGAATCTCAATCTCTCCTCCTGTGGCTGTTTGCAGGAAGAGTGGAATTCTCCATTTTCAGCCCTTCAGAAATTAAAACTGAATCACTAACTCTAATTAAGAAAGGAAATCACCCATGGGCGTCCCAAAACGAAGGCATTCACCCTCCCGAAGGGATAAACGACGAACCCACGACAAACTCAAACCTCCAACCTATACCCTCTGTCCCCAGTGTCGAGAACCTGTCCTTCCCCATCATATTTGTCCCCATTGCGGGACCTATAAAGGAAGAGAGGTCATAAAAGTAGAAGAGGAATAGGGGGAGAGGGAAGATGAAGATTGCTGTCGATGCCATGGGAGGCGATTTTGCTCCACAAGCCATTGTCGAAGGGGCTTTCCTGGCAGCAAGAGATCACGGAATAAAGGTGATCCTGGTGGGGGATGAGGATCAGGTTTCAAAGGAACTCTCCAAATATCCTACTTCGAAGCTTCCTATTTTTATTCAACATGCCCCTCATGTGGTCGCTATGCATGATTCCCCTTCTGCTGTTCTTCGAAGGATGAAGGATACTTCTATCAAGGTGGCCCTCGAACTGGCTCAGAAAGGAGAGGCCAGTGCTGTGGTGAGTGCAGGAAATTCAGGAGCAGCCATGGCCCTCGCCATGTATCTCTTTAAGACTCTCGAAGGAGTCGATCGGCCCGCCATTGCTACGATCCATCCGACCTTAACCGGAAGTACCGTGCTCATCGATTCCGGAGGGAATGTGGATTGTAAGCCCTTCCATCTCGTCCAATTTGCCCTCATGGGAGATGCTTATGCGAAGTATATTTTAAAGACCAAAGAACCTCGAATCGGATTGCTGAGCAACGGAGAGGAGGAAGGGAAAGGAAATGAACTCACTCGGGAGGTCCATAAAATCCTTTCAACCTTGAGACTCAACTATGTTGGATATGTGGAAGGAAGGGATCTTAATAGCGGGAAGGTCGATGTAATTGTTTGCGATGGGTTTGTAGGAAATGTGGCTCTGAAGATCAGTGAAGGATTGTGGGAAACTATCCATAACATTCTTAAATGGGAGGCTCAAGATAACCTCAGGGCACGGGTGGCCTATTTCTTTATGAAAAGGGTGATCAGAAGGCTTCAGAAGAGATTCGATTATTCAGAATATGGAGGAGCTCCTCTCTTAGGAGTCAATGGAAATTGTGTGATCAGTCATGGCTCTTCCAATGCCAAAGCGATCATGAATGCCATCCTTCTGGCCTCCAGCCTGGCTCAGAATAAAATGAACGAGCATCTCCTTGAGGAATTAAAAGAGAAGGAAGATTTGCTTCGATTTCATCCTATCCGGAATGGAAAAACCCAGGATCGGATCAGCAAACTTCCATCCTCTAAATGAGGAAGAGAGGAGGCAAATCGAGTTGGATTATTTTCTAACACCCGAACAGCAGAGCATTCGAGACTTAGCGAGAAAGATTGCGGTTGAAAAGATCATACCTGTGAGAGCAGAACTGGACGAAAAAGAAGAGTTCCCCTGGGAGATCCTGAAGGTCTGTGCAGAGACTGGTCTTTTCGGGGTCTCTATTGAAGAGGAGTATGGAGGATTTGGTGGAGGTGTTCTGGAGAACTGCTTAGCGGTCGAGGAGCTCAGTCGTGCCTGCCTGGGAGTAGCAACGAGCTATGCCGGCAGTGGACTGGGAGCTCATCCGATCATGCTTTATGGAAGCCCGGAACAGAAAAAGAAGTATCTTCCAGATATCGCGAGCGGAAAGAAGCTTGCCGCGTTTGGTCTCACCGAAGCCGATGCAGGGAGTGATGCAGGATCCATCCGAACCACTGCCACTCGAATTGAAGGAGGTTATCTTCTCAACGGAACGAAACAGTGGATCACCAACGGGGGTGAGGCTGAGATTTATACCATTATTGCCATGACGGATCGATCGAAGGGCCCCCGCGGGGCAAGTGCTTTCATCGTAGAGAAAGGAATGCCCGGGTTCAGCTTCGGGAAAAAAGAGAAGAAATTAGGGATTCGTGCCTCTGCGACCCGGGAACTGGTTTTTCAAGATTGCTTCGTCCCCAAAGAGAATCTCATTGCCAAAGAAGGCATGGGATTCATTATCACGATGAGAACCTTTGATCGAACCCGACCCGGTGTGGGAGCTCAGGGAGTAGGAGTTGCTCAGGGAGCCCTGGATGAGGCCGTTCGCTATGCTCGGGAACGCGTCCAGTTCGAGAAGAAGATTATCTCCTTCCAGGCCATTCAGCATCTCCTGGCTGATATGGCTACCCTCGTAGAAGCCGCCCGGGCTTTAGTCTATTCCGTGGCTCGCTATATTGATCAAACGAAAGATCCCAAGGATATCTCCAAGGTCTCTGGAATGGCAAAAGTCTTCGCCAGCGATGTTGCCATGAAGGTTACCACTGATGCGGTTCAGATTTTTGGAGGATATGGGTATATGAGGGATTATCCGGTTGAGAAGATGATGAGGGATGCAAAAATCCTTCAAATCTATGAAGGGACGAATCAGATCCAGCGGAATATCATCGGATTAGAATTGAGCAAAGAGTACGCTGGGAAAAAATAGGGAGAGATGAATTGAAGAAGGTGGCTTTTCTTTTTCCAGGGCAGGGATCGCAATATGTGGGAATGGGTAAAGAACTCTACGATCATTTTAAAGCAGCCAGAGAAGTCTTCGAGGAGGCGGATGAAAGTTTAGGCTTCTCCATTTCAAATCTCTGTTTTCATGGACCGGAAGAGACCTTGAGATTAACCGAGAACACCCAACCCGCCATTTTAACCGTCAGCATTGCGGCATTGAAAGTATTAAAGGAAGAGACAGGGATTGAGCCTCAATTTGTCGCAGGGCATAGCCTGGGAGAATATAGTGCCTTAGTCGCCTCAGGGACTTTCTCCTTTAAAGATGCAGTCAGGATTGTTAAACTCCGAGGAAAATTTATGCAAGAGGCAGTCCCTGTGGGAGAGGGAGCGATGGCCGCTATCTTGGGAATGGAAAGAGAAGAGATAGAGGAACTCTGTCAAGAGGCCTCAGAAGGAGAGATCCTCACTCCCGCCAATTTTAACTCCCCGGGCCAGATTGTTATTTCAGGCCATAGCCAAGCCGTCCAAAGAGCCATAGAGATTGCAAAACAGAAGGGGAAGAAGGCCATCCTTCTTCCTGTGAGTGCCCCCTTTCATTCTCCCCTTATGAAGCCTGCAGCCGAGCGACTCGGTGAAGCCCTCCAGGGGGTTCCCGTGGACGGGCTAAATATTCCCGTAGTGACCAATGTGGAGGCCCGCCCCAATCTCTCCCCTGAGAAAGTAAAACCATTGCTCATCGATCAGATCTCCAGCCCTGTTCAGTGGGAGCAGTCCATGCGTTATATGATTTCTGAAGGGGTGGAAGAGATGTTTGAGATCGGGCCTGGGAAGGTCCTGACAGGATTAATGAAGCGGATCGATTCGAACATTAGGTTGAGAAACATCGAGGATCTACAATCCCTGAATAAACTCAAGGGAAGGGGGTGAGAGGGGGTGGAACTTTTAGGGAAAGTGGCACTGGTCACGGGAGCGGCTCAGGGAATCGGCAAAGCCACTGCCCTTCTTCTGGCAGAGAAGGGTGCGGATGTGGTGGTCTCAGACATTAACTTGGAGAAAGCCCAAGAAACGGCTAAAGAGATCGAGGAAAAAGGTCGCAGGTCGATGGCATTAAAAGTGAATGTGGCAGATCCCGTTGAAGTTGAACAAATGGTTGAGACGATTATGGAGAAATTCTCACGAATTGATATCTTGGTGAACAATGCTGGAATTACCCGGGACAGACTCCTTCTGAGGATGAGTCCAGAGGACTGGGATGCTGTGCTCGATGTGAATCTAAAAGGGGTCTTTAACTGTACCAAATCGGTGATCAAATATATGTCGAAACAGAGGAGCGGAAAGATTGTCAATATTGCCTCTGTGGTCGGCTTGATGGGAAATGCGGGGCAGGCCAATTATGCAGCTTCCAAGGCAGGGGTGATAGGGTTTACCAAAACCGTCGCAAGAGAGTTTGCCCAGAGAGGGATCAATATCAATGCCATAGCCCCTGGGTATATCCAGACTCCAATGACAGAGGTTCTTCCCGAAAAGGTCAAAGAGGAACTCATGAAATTGATCCCGATGGGACGATTAGGACAACCTGAGGATGTGGCCCAGGCCGTCCTCTTTTTGGTTTCAGAAAATTCTAACTATATCACAGGACAAGTATTAAATGTGAATGGTGGGATTTATATGTAAGGAGGTGATTCAATGGACATCGAGAAAAGAGTCAAGGAAATCATTGTTGAGCAGTTAGGAGTCAATGAGAGCGAGGTGACCTTAGAGGCTAAATTTGTGGATGACTTAGGGGCTGATTCCTTGGATCTGGTGGAGTTGGTCATGGCACTCGAAGAAGAGTACAATATGGAGATCTCGGATGAGGACGCTGAAAAGATTCTCACTGTAGGAGATGCCATCGAATATATTAAAAGTCACCTCCAAACCCAGGCATCCTAAATCAATCCAAAAAGAACGGACTCTAAGGGAAATTTTCTGAACGGAGGTCGTGCATCTTGAAGAGAAGGGTTGTTGTTACCGGCTTAGGCTTGGTCATCCCTAATGGAATTGGTGTCGAAACGGCTTGGAGGAATATCTGTGAAGGAAAGTCAGGAATTGGACTTATTACCCGATTTGATACCAATGGATTTGAGACCAAAATTGCCGCAGAGGTGAAGGATTTTCATCCAGAGCAATATATTGAAAAGAAAGAGATCAAAAAAATGGATCTCTTTATTCAGTATGCCATCGCGGCCACCAAAGAAGCACTGGAAGATGCTCAACTAAAGATCACCCCTGAAAACTGCGAAAGGATTGGGGTGATTGTTGGAACAGGACTGGGTGGACTGCCCAATATTGAAAAGTATCATCAAATTCTAATGGAAAGGGGGCCCAGTCGGGTCTCTCCTTTCTTCATTCCAATGGTGATTGCCAATCTGGCTTCAGGCCATATTGCTATTCAATTTGGGGCAAAGGGTCCAAACACCTGTGTCGTCACCGCCTGTGCCACTGGAGCGCACTGTATCGGTGATGCCTTTCGAGCGATTCGTTACGGGGATGCCGATGCCGTGATTGCCGGTGGAACCGAAGCCAATATCACCCCTCTCTGTGTAAGTGGGTTTAATGCCATGAAAGCCCTTTCCACTCGTAATGATGAACCTCAAAAGGCCTGTCGACCTTTCGAGAAGAATCGGGATGGGTTTGTCATTGGAGAGGGGGCTGGAATCCTCATTCTTGAAGAACTTGAGTTTGCCCTTCGTCGGAAGGCCAAGATTTATGCAGAGTTAGTCGGGTTTGGGTATACGGGAGATGCTTATCATATTACCGCCCCCCCTCCAGATGGTGAGGGCGCAGCTCGATGTATGAAGATGGCTATTAAGGATGCAGGGCTGAAGCCGGAACAGATTGACTATATTAATGCCCATGGAACCTCTACCCCCTTGAATGATGTCACCGAGACCATTGCCATTAAAACCGTTTTTGGAGAACATGCGAAGAAGATTCCGATCAGTTCGACCAAATCCATGACAGGTCATCTTCTCGGAGCGGCTGGAAGCACGGAGGCCATCTTTACGATCCTGAGTATTCGAGATGGCATCCTTCCTCCTACGATCAATTATGAGGAACCCG
>JBDOIB010000194.1:0-3860 GCA_041082155.1 Thermodesulfobacteriota bacterium | reverse complement strand
ATCGAGGTAGAACCAACGTTGATGGCGAAAATTCTGAACATCTCTTAGCCCTTTATCAAACATCCAAGAGCAAGATTGATCTCCCAGGGCCGAAATCTTTCCAGGGGAGAGCGGATCACCACAGGAAATGGAAGTCCAGCAAGAACTCCAGCCGATTGAAGATTACCCGCATAGACCAGAAACTGAGAGGTAAGATGGGCGGATTCGAGATCGGGAAAGAGATAGATATCCACATTCCCAGCAACAGGACTTCTAATCCCTTTGTGACGGGCCGCAGAGGCCGAGGCAGCATTGTCCATGGCCAGCGGACCCTCAACCATCGCCTCTCCAAACTGGCCCCGCTCAGACATCTTGGAGAGAACCGCTCCGTCAAGGGTGGACTGAAGGGCAGGATTTATAAGCTCAAGAGGGGCAAGGGCAGCAACCCGGGGCCTCTCTACCCCCAATCCTCCCGAAACCCTTATCGCATTCTCCACAATCCCTATCTTCTCCCTGAGACCTGGAGAACCGTGAATCAAAGTATCGGTAAAAAAGGTAAACCGAGCATTATTGGGAAAACTAAAAAGACTCACATAACTCAATACCTGAGTCTGATTCAAACCTTTAATCTGCTCCCAAAGGAGAGAAAAAAATTCTTTATCGAGAGGACCGGTATAAAGAAGGATGTCCGCTTTACCCTCTCTCATAAGCTCCATTGCCCTGATCCCTGCCTCTCGAATTCCTATTGATGGGGAATCTATCTCCCAATTCAATTCTTTAAAAGGATTCCCAACTCCGATAGGTTTTACCCAACCCTCCTGCTCCGCCCGAAAAACCGCAGCTACTGCTCCCTCATCCCTATGCCCCCATATGAGCACCCTTTTCTTCTTCCCTCTCCGGGCAGAGGCGATTAATTTCCCAAAAAGATCTTCCATCACCCCTCACCCCTTGCACGATGAAGAAAGGACAACCCCAAGGGATAAATTAAGCATCCGGGTCTCATACCCGTCAGACCGTGAAGGAGTAAGAATAAAAATCCCACCTCCAACCGTCACACACTGACGAATCCCTATCCCGAGATGATCGATACTTTTAACCAGGATGTTTCCAGCCTCAATATTCGGAACCAGAAAAATATCCGGAAACTCCTTCGATCCTATCTTCCCATTCATTAAGAACTCACTGAAATCATTCGAGTCCAATACCTCACATTTCCCTAACTTGCCCTCAAGACCCAGTCTCCTTAACTCTTCAGCCTCCTTCTTATATGAAGAGACGGTGCCTATCAGCCGTGGAGAGGCAAGGACCATCACTCTCGGCCTCTCCCAACCCATTCGATTCATCACTCGAACCGAACTCCTGAGAATCTTCTCCTTCATCCCCAGATCGGGATGAATGTTTACTCCACTGTCGGTTATAAGAAAAATCTTATCCACCCCGTAAATCTGATGAAAGCAGAGGGTACAGGCAACCTCATCCCTAAAATTTCTCCTGAGCAGCCGGAGAAGAGCCCGATAAAGATAGGTGGTAAGAATGTTCCCTTTCACAATAAATGAAGCCTCATCCCCGAGCACCATCTCGATACTCAACTCTGAGGCCCTCTGCGGATCCCCGACATCAAGAGTCCTGATCCCTTCGAGAGAAAACCCCTCCTCCCTTGCCAAACCCTCAATTTGGCTCTCCCTCCCTATTAATATCGGTTCTATTAATCCATCCCTCATCCCATCGATCAGGCTTCGTAAAATATCCCTATCCTCAGGATAAACCACACAGGCCCTTTGAGGTCCCTTTGTTTTTGCCGCTTGAACAATCTCCTCAAAATTTCGATACATAGAAAGCTTTCGAACCTAAATATTTGAGCAAATAATAATGGTATACAAATAGTTTGTCAACAAATAATTTTTGAAAAAAATATTCCTCAATAAATTCGATTAATTCTGATCTTTACTAATGAAACACAGTGGGTCGTCTGCCAGATAATCTCCATAATGAGAATAAGCCCTTCCCCGGCATCCCCCACAAATAGAGTTAAAATTACAGAAACGACAACTCTCCCCCTTAAGCCGTCCTCTATCTCTCAAGCTTAAAAATAATTCAGATTTGTACCAGATGTCCTTAAGGGAACGTTCCCTCACATTTCCAGCGCTAAGGGGAATAAATGGACAGGGCCATACCTCCCCATCAGGCTTGATATAACACAGCCCGCTTCCCGCAACACACCCTTTAAAAAGGGTTTGAGCAAGCTTCATTCCCACTCTCGAGGCCTTTCCGTTGGTATGAGTCTTTATAAGGTAAGCCCAGTACTGAGGAGAACAGGTGGGCTCGATAATGGCGCGGTTTGTCCTCTGCTTCTCCGCGACCATCTCGATCAAAGATCTGTACTCCCTGATCGAAAGCTCCATCTCTTCCCTGCCCCTCCCTGAAGGAACCAGCTGATATAGAAGCACAATCTGAGCACCAACCTCTGAGGCAAAATCAAGAAGCCCCCCTATGGCCTCACGGTTCTCTTTCATCACCGTGGTATTGATCTGAAGGGCCATCCCGGCCTTCCTTGTGGCATAAATCCCTCTCAGGGTCTTCTCAAACGATCCTTCCACTCCTGTAATCTGCTCATGGACCTCTTTACTATTGGCATTAAGTCCAATGGCAATATTGGCCACCCCCATCTTTCTTAGCTCTTTTGCCATTTCATAGGTAAGCAAAATACCATTTGTGGCTATGGAGATCTCAAGACCCAATCTCCGGGCATAAGCCACTAAATCAAAAATGTCAGCCCTCACCAGAGGCTCCCCTCCACCCAGAGCCAACATCCGAAACTCCTTTACCGTCGAAATTTCTTTCAAAAGACGCTTTCCCTCCTCTGTCGTAAGTTCATCAGAAAGAGGCTTCCCGGAGGAGGCATGACACTGCTTGCAGCAAAGATTACAGGCCCGGGTGACTTCCCATACAGGATGGATGGGATAACCAATACACCCCATTCCTATCGCCCCCGCAGCCGTAGGAAGAACTCTCCCTAACCTGGTAAGCCAGCTGCCCACTCTCCTCCAGCCAACAAGATAGGCAAAATAAAAGAGACTGGATGCCTGCCGAAGAAGTAAAGTCGGAGGATTATAAAAGGCTCTTACCTTTGGGTGATCATCCTGGAGCAATATATCCCTACCCCTTCAAGACTAAAGATTAGGAGAAGAATCGAAACAAAAAACACTAAATCGACCAATGCCTCCGGATATAATTTAATCCCTTTGATAAGAAAAGAAAAAGCATATATTATTGTTATCAAATGATCAAAGATCATCGTTCTTATACTTATTTGTTCCTGAACCTCCCGGGAATTTAATCCCTTTCTCTTAAGAATAAAAATATTTTTAAGGATAATGGGAAGAAGAAGAATCGAAAGGATTGCACTCAGTGAGGGAACCCCAAAAAATACAATTGTAATCATATTGAGAAGACATAAAATTAATAACACATTATATAAGAAAACCACCCTCTGCCTCCCCAACCGGACAGCCAGATTCCTTTTATTGGAAAGTCTGTCTGAATGGATATCCGGGACCTCATTCATCAGAATCACGAGAAAGACACTCGTTGCACCTGGTAGCGAGATGAGCGTGGTCACCATATCAAAACGACCGGTCTGAAGATAATAGCCTGTCATCGTGGAGAGCCATCCACAGGAAAACCAGATGGCAATCTCTCCTAAACCCCGATAAGAAAGCTGAATCGGTGGGGCTGTATAAAAATAACCGAGAAAGATGGCCAACATTCCAAGAGGGATTGTAAAGGGACCGGTCCCAAAGTGAAAGTAAAGAAGAAGTCCGATCCCTCCACTTACCCCCATAAAAATGTAAGCAGCGATTTTTACAAGCTCTCTTCGAACC
>JBDOIB010000188.1:0-19136 GCA_041082155.1 Thermodesulfobacteriota bacterium | reverse complement strand
CATTGACCAAAGTCAAAAAAACAACTCCCTCTCCTGCAAGAAGGTTGATATAAAAGCAATGGATATGTTAATAAAAATAAAATAATCGAGTTTATCCACAGGAACCCTCTCGAATAGAATATGTTTGGAAGAAAATTTTTTTTATTTTTTTCCCTACTCCTTTTTTTTCCACTTCTTTCGAGTGCTACCCCAGAATTTGCGGAGCAGACGGGGTATAGTTGTGATCGATGTCATATAGAGGCAACGGGGGGTACCCTAACAAAATATGGAAATGAATTTCTTAATCACCTTAAAGTAAGGGGGGTATATCGTCCGCTTAAACCTTTCCAAAAAGTAATCCGTCTAATTATAAGGTATTTCCATCTCCTGGCGGCTATTGCCTGGTTTGGAACCATCCTTTATGTCCATATCCTTTTAAAACCTGCCTATGCCGCAAAAGGGCTTCCAAAAGGAGAATTAATTGTAGGATGGGTAGGAATCATTACCTTATCTATTACAGGTGTCCTCTTAACGATTTCGAGGATACCCACATGGAAAGCTTTTTATGCTACCAGATTTGGAATTCTTTTAAGTATCAAAATCATCCTGTTTGCCGTTATGGTGAGTACAGCGATTATTGTTACCTTCTTAATTGGCCCTAAACTTAGGAAGCAAAAGACTATGGTTCAACTTGAAATTAAAGGGAGACTAACCTTAATAGAACTTGCAAACTTTGATGGTAAAGAGGGAAGGCCTGCCTATTTTGCTTATCAAGGGAAAATTTATGATGCGAGTCAAAGTAAATTTTGGAAAGGTGGCCGACATATGGGGAAACATCCAGCGGGTCAGGATCTCACAGAAATGCTTAAAATTGCCCCCCATGGAGAAGAGAAGATATTTCAAATGCCTGAAGTATCGGAATTATTAACAACCCCTTTAAAAACTGGAAAATCCACTTACGAAAAACTTTTTTATTTTATGGCCTATATGAATCTGATCTTTGTCTTCTTGATCACATTTATTATTGCTCTTTGGCGCTGGTAGTTCTTATTACAAAAGGCTGTGGTCTAATATCACTTGCTAATCTAAGAGAAGCCGATGATTAAACAGATAGAGTTTGCTCAGGGACCCTTGTGGGTTCTAATTCTTTCCCTATTTCTTTTCTCTTCCATCATTTATTTTATAGAAAAGAATCCCATCTGTTTTTCTAAAGAAGAGAAAAACCCGATGGAGGATAGGACTGAAAAATTAAAAGCCTTTAGAGAAAAGAGAAACCAATTCTTTAAAGAAGACCCTCATTCTCCACTCAAAGAGCCAGACCGAAAGAGATTTAAGGGTTTAAATTATTATCCGATTGACCTTAAATACGCCATCGTTGGGGTGATGGAGAGGTACCCCAGCGAACCCAAACCCCTCTATGTAACCCTTCCTACCAATAAGGGAATGGGAAGAAAGTATGTCAAATACGGCCGATTTAAATTTAAATGGGAAGGGAAAGAATATGTCCTTCAAATTTATCGACCTCTGGGAGGGGGTGAGCTCTTTCTTCCCTTTCGGGATAAAACCTCTGGAAAAGAGACCTATCCCCATGGTCGATATCTTTATATTGAACCGGTGCCCCAGGGGAAGGTTTTGATCGATTTTAATCGGGCGTACAATCCTTTCTGTGAATATAATGAAAAATATACCTGCCCTTTTGCTCCTGAAGAGAACTGGTTACCTATCGAGATTCGGGCAGGAGAGAAGAGGTACCGTCAATAATCCTTTCTTCCCTATCTCAGAAATTCCCAACCGATCAGGAAGATACAGAGAAGCCCAATCGCCAGCATAGCGAATCCGATAAGATTTGAGAAAAGGTCTGCGAGCACACTGGGATATTTTTCCCGATAGGTCTCAAGCCTTTTTTCGGCCATCAGGCGTTTGTATTGCTCCGGTCTCTCCTCCACCAATTCATATTTTGGAAATTTTCCGGTGAAGATGACCGTATCGATGGGGAACTTCGATGGTCGAAAATGGGTGTTAAAGAAATGGACTGTAAAGATGAACCCGGAAGCTAACAGGGCCTCATCCGAATGGACAATCGTTGCGATATTGAGGACCCATCCAGGAAGAAAGATCGTAAAGAACTCAGGAAACCAGAGCATCAATCCTGAAAGCCCGATTGCAAACATTCCCCAGAAGACAGCCAGAAAGTCGAATTTCTCCCAGTAAGTCCATCGATCAAATTGAGGTTTAGGACCTTTGTTAAAGAACCACCGAATCATGCCCACGATATCCTGAACGTCCTTCCAGCGAGGGCAAAGGGAATCGGGACCAAAGAGCCTTTGAATGGGGTTCGGATTGTTGGGGAGTTTCTTAAAGAAAAGAAAATAGATGATATAAACCAAGGTGGTTCCAAAATAGCCAAAAGTAATGGCTGCACAGATTCGATGAATCAATCCCGCTACTTTTGCTCCCCCTAAAAAGTGCATGAGTCCACTGGCCCAGGGTGCGTGAGAAAATTTCAGGGGAAGTCCGGTGATAACGAGCCCAATGAAGGTGACCATCATCGTAAAATGGAGGATAATATCGAAGGTACTAAAACGGCGATAAATCTGACCTGCCTCATCAGATCTGACATGGAGTGGAAAGAAAATCCCTTTTGCCCGAAGCTCCCTTCTCTCCCAGAATTCTTTTCGCCACCAGAGAAATGTATGAAGCCAGAAAACCCCAAACACCGAGACGAGCAATCCCGTCATAATAATATAAACCCCATAAAGGACGGGGTCTCGTTCCGGGTCGTTATGTGTTGCATGGGCAATCCATTTTACAAAATTAGCATTAGCCCTCGGGTGACACTTTCCGCAGGTTTCTATGAGACGCTCATCTGATATGAGAGATTTTGGATCATCCCTTGGCAAAATGCTATGAAATCCGTGACAATCTGCACACCCTGCAACTAACCTCGGATAACCTAAGTGCTCCACCTTTCCATGATAACTTTCATAATAGGTTTGGGTAGCGATCAGGAAAACACTGTTCCGCTCCATCATCTCATTGTTTCCATGACACTTCTGGCAGACCTCGGTATGAAACTCTTTTCGAAACTGAACGGTCTGGGGATCATCTCCTTTTAGAATGGGAATCTTATGAAGGCCGTGGCAGTCGTGGCATGCTGCGGAATCAGGATTCCCTGCAAGAGCTGACTTTCCATGAACACTTTCGGAATACCCGTCATCTTCGTGGCAGATCGTGCATTTCTGGACCACGCGGGCTTTATCCCCTTTCCATGGAGTCATCTCATGGATCTCCTTATGGCAATCCTTGCACTGAATATCATTGATAAAATGAGCACTGGCATAATGCTCTGCACCCTCTTTTTTATGGCACCGATGACAGGTGACAGGTTCCGTATGAATTCTTGCCCCTTTTGCCTTTAAGTGCTCTTTGACATCCGTGATATCCCAGTGACAGCTGTTACAGGAATTTGCACCATGGACAGACTGAGCAAACTTTCTCTCACTAATTTTATTTCCATGACATCCAAGGCATTCAGAATTATCAATACACTCATAACAGTATTCCCGTCCTTTAATGACAAATTTCTCTCCTTTTGGAAGAGTCTCAGGGGGTTTGGTTAAAGGAGCGGCTTTGATACCTTCCTTCTTCTCAGCCCCATGAGTAATGGTCTCAATGGATCCAACCATTAAAAAAATAAGGAATGAAAGAAAAAATAAATAAAAAGATTTTTTCAATTTTAAATGCATAATGCCCCCATCGTGATAATTTATCTTATTAAAATTAAAATGGAATTTTTTCTTTGAATTGTTAGTGGAAAATTGTGATTTTATTAACATATTAGAAATTTCAAGTCAACAATTTTTTCTTTTCTTAACCCTTCCAAACTCCTTGACAATTGGATTCGCAATATTATTTATTAATCGGAGGTGGTGGAGATGCCAACTTATGCTTATAAAGCCGTGGATATGGATAAAAGCTGCGAACACTGCCGATCAGGATTTGAAATCATTCAGCGAATGGTCGAACCCCCATTGACCCATTGTCCCCAATGTCAAAACCCGATTTATAGGGTTCTTTTTGCTCCAACCGTGGTTGTTAAAGGGAGCCCCGTAACCGAAACTGAAAAAAAGATTAGAGAATATGAGAAAGAGGGGAAATGGAGCCATGCAGCCGAACTTGCTGATAAAGAGGCCGAAAAGACAAAGCGGGAGGATTTAAGAGTCCGTGCCTTGGAGGACTATAAGAAAGCAGGCTATAATTTTGATAAATATGATAAAAAATTTGATTAACACACTCTTTTCTTAAATGATCACCCTTCAACATATTCAAAAGCAGTTTTGTGGAAAAACCCTTTTTAAGGACCTCTCCCTTCAAATCGGGGTAAGGGACCGAATCGGCCTCATTGGACCGAATGGCTCCGGGAAAACCACTCTCTTCAGGATTATTTTAGGGGAAGAGCCCATAGACGAAGGGGAGATCCTCATCGCCAAAGGGGTTCAATTTGGGTATCTACCTCAAGAAGTCATTTCCTTGAGAGGAAATACTGTTCTTGGAGAAGTTCTAAAAGGTGCCGAAAATATTATCTCCCTCGAGAATAAAATGAAGATCCTGGAAGAGGAACTCTCTTCCATCCAAGATCCAAAAGAACAGGAAAAACTGGCTAAGGAATACGGAAAACTTCAAGAAAGATATGCCATGCTCGGAGGGTATGGTTTAGAAGCCGAAGCCAAACGGATTCTCAAGGGGTTGGGTTTTAAAGATAAAGATTTTTCTCGCAAAACTGAGGAACTGAGTGGTGGGTGGTTGATGAGAGTCGCTCTGGGGAAAATACTTCTTCAGTCGCCGGATCTTCTTCTTTTGGACGAACCCACCAACTATTTAGACCTTTCTTCTCTGGTCTGGCTTGAAGAGTTCTTAGTCAATTATCCAGGGGCGATGGTCATTGTTTCCCATGATCGGGTCCTTCTTAACCATCTGGTCAATCGAATCGCCGAGATTGAAAACGAACGGATTGATCTTTATCCTGGAAACTACGACTTCTATTTGAGAGAGAAAGCAAATCGAAGAGAGATCCTCGAAGCTACCTATAAGGCCCAGCAGAGAAGAATAGAACAGACCGAACGATTTATCGAACGATTTCGAGCCAAAAATACCAAGTCTCGACAGGTTCAGAGCCGAATCAAGATGCTCCAAAAACTGGAACGAATTGAACTCCCAAAGGAGAGAAAAGAGATTCATTTTCAGTTTCCTGCCCCCAAAAGAAGTGGCCATAAAGTGATCGAGGTTAAGAATCTCCATAAACGTTATGGAGAAACAGTGGTCTATCAGGGGATCAATCTAACCCTCTATCGAGGGGATAAGGTAGCTCTGGTGGGTCCAAATGGAGCAGGGAAATCTACCCTTTTAAAGATTCTCGCAGGAGTACTCGATTATGAAGAGGGGGAAGTCATTCTGGGAAAAGAGGTTACCCGCGCTTACTTTGCTCAATACCAGCTCGACCTCCTTCACCCTGAAAATACTGTTTATGAGGAGCTCCTGAGTGTGGCAACTGAGGAGAGTCAAACGGAGCTGAGAACCCTTCTGGGGACTTTTCTTTTTAGTGGAGAGGATATTGAAAAAAAAGTATCGGTTTTAAGCGGAGGGGAGAAAAGTCGACTGATTTTAGCCAAGATGCTCCTTAAACCTGCCAATCTCCTTCTCCTTGATGAACCTACGAGTCATCTGGATATCCCTTCTCGAAACGTGCTGGAGGAGGCTTTAAAACAGTTCTCGGGAACTCTCTGCTTTATCACCCATGACCGCCACCTCATTAATGAAGTCGCCAATAAGGTGATTGAAATCGAAAATGGACATCTTGAGCACTACTACGGGAATTATGACGAGTATCTTTATAGAAAACAGCAACTCTCTTTGTCGGAGGAAGTTCCCACTCCGTCTCTCCGGACCCCAAAGTCGCCAAAAAGCCTCATTAAAGAGGAAAGGCGAAAGAGGGCACAGGAGATAGATCAATATCGGAGACAACTCTCCACTCTGCAAAAGAGATTCAATGAAGTGGAATCTTCTCTTGAGGAAGCGACCCGAAAGCTGGATTATCTCAACCAGAGGCTCTCTGACCCAAATCTTTATCTCAATCAGAAAGAGACCCACGAAACGATTGAAGCCCAGAGACAGACCAAAGAACAGGTTCGACAACTCACCCAGCTCTGGGAGTTTCTTGCCCTCGAACTCGAAGAAATGAAGCTCCTCAATCCCCTCTCGGATTAAAAAACTCTAATTCTTCAATATCTTATTCTCTTTCTTGGAATAATTCTTCCCTTAAAATAAATTTTTTTATTGACAATAATTTAATTCTATGTATTTATATAGAAATTAATAATTTTAGAAGGAGGTGCCGTAATGAAAAATTGGGAGAAAAGATGTTTTTTAGTGATGATGGTTTTGGTTCCCATTATTTTTTGGGTCAGTCTTCCTCATGGATTGACCCAGGAGATTAAAGGACCAATAAAGATTATCGTCCCATATGCGCCAGGGGGTAGCTCAGATATTATTGGCCGTCTGATCGCGGATAAATTAAAAGATATTCTGGGCCAGCCTGTCATCGTTGAAAATAAACCAGGAGCTGGTGGGCGGATTGGGGCGGAATATGCCAAGAATCAACCTCCGGATGGAAGCTCGATGTTGGTCATGAATCCGGCGTTATTTGTTGTCAGTCCCTTGGTTTACTCCAAATTAGGTTACGACCCGGATTTAGACTTCACCCCTGTCTCTCAAGTCCAGATTTATCATTTTGTTCTTTCAGTCCCTGCCACATCTACCATTAAAGATGTGAAAGGACTTATGGAATGGATAAAGAAAAATCCAAAACAGGCAAACTTTGGTTCTCCAGCTGCAGGGAGCCTTCCACACTTTTTTGGATTGATGATTGGAAAATATGCCGGCGTCGAGATGGTTCATGTTTCCTATAATGGATCAGGGCCTCTTATCACCGCATTGATTGGAGGCCATATTCCAATGGGGGTGGACACCTATGATGCCCAATCCCGGTATCATCCAGACAAAATTCGAATCCTTGCCACAGCGGGAACCTCAAGGAAACACCCTGATATTCCTACCTTCAAAGAGATGGGATATGAGATTGAAGGAGTGGGATGGAACGGAATTGTGGTTCCTGCTAAAACACCCAAGCCCATCATAGACAAATTGAGCCGTGCCATGGTTCAGATTATGCATATGCCAGATGTGAAACAGAAGCTTGAGCAAATGGGGGCTGATGCTACAGGAACCACCGCTGAAGAGTTTGCCAAGATAATCAAGCAGGACAGAGAAAGATGGGGACCTATCATCAAAGCCTCTGGATTCAAGGCTGAATAAGGATATTTCCAAATTCTATTTAGCGTTTACCCAACTTATTACAGGTTGGCCCTCTTTTTTTATGGGCCAACCTGATTATTTTTAAAGAAGAATATATGTATATTAAGAATTCAAAGGACTTTAAAGCCGGACTCCTTTTTATCATTTTTGGAATCGGGGTAACTTTTTTAGCGCGATATTACCCTATCGGGACAGCGGCCAAGATGGGACCCGGATATTTTCCGTTCCTTTTAGGTCTGATACTCACGATTTTAGGAATCGTAGTCTCTTTGAAAAGTCTTTCCAAAGGGAAAGGAAAGGAGAAGAAAATCCCTCTTCGAATTCGTCCAATGGCGTTTGTTCTCTCCTCTATTATTCTTTTTGGTCTCCTTCTTCAACCTTTGGGAATGATTCTCTCCACTTTCTTCCTTATTATTATTTCCAGTATGGGAAGTGATGAATTTAATATAAAGATTGCTCTGTTAAATGCTCTTTTTCTGGTCCTCGCCATTCTGATCATTTTTGTTTATTTTCTCCAATTCCAAATACCAGTATTACCCTCTTTTTTAAGGGGACGAATCTAATCCTGTTCGAGGAAAAATGGGAATGGATCTTATCTCCAATCTGGCGCTCGGTTTTCAGACGATTATCTCTCCCCAAAATCTTCTTTATTGTTTCCTTGGAACATTGATTGGAACACTCATCGGGGTTCTACCCGGGATAGGGCCTGTTCAAACCATTGCTATCCTCCTTCCTACCACTTTTGCTCTTCCCCCTGTCTCTGCCTTAATCATGCTGGCCGGTATCTATTATGGGGCTCAATATGGTGGATCAACAACCTCGATTTTAGTCAATGTGCCAGGAGAAGCCTCCTCTGTGGTGACCTGCCTCGATGGTTATCAAATGGCTCTCCGTGGGCGCGCGGGAGCTGCCCTTACCGTTTCGGCCCTCGGCTCATTCGTGGCCGGCTGTTTTGCAACCTTTCTGATTGCTCTTTTAGCTGTCCCTCTCTCTGAGCTGGCCTTTAAGTTTGGACCAGCTGAATATTTCTCCTTAATGGTCTTTGGATTGATTGGCTCTATTGTCTTTGCTTCGGGATCTCCACTGAAAGCGATAGGGATGATTCTTCTCGGTCTTATCTTGGGAATGGTGGGGACAGATGTGACCAGTGGAATACAGAGATTCTCTTTCGGGATTCCGGAATTGGCTGACGGACTTGGATTTGTTCCTCTTGCCATGGGTTTGTTTGGAATATCAGAAATTATTAAAAGTTTGGAACGAAGAGAAAAGAGAGAGATTATAAAAAGTAAGCTCTCCGGTTTCTGGCTAAAAAAGAGGGACTTAAAAGAAGTTGCACCTGCCGTAGCCCGAGGAACCTTCATTGGATCCTTTCTCGGAATTCTACCTGGTGGAGGAGCAATCCTTTCTTCATTTATTTCATATATGGTGGAAAAGAAGGTTTCCCGAAATCCTGAATCTTTCGGGAAGGGAAACATTTGTGGAGTCGCTTCCCCTGAATCAGCCAACAATGCAGGCGCACAAACCTCCTTCATTCCCCTTCTCACCCTAGGTATACCCTCTAATGTGGTCATGGCCTTGATGGCCGGAGCCATGATGATCCACGGAATTCAACCGGGCCCCAGGGTCATCAGTAACAACCCAGACCTCTTTTGGGGGGTGATTGCTTCGATGTGGGTTGGCAATTTTATGTTAGTGATTTTAAATCTCCCGTTGATTGGGATATGGGTTAAACTGCTCGGTATTCCCTATCGCATTCTTTACCCTGCGATCCTCCTTTTTTGCTGCATTGGAATTTATAGCATCAATAATAACGTTTTTGATATCTGGCTGACAGCTATCCTCGGGTTTTTGGGATACCTCTTTGTAAAACTTGAATGTGAGCCTGCTCCCCTTATTTTAGGATTTGTGCTGGGTCCTCTGATGGAGGAAAATTTAAGACGGGGAATGCTGATCTCACGAGGAGATCCGTCGATCTTTTTTACCCGTCCCCTTTCTCTGGCATTTCTGATCATGGCTTTCATTCTTCTCATCGTGATTGCTGTTCCCGCCATCCGAAAGAAAAGAGAAGAAGCATTCCGGGAGGAAAGTTGAAAAGGATGATCAAAATGACCCAACGAAAAAAATTACCTCTTTACTTTCAAATTGAATCGATTCTAAGATCAAAAATTCTTGCCGGAGAATTAAAAGAAGGGGATCGTCTTCCTCCGGAAAATGAGCTTTCAAAACAGTTTGGGGTGAGTCCATTGACTGTGCGCCAAGCCCTTTCCTTTTTAGTGGAAGAAGGGTTATTAGATCGAAAACCCGGGATAGGAACGATCGTCAAAAAGAACCCGGCTGAAAAGATCACTTTGAGTTTGTCGGGAAGAATTGATGAGCTCCTTTCGATCGGTCTGGAAACAGAAACTAAATGCACCCGTGCAGAAATCGTTCGAGGATTAGATAGGCCCAGAAAGTGTCTCAAGTTAGAAGAGTCAGACCCCATCTATTTTATTGAAAAAGTAAGATATTGGAAAGGAATCCCGATTATGGTGGTCAGGGAATATGCCCCCTGGTCCTTTATCGGATCATCTTCTGAAAATGAAAAATTGATTCCCTCTTTATTTTCCATATTGACCCACCAAAAGGGATGGATCCTGAAAGAGGTGTTTCAGACCATTGAATCTTCGATTGCTGATCAAGAGATTGCCTCTCTCCTTCAAATCGAAATGGGGTCACCCCTATTCTATGTGGAAAGAACGTTTTATGAAGAATCAGAACTTCCCTTCCTCTTTCAAGTCACTTTTACCCGTGCAGAGTACTTTAAATTTTCAGTCCATTTAAGTTGGGAAAAGAGGAAAGAGACGAAATGGACGGTCTACTAAGATATAAATCTCTAAAAGAAAGGAGTAAGAACTCATGGCAGAAATTGTGGGTCCTGGATACCTGAGGGGATTCCCAGGAAATGTCGAGATGCCTTTAGCGGTCGAACGATTACCCAATGGACATACTCTTATTGCAGATGCTGGGGATGAGGCAGGATTCGGAAGTGAGATTGTAGAAGTCGATATATTGGGAAATATTGTCTGGAATTATCACGAGGGACTTAAATTTGCACACAGTGCTCGCCGATTAAAAAATGGAAATACCTTGATTACGGATACAACCCACAATCGACTGATCGAAGTCACTCCAGAAAAAAAGATTGTCATGAGCTCAGATGAATGGGGTGGCGGGACAGGAAAATTATCGGATGGTTCTCACCTTCATTACCCCAATGAGGCTTTTGAGCTTGTAGATGGAACTTTTTTAGTGACCGATCGGAATAATGATCGTTTTATTCAAGTCGATCGTTACGGGAATATCCTATGGTCTTATGATAAAGAACTTCATCACCCTCATAATGCCAATCCCCTTCCAAATGGAAATTTCTTGGTCTGCGATTCTGACGGAAATAGAATCTTAGAAGTCAACCGAAAAAAAGAAATCGTATGGTCTTACGGGGATGGCTCCGTTCAAATGTTATGGTGGCCCAGAGGGGCCCTTCGACTAAAGAATGGGAATACGGTGATCACAGATAGTAAGAATCATCGGATAATTGAAGTCACTCCGGAAGGAAGAATCGTATGGAAATTCCAGACCGAGCATGTCGATAAGTTCTATATTACCCACGTCACCGAAGAAGAAACTTTTTTAATCTCCTCCACCGATGGTCATCACCAGGTCATGGAGATAGATCGGTCGGGCAATATCGTTTGGCTGTTCCGAAACTATCGGAGGCCTGCACCTATTTATGCCCGTTTAACCAATGGATTCTTTAAGGAGATTGGAGAAGATGGAATTCCAAGACACTGGACCCTGGCCACGCGTCTTTCTGAAGGAGGAGGAAAATTGATTTGGGATGTGAATCATAGGCCTTCTCCATGTCCTGGATTGGAGTACGACCGTCCCGGGGGGCTTTTTCTCCAACAGAATATCGCTGTTCGAGTGGGAGAGACTTATCGAATTGGGGCAGAACTTAAAACGATTGAGGTGAAGGGAGCAGCCTGCCTTCACGTAGATTTTTATGATGCCCTCGGAGGAAGCCTTTATCGAGATATCACCGAAATGCCCTCAGGAGAATATTTCTCTGGGACAAACGACTGGACCCACGACCTATTTGAAGTGAAAGTTCCCAGACATGCGACTTTTGCACAGATCCGGCTCGCCATCAACCATAGTGGAATTGTCTTTATAAGAAACCTCATGATGAATCCAGTTTAATCAACCCTTTAAGGAGGAGAGATCATGCCCATAGACAAGGTAATCAGTGAAAAAAGAAAAAGGCAGTGTTTGAAATTGGTGGAGATTTCAAAAGGGATTATAAGACAGGCCTTTGAGAGATTTAAACAGGAAGAGTTAGGGATTACCTGGACAGGGGGGAAGGATAGCACCTTAACCCTCTGGATCATTCGTCAGGTATGTCTTGAAAAGGGAATCCCCATTCCTAAGACGATGTTAATTGGAGAGGGAGATGAGTTTGAGGAGATTGAGGAGTTTGTAGGGAGGATTCGTAAAGAGTGGGGAATTCCTTTAGAGATCTGTCGAAACGAAGATGTCTTAAAGGCTGCCAATTATAAATTAAATGCCCCGGTGAGAGTGAAGGAGTTAAATGAGAGGAATCAGGCTGAGCTGAAGAGGATTGGTTTTGAGGGAGATGAATTTCCTTTCGAGGCAGAGTCCTATGTAGGGAATCACCTGATGAAGACCGTGGTTTTTAACGAGTTTCTTGAGCGGAATCGAATCAGGGGGATCTTCCAGGGACTCAGGTGGGATGAACATCCGGCCCGGTTCAATGATGAATATTTCGAGTATAAAGAGGGCGGATATTTGGTTCCGGAGCACACACGGATCAGACCTATTCTCCATTTTACAGAGAAGGATCTTTGGGATACCTATGCAGCATTTGGAATTCCTTATTGTGTTCTTTATGAAAAGGGTTATCGTTCGTTGGGGGCAAAAACTACCAGTCAGATTTCCATAGAAGGGGTCCCTGCCTGGAAGCAGGATTTAGAGAATACGGAGGAGCGAGCGGGCAGACGGCAGGACAAAGAAAAGGCGATGGAGCGGATGAGGAAGCTGGGGTATATGTAGAAAGAGGGTTCAAGGGTTCTATGTTGATTAATCCGCATGGTGGAAAGCTCAAGCCTTTACTCCTCACAGGAGAGGAACAAAATGAGTATAAGGAAAAAGCCCGATTCCTTTCTAAGATCCGGCTTACAAGCCGGGAGCGAGATGACCTGATTATGATGGGGATAGGGGCATTTAGTCCCCTTAAGGGATTCATGGGAAAGGCAGACTGGCAGGGGGTCTGTGATGAAATGAGAATGGCAGATCATACCTTCTGGCCCATTCCTATTACCCTTTCGGTGGATGAAGAGACTGCCAAGACTTTAAAGGATGGACAGGAAGTTACTCTTTTGGATAGAGAGACTGATGAACTGGTAGGTTTGATGGTGGTGGAAGAAAAGTATAGGATTGATAAGGATTATGAATGTCAGCAAGTCTTTAAGACCACCGATCCAAAACATCCTGGAGTGGCTAAGGTGATGGCCCAGGGAGAAGTCAATCTGGGTGGTTCTGTTAAAGTATTAAGTGAAGGGGGGTATCCAGAGAGGTTTAAAGGAATCTATGCCAGACCCGAAGAGACCCGTAAACTTTTTCAGGAGAAGGGATGGAAGACGATTGCCGCTTTGCAACTTCGGAATCCGATGCATCGCTCTCATGAGTATATTGCGAAGATTGCTCTTGAAATCTGTGACGGGCTCTTAATCCATCAGCTCATTGGAAATCTAAAGGAAGACGATCTTCCGGCAGAGGTTCGGGTGAGGTGCGTGGATATTCTGGTAAAAAATTATTTTCCACAGGATCGAGTGATCCTGAAGGGATATCCCTTAGAGATGCGTTATGCAGGACCCCGAGAAGCCCTTCTCCATGCCATCATTCGGCAGAACTACGGAGCTACCCATCTCATTGTGGGTCGGGATCACGCTGGAGTTGGAAATTATTATGGTCCTTACGAAGCCCAGGAGATCTTTGACCGGATTCCTTCAGATGCTCTTTTGATCAAACCTCTTAAAATAGACTGGACCTTCTATTGTTATCGCTGCAAGGGGATGGCCTCTTATAAAACCTGTCCTCATCCGGAGAAAGACCATCTTCTTTTGAGTGGAACACTACTAAGAAAAAAACTAATCGAGAGAGAGCCCATCCCCGAGGAGTTCAGTCGACCCGAAGTTCTAAGGATTCTAAAAGAGTATTATCAGAATCGTTAATCGCCTTGATCCTTTCGTATCACTTCATATCCTGCAACGGTTATGGCTTTCTCGATCTGATCCTCTGGAATGGCTTTCGGATTTTCAAAACGGACCTCTCCCTTTTCAAGGTTCACTTGAATGTTCTGGATCCCCTCCAATTGACTCAATGCTCGGGTTACCGCCATGACACAGTGCTGGCAGCTCATCCCTTTCACTTTTAAAACACTCATGACTGTCTCCTTCTCGAGCCCTTCTTTTCCCTCTGTTCTTTGATCCATCCTTTCGGCCTCTGGCTTTGTTTCACTCTCTTCCGAAGGTCCCACTTCTTCAACTCCTATTTCTTTGACCTCAACCTTTTCCCCTTCCCCCAATAGGTCTTGGTACCAAAGAGGATGGCGCTTTTTTACATAATCGAGATCGACCTTTTTTGTGAAAATGGATTTAGCCAATGGTCGATTCACCTTAAAGATCAGGGCAGCCAGATGAGCAAGAACACCAAGAAGAAAAAATATAGTTGCGAAAGTATGGATGAGAGTTACTGCTGTAATAAATTGGGGTGGAAGAAAGACCCCGGGTAAGTTCTTTATGACTTTAATCAATCCAGTAAAAACCAAAATTAACCCTATGCCTCCTAAATAGGCGTAGGCTAGTCGTTGTTCTGGAAGGTATTTATGTGAGGGAGGTTCTTCCCCAAACCCAAACATAGAAAGAATGGTTTTAATCGAAGCCGTTATATCCCCTTTTTTAGGAAGTAGTCCTTGATGTCCGAGCCATCCATGATAGACTGCGTGAAAAACAATGATGGAAACGAAGACGATTCCAGAGAGATAATGAATCTGCAGATTGATCAAGAAGTCTCCGGCCCAACTCAAGCCCGGGATCTTTGTCACCATAAACCTCTTATACATCGGTAGTTCTCCAAAACCCGAAAAGATCAGGGCCAAACCGGAGAGAGCAAGTACCCAATGCTCAATGAGCTCAATTGGACTGTGCCGAAGGACTACCTTTTCTTCCTCTATAATTCTTTCCCTCATTTTTTTCCTCCTTCACCCTATGTTTTTTCTCATAGAGGACTAGAGCCAGCGCAGTGAATCCACTGATGAGGGGAGCAATTATAAAGCCCTTAGCCCAGGCATTAACACTACGAAGTGGATTGATCACTTTACTCATATGGAGATTGGATTTCTTTTCTTTTAACTTTGCATCAATCTTTTCAAATGGGATTTTGCTTACATATAGGGTTGCGGTTCCCCCATTCTCTTTCTCTCCATAGATGAACCCTCTGAGTTCTTTGGCTCGGCTATGGGCAAGGTAAAGCATCTCCTCCTTTTTTCCGAAATAGAGAGGTCTATTGGCTCCAAGCCTTTTTTCACATGCCTCCACACATGCAGGGATTTGTCCTTTCTTGATTCGATCATGACAGAGGTCGCATTTGTACATCACGCCTCCTCCGGCAGGGATTGGCTGAATTTTGAGATAAAGCCCCACTCCGCTCTGTCTTTGCGGAATATGCCAAGGGCAAACCACCTTGCATTTCGCCCCTCCCATACAGAGCGTATGATTGATGACCACGGATCCATCAGAATATTTATTTAGCGCTCCAAAAGGACAAAGATTGGCACAGGGCGGATTGTCACAATGCATGCACCGGCGAGGAATGAAGAGTTTTTCTCCCTCAACCTCCACCTGTTGGACGGTGATCCAATTATAGGGTGTCAGCTGATTAATCACGTCTCTTTTCTTTGACCAGTCATCATGAGTTTTCTGAGGCCAAAGGTCTTTAATGGGTTGCTTGGGTTCTGGGAATCTCCCCTCATTCTCTATCCGGCATGCCTCTATACACTTCGGGATAGACTCATTCTTGCATCCATCACATTTGGTTAGATCGATCATTGTGGCATAGCTCTCAGAGGTTGCGGAAGCTATATCTACGATGCCTGTGGAACAGACTGTCCCTAAGGCAGTAATCATTGTACCCGTTTTTAAAAAATTTCTTCTGGTCATTTTCTTATCAATCTCCATAGGCTAACTTCCTCCTATCTCTCATGCCTTTTTACTCTACCCTTTATTGAATGATTTTTTAGACCAAATTCATATATCTTGAGAGAACCTCTTTTAATTCTTGTAATGATTCGTCCTGTTTTTTTTCGCTTTTCTTTTTGCTCCTCTCCAAACATTTTTCAAGGTGAGTCTGAATGACAAGCGCGCTAACCTTTTTAATAGCCGCTAAAGCGGCACTGGCTTGCATCAAGATGTCTTGGCAGGATGCTTCTTCCTCAATCAACCTCTGAAGCCCTCGTATCTGTCCCTCAATTCGCTTCAACCTGTCCACTATGGCCTGTTTTTGTCTCTCCCTCTCCATATACTATACTCCCCTAGGGTATATTAAACATATAAATTTTACTTTTCTGTTTGTCAAGCAAACAGAGGGTTAATCCGAGGGTTTATTTTTTTCTTAAAATGAGATTAGAATAATAGGCAGTGACCATTTCATTGCTGTGGTCGGTATCGGTTTGAATTCCGATGGCCAGAACTCCTTCAGGTTCTCTTCCAAAGGCCTTTTTAAAATCTTTATGAATATTCCTTTCCTCATAGATCCATTGTCCCACTCTGGCCTCTCCTGATTCGACGACAAAAATTTTGCAATTCCTCTCCCCCGGATGGTCAAACAGATGTCCCTTCGGAAGACGGGTGGCCCAGATATATTCAATTTTTAAACCGATCGGTTCTCTCCCGAAAGGGATGAGATCCAAGGTCTTTCCGAAAATCACAATAATTCTGGCCGCTGCATCAAAACGATCCTTTCTTGTTTCAATGGCAGATCGGACCACATTTGAAATCTTCCATCTCCAAGAAAGCACCGGGAGATCCTTCTCCTTTTCTTCAATTTTCTTAAAAAGGGAGGAACGAGTCCCCAAACTTTCAGCCTTAATCACTCCTTTCCCTGCCTCAGAATATTGAGTGGGAGGGATTCCGAAATATCTCACTTCCCACCATCCTTTGACCGGAGAAGGTTTTTCCTCAGGTTCCTCTGGTGGCTGAGGGCCAAAGGGGAATTGTAAAAAGATAAAAATAAGAAGGATAGGAAAGAACCAAACTCTCATGGCTGCTTTGTTATCCCCCATTTCTTTTTATCACATTGAAAAATGAAAAAGAAATTGTTAGACTTCGTATCATGAAGAGGGTCTGGCTCTTTATTTTACCTTTTCTGCTCTCTCTCCTCACCGTACCCTCATCTTTCTGTAATGATTCTACCGAACCCCTCTCCTTTTATCAATCCCTGATTCAACGATTAACCGAGGATGGATTTGATCTTTCCTTTGTCACAAAAATTCTGGGAGACCCGAGAGCGGAGTATAGACCAGCGACCCTGAGCCTTTATATCGGCACCAAAGAGGACCCCTCTCGATACGAAAAATTTCTAAGGCCGACCTCCATCCTTCAAGCGAAAAGCTTCCTCTATGAAAATTTAGATGTATTGAAGAAAATGGAAAAGCGATTTCAGGTTGAGAAAGAGATTGTGGTGGCCATCCTTCTCATCGAATCCCGATTTGGAGAAAATATCGGAAGGCACCGGGTGATTCCCACCCTTGCGAGCCTTTCACTTCTAAATTCCCAGGAGAATATTCAAAGAAATTACGAAACCCTTCGAGAATATCTTCCAGACCTTTCATTGGAATGGCTGGAGAGCTTTGCAAAGCGGAGGGCAGAATGGGCCTACAACGAACTCAAGTGTTTCTTAAGGATCGTTCGCGAAGAGAATATTGATCCTCTCGAGGTCTACGGATCGTATGCAGGGGCTTTCGGGATGGCCCAATTCATCCCTTCCAGTTATCTTAACTATGCTCTCCCCTCAAAAGGGTTCGAACACTGGCTCCTCAGCAAAGAAGATTCGATCAACAGCATCGCCAATTATCTTCGAGCCAATGGGTGGAAACAGAGGATGTCTCTTGAAGAGAAAAAACGAGTTCTCTGGAGCTACAATCGCAGCGAGCCTTATGTGGAGACAGTCCTGGAGATCGCAAGAAGATTAAAGGGAAGATCTTCTAAATAAACAGCTTTCATGAAAAAACAGCTTCTCATCGTGGCTACCTTAGATACCAAGGGAAGAGAGGTGGCCTATATCAAGGAATGCATCAGAGAATTTAACGTCCATCCCGTGGTGATGGATGTAGGAATTTTAGGAGATCCTCTCACCCGTCCAGACATCACTCGTGATGAAGTGGTTGAAGCCGCAGGATATCATCTAAAGGAGTTACTGAATCGAAACGATCGCTCTTTTGCAATTCAAGTGGTTCAACAAGGAGGAACCCTTCTCGCCACCCGTCTCTATAGGGAAGGAGAACTGCACGGGATTTTTGGCATGGGAGGAGGAACAGGCACAGCGATTGTTACCGCCATTATGAGATCCCTTCCTTTTGGGCTTCCCAAACTGGTTCTTTCCACTGTGGCCTCTCGAGATATCCGAGAATATGTTGGGACGAAGGATATTGTGATGTTTCACTCTGTAGCTGACCTCCTTGGCCTTAATGAATTTACTCGTTTCATTCTGGGTCAGGCTGCCTATGCCATCTGTGGCATGATGGAGAGGGGAAGTCTCATTCCTCGAGAAAAACCGATGGTGGCCGTCACCGCTTACGGGATTAATTCCATCTGCGCTCTGAATGCCGAACCAATCCTACAGGAAAAAGGTTATGAAATGATTTCCTTCCATGCCAATGGATGTGGAGGAATGGCGATGGAAGAGCTTATAAGTGAAGGACTGATTTCGGGTGTCCTCGATTTCACCCTTCATGAGATCGCCGATGAGATGTTTGGAGGCTATTGTCGGGGTATTGGCCCTGCTCGATTGGAGACCGCAGGTCGGATGAAAGTTCCCCGGGTCATTGCCCCCGGGGGACTGGATAATGCTGTGTTTAGTCCTTTCTATCCCATGCCCGAGCATTTGAAAGGGAGAAAGATTTATCGGCATGATATTCGATTCTGTGTTCGGATGGGAGCGGAGGAGATGAAAAAGTTTGCAACCATCATAGCAGAAAAACTGAATAGGTTTCCAGAATCCACATGGGTTTTGATTCCCCGGAAAGGGTGGTCCGAAGCCGATAAACCCGGGAGCGAACTTTTCGACCCCGAGACCAATCAAGTGTTTGTGGAGGAATTGAGAAAAAAACTCTCTTCCGAAATTCCTATAGAGGAAATCGATGTCCATATCAGCGATCCTGCTTTTGCGAAAAGGGCGGTTGAGATTCTGGACGAAATGATTCAAAAAGGGAGGAAACAATGAAGTGTCCCCATTGCCAGATGGAGATCCAGATAGGAATAGGAAAAAACTACACTACCCCCTTATTCATCCTCCTCCTTCTTTTGTTGGTCGTCTTTCTGTTTATCGGGATTCGAATGCAAGGAGAAAGGGAAGCCTTAAAATTAAAGATTGCTGGACTTGAAAAGAAGATCGCCTATTATGAGTCCACTCTCCTCCAATATCAGAAAGCCATTGAACAGTTCATCCAAAAA
>JBDOIB010000134.1:0-25143 GCA_041082155.1 Thermodesulfobacteriota bacterium | reverse complement strand
GAGGCGAAAGGAAAGAATTTTGGTGTTGAAATATACGCCCTTCTGTTTAAAGAAGATAAAAAATGGACCCTTAAGGGGATGGTTGATCCACGAATATTTCCATGCTCTGATCATCGGGAATGTATTGATATTAATCATTCCATATACAAAAAATATAGAGAAACCTTTCCTTCAGCTCCTGATGAGATTTTTCCAGAAGAACACCCAGAAGCTAATGAGGTCCTGAAGGCTTTAAGAGAATGCATAAAAACTCTTCCTCCAGAATCTGCTGGTTTTGTCATCAGGTATCTCAAGGTTAAAAACGGATGGGCTTGGATTGAGACGGATCCACGAGGTTTAGACGTCTTTGCAAATTATGAACCCATTGATGCTCTTCTCCATAAAGAAAAAGGTAAATGGCAGGTAAAAAATATCAGGCCCTGCTGTGGTGACTGTGAAGCCGATCCTTATTGTATCAAAGGAATTTATCATAAGAAACTAATGACACTGTTTCCCTCTGCACCAAATGAGATATTCCCGATCAAAACAAGATAAAAACGAAGGAGAAATCAACCTTTTGATATTCATCTACCTCCTTCAAATTATTCTTTCTAAAATCTATAATTGACTTAAACATAAAAATATATTATTTTAGGTTAAAATTAAATTCTACTGCATAAAAATATAATATTATGTGCAATTTATTGCACAAATGAGAGAAATTGTCCTGAGCCAAAAAATGGAAAGAGATGAGCTTCTTGAGGGAAGGTATATCCCAAGGGAAGGTATTAAATATGCGAGAGAATACCTTCACAATAATCTCATTAAGGTAATTACGGGTCCTCGAAGAGCAGGAAAATCGGTTTTTTCTATCCAGATGCTTGAAGGGATGAACTTTGCTTACCTGAATTTCGATGATGAAAGACTAACCAGTATCTCAGATTATGATGAAATCCTAAAAGCAATTCGGCAGGTTTATGGAGAAACGAAAATAATTCTTTTCGATGAAATACAAAATCTTCCTCGCTGGGAATTATTCGTCAATAGACTTCACCGAAGGGGATACAACATAATTATTACTGGTTCAAACGCTCATCTTTTAAGTCGGGAGCTTTCCACCCATCTGACCGGACGATACATCCGGTTTCACCTCTATCCTTTTTCTTTTTTAGAATTTCTTCAAGCGAAGGAATTTACCATCGATGAAACTCTTAAGCTTAAGGAGAGGCAGGGACTATTACTTGGACTCCTCGATCAATATTTAGAAAAAGGGGGTTATCCAGAGGTTGTGGTCAAAGATTTAGAAGCAAAACATTATTTAACCACTTTGTTTGAAAGTATTCTGTTTAAAGACATCGTAAAAAGGTATAGCGTGAGATATCCTAAAATGCTTTCCGACCTCGCTCAATACTTGATTACTAATCATTCAAACGAATTTTCCTACACCAAATTGAAAAACATACTTCAATTTAGAAGTGTTCATACGATTGAGAATTATTTAAAATATCTTGATGAAGCCTTTCTCATGTTCACTATTGACCGATTCTCATTCAAATTTAAAGAGCAGATGCGATCCCCGAAGAAATTATATGGTTACGATACGGGACTTATCAATGCCATAAAATTCAAGACAGGAAAAGATCTGGGGAGATTAATGGAGGACTTGGTAGCGGTTGAATTACTCAGGAGAAAGGCAGACTTTTATTATTATAAATCTATAAATGGTAAAGAAGTAGATTTTGTGATTAAACAAGGACAAAAGGTGGGTCAACTGATTCAGGTGTGCTATGATATTGATGATTTTGCTACAAAGAAGAGGGAATTGGCTTCCCTTATCAAAGCAGGCAAGGAGCTTGGATGTAAAAATCTAACCATTTTAACCTGGGAATACGAAGCGGATGAGGAATATGAAAGTCAAAAGATTCAGTTTCTTCCTCTATGGAGATGGTTAACTGTAAAGGAAGATAGGATTGGGTCCTAATCCCAATACTATAATTTGAGGACGGAATTTAAAGGGCACAAAATTTCTGAGATACCTCAAATTACCTAAAAGGCGAAAACGATGAGGGAGAAAGGAGGCTTTAGATGGATTTAGTAGGGCGAGCAAAAAATATTATATTAAAACCTACACAAACATGGCCTGAAATTAAAGAAGAAATGACGAGCATCTCTGAACTCTATACCTCTTATGCCATGATCCTCGCAGCGATTCCCGCTATAGCCTCCTTAATTGGATATGGCCTGATCGGGCATTCCGCTCTCGGGGTCCATATTCGATGGGGAATAGGAAGAGCCTTTGGCTATGCCATTCTGTATTATATCCTCTCCCTCATAGGAATTTATATAGATGCCTTGATTGCTGATGCACTCGCCCCAAGTTTTGGATCTAAAAAAAATATCCTTAATGCCTTTAAAACAGTAGTCTACTCCATGACCCCAGGATGGGTTGGAGGTATCTTTTATATTATTCCCTCCCTTTCTATTCTGGCCATTCTGGCAGGATTATATGGCCTCTATCTCTTCTATCTGGGTCTTCCTATATTAATGGAAACTCCTAAGGAAAAATCTCTCGGTTATGTCATTATAGTCATTATTGTTACTGCTGTGGTCTTTATAATCATTGGAGCTATCACCGGAACAATTTTTTCTATATAAAAATAAATACTTTAATTTTAAATTTATTCACTTAAAAAAAGAAACTTTCTATCTCTAAACCTAAAAGGGGGATTGTCAAAACTGATTCAACTGTGTTATTTTTATTTCATATTTACCAATAGGAATGGAGGAAAAAACATGAAAAAAATTCTTTTGATAATATTGTTGGGTTTGATTCTGGTGATTGGATCTATTTCTAATGCCCAGTTAGGAAAGAGCGCTGGACCAAGGTTCTATTCTGAATTTAAGCCAGTGGTCGGTGGATGGTCAGAATATCAGATTAAAGCAAAAGGAGAATCTCCTTCGAAGATGAAAATTGCCATCGTGGGAAAAGAAGGAGAGGCCTACTGGTACGAGACCGTGATGGAAACAAAACAGGAGGGAAAGGTTATTACCAAAATGCTTGTTTCGGGGAATCCGGAGGATCAGAAGAACATCAAACGGATGATTGTCAAGATGGGAGACGAACCTGCCATGGAGATGCCCGTTCAGATGACGCAACCCTCAAGGACTGAGGAACGAGCAGAAAGACCAGGAAAAATCATTGATAAGGGAGTGGAAACGATCAAAGTTCCTGCAGGGACTTTTAAAACTCAACATCTTCAATACCAGGATCCTGAAGGCATTGTGGATGCCTGGGTCTATAAAGAGGTCTTTCCCTATGGGTTGATTAAATCTCAGTCAAAAGATATGGAGATGGTTCTCCTCGGATACGGAAGCGGAGCAAAGACCCAAATCACAGAGACTCCACAAAAGTTTGAGATTCCTCAAATCCCTCAGATACCTCAAATTCCTTTAAAACTCCCGAAAAGATGAAAAGAGATTAAGTTTATCTTCTCCGGGGACGCTCCCCGAGGGTAACTTTTATCTCTTTAAAGTCACCTTTTCGATAAACTTTAAGAAGAATTGTATCGCCTGGTTTCTTTTCCCGTATATATCGGATTAAATCGTCATGAGTTTTAATCTCTTGCTGGTCAGCTTTGACTACCACATCCCCTCCTACGATGACAATCATATTCCCAATCTGAACTCGTTGAGTCCCTCCTCTTAAACCGGCTTTATCGGCAGGCCCCCCTTTCACCACTTCTGCAATCATTGCTCCCCGGTCTACTTTTAATTTAAGAAATTGGGCTATCTCGGGGATAAGGGATTGAATCGTAGCACCTATATAGGGATAAGAAACAAATCCTTTTGAAATGAGCTCGGGAATAACCCGTTTTGCAGTATTGACAGGAATGGCAAATCCAATTCCCACGCTTCCTCCCGAGGGACTGACAATGGCCGTATTAATACCTATTATTTCCCCTTCAGAATTTAATAGCGGTCCTCCCGAGTTTCCAGGATTGATCGCTGCATCGGTCTGAATCACATCCTCAATCAAATATCCAGCATCTGAACGAATGGTTCTTCCTAAAGAACTGATCACTCCCGTGGTCAGGGTTCTCTCCAATCCAAATGGATTGCCAATGGCAAGCACTTTCTGACCGATTCTGAGATTTCTCGAATCCCCCATCGGGATCACCTTCAACTTCTCCCGTGGAGCGTCAATCTTGATCACGGCCAGATCATTGTCTGGATCAGAACCCACCAATTTTGCGGGCCACTTGGATCCGTCCGCAAGGGTGACTTCCAATTTTTGGGCATTGGCCACCACGTGATGATTGGTCAGAATATGGCCTTTCAAATCAATGATAGAGCCAGACCCAGAACCCTGAGTTGGAAATGGATTGAAGAAAAAATCTAATTGAACGGCAATACTTGTGATATTGACGACCCCATCGGCAGCTTTCTCATAGACTGCAATGTTATTCTTTTCGTCCTCGGTGATACAGAACCCAAGAGTGCTCCATAAACTGAGAATAAGCCCAAAGATAATAACGGTCCATCTCCTTAGAGCCATCTTTCAGATCCTCCTTTTTCTCTTTCAAGTTTTGTCTTTTTAATCAAGCCTAAAGACCTATATTCCTATTTTATCCCCTCTGACCTGGGCATTCCTCGTTCATCATAGATTCCTTCAAAGAGAGGCCCTGTTAAATACCTCTCTCCTGAATCTGGCAGGATCACAACGATGGTCTTCCCTTCAAACTCCCTCTGTTTCGCCAATCTTAAAGCCACGGCTATGGCTGCTCCGCAACTGATTCCGGATAGGATTCCTTCCTCCCGGGCAAGCCTTCTGGCATGTTCGATGGCTTCTTCACCGGTTACCTGTTCCACCCGATCCACGATAGATAAATCCAGTGTGTCGGGAATGAACCCCGCTCCTATTCCCTGAATTTTATGGGGGGCGGGCCTGAGTTCTTCTTTAGATAAGAATTGAGTGATCACCGGACTTTCTGCAGGTTCCACTGCAACACTTATAATTTTTTTCTTCTTCTCCCATTTAATATATCTTGAAACTCCTGTGATGGTTCCTCCCGTTCCCACTCCTGAGACGAGAACATCAATCCCTCCATCAGTTTGCTCCCAGATCTCAGGACCCGTGGTTTTAAAGTGAATCTCTGGATTGGCGGGATTCTTAAATTGTTGGGGCATGTAAAATCTTGATGGATCGGATTGAACGATTCGCTCAGCCTCTTCAATGGCTCCTCTCATCCCCTTTGATCCAGGAGTAAGGATAACATTTGCCCCAAAGATGGCCAGGATCTTTCGCCTTTCAAGAGACATGGTCTCTGGCATGGTGACATGAAGTTTATACCCTCTTGCCGCTGCCACAAAAGCTAAGGCAATTCCCGTATTCCCGCTTGTAGGTTCCACAATCTCCATTCCAGGTTTGAGTATTCCTTGCCTTTCAGCTGTCCAGATCATATTGGCTCCGATTCGACATTTCACGGAATAGGCAGGATTTCTTCCCTCAATTTTCCCAAGAATGGTGGCTTTGAGTCCCTGAGCCATACGGTTGATCCGGACCATCGGGGTATTCCCAATAGAAAGTGAATTGTCTTCAAAGAATCGAACCATGGGTCTCCTTTTTAATTATTCCCGTGTTCAAGTTTTTATGCGACGGGGGGTTTGAACCTCCTTAATCTCAATGCATTGCTCACCACAGTCACTGAAGAAAAGGCCATAGCTCCTGCAGCCAATATAGGATTGAGAAGGATTCCGAAAAAAGGATAAAGGAGGCCTGCTGCCACTGGAATAAGGAGAGTATTGTAGGCAAAGGCCCAAAAGAGATTCTGTTTAATATTTCGAATGGTCGCCCTGCTCAGGGCAATCGCCGTGACAACTCCTCTTAAATCCCCTCCGATGAGCGTGATATCCGAGGTTTCGATGGCCACATCGGTTCCAGTTCCGATAGCAATTCCAACATCCGCCTGGGCCAATGCAGGAGCATCATTCACGCCATCGCCTACCATTCCTACTTTTTTTCCCTCCATTTGAATTCTCTTGACGATTTCGGCCTTCTTATCCGGAGAGATTTCAGCCAGAACTCGTTCAATCCCTACCTGCCGGGCAATGGCCGCGGCCGCCCGTTCATTATCTCCCGTAAGCATCACCACTTCCAGACCCATCTGTTTTAAGCTCTTCACCGTCTGGGGAGAATTCTCTTTCAAGGTGTCAGAGACAGCTATCAAACCTGCAGGTCTTCCATCGATAGAGAGAAACATCGCTGTTTTCCCTTCCGAAGAAAGACGTTCCACCTCTTTCAACCAGCCGGTAAGGATCATCCCACTTTTTTCCATCCATTTGAGATTGCCCAAAAGGATCTTTCTTGAATCAATGGTGGCTTCAATTCCATAACCAGGTATCGCCATAAAATTTTCAGAATTCAGAAGTCCTATTCCTTCCTCCTCCGCTGCCTTTACAATGGCCTCTCCTAACGGATGTTCGGAGGCTTTTTCTGCTGAGGCTGCCATTCGTAAAATTTCCTCTTTTGTAAACCCCTCGAATCCAATGACCTCTGTAACCGATGGTTTTCCTCTGGTGATCGTTCCGGTTTTATCAAATATTATCGTTTGAAGTTGATGAGCTTTTTCCAGCGCCTCTGCACCACGAATTAAAATTCCATTCTCAGCTCCTTTCCCCATTCCAACAATAATCGAGGTGGGTGTGGCTAACCCTAAGGCGCAGGGACAGGCGATAATGAGAACGGCGATGAAGTTAAGAAAAGCATAGGTAAACGAAGGAGGGGGGCCCCATAGAGACCAAAGGAGAAAGGTAAGAATAGCGATTCCGATCACAACGGGAACAAAGTAACTCGCAATAACGTCGACCCTCCTTGCAATGGGGGGTTTCGAACCCTGAGCTTCTTGAACCAATCGAATGATTTGTGCCAGGAGGGTGTCTCGTCCTACTTTGGTTGCTTCAAATTTAAATGTCCCTCCTTTATTCAGGGTAGCCCCAATCACCAGATCTCCAGCCTTTTTCTCCATTGGAAGCGGTTCCCCGGTCACCATCGATTCATCCACAAACGAATAACCCTCCTTAACCATCCCGTCCACAGGAATCTTCTCTCCTGGCCGAACGATTACAAGATCCCCAATTCGAACATCGCCCACGGGAAGATCGATCTCTTTTCCATCTCTCACCACCCTTGCTGTTTTAGGCTGAAGCCCGATCAATTTTTTTATCGCTTCCGAAGTCCTTCCCCTTGCCCTTGATTCAAGAAATCTTCCCAGAAGGATAAGAACGATGATGGCTGCTGAAGTATCAAAATAAACATCCAGCATGATCCCTTCAACTCGGATGAGGTTAGGAAAGAAAGTAACAACGACGCTATAAAAATAGGCTGCTGAGGTTCCAACCGCAATCAACGTATTCATATCACTTGTGTTTTGTTTAAGGGCCTTCCAAAAACCCACATAAAATGGCCATCCATTCCAGAACTGAACAGGTGTCGCCAACAAAAACTGGAGAAAGAAGTTTATCTCTCTCGAAAGATTCAGCCTCTTTTCAAGAAAAGAGGCTCCATACATTAGAATGAGAATGGGTATCAGCAGGAGAGCTCCAAAAATAAATTTCCGTTTCAATCGCAAAAGCTCTTCCTCCCGGATCATCCTTTCCTTCTCAACGAGATCCCCTTCTTTCGTTTCCAGAACCTGATACCCAGAATCCTTCACGACTCTTTTAAAGTCCTCGATCGAGACGGTTTCAGGAAAATATTCTATGGAGGCACTCTCAGTCGCCAAATTGACACTGACCTGAAGGACTCCTTTTAAAGAACGAATGGCCTTCTCTACTCGATTCACACAGGAGGCACAACTCATCCCACGGACAGGAAGGATCACTTTCTCTGTTTTGCCTCTCTCACCTAAATCTTGAATATTCTCTTTTTTTAATCTCCCGGGCTCCATAGGGTCTCATCAGTTCTACTTTAACCACTCCGGATTGGCTTTTGCTTCTTCAGCCTCTCTGGAGAGTTTTTCCAGCATTTCCTGGGCCTCTGCAATTTGAGCTTCATATTTCTTTTTCTCCTGATCATACTTTTCTGCTTCTATTTGATACCGGGCTCGACTCACCAATCCTTTTCGACCCATTTCTACTGTTTTATCTGCAAACTTCCTTCTTGCATTCTCTAAATTCTCCGTCGCCTCCCTTAACTGCTCTCTCCATGGCCGCACTCTCTCTCGCCACCAGGCTTCGTCCCTTCCATAAATATCTGTTTCTTTTTTCTCTCGGACCGTAGGAGTAGTAGAGGAAGGTACGAAAAGGGGCTCCCCTTTTTGAACATCCTTTTTTTCCTCCCTTGGTTCTATTTTCTGAATTTGATCACGATACTGCATTGGAACTTTTTCAAGATCATCAGTGAAGTGGACCGCTCCACTCTTATCGATCCATTTATAAATAGGCTCGGCTTGAAGAGAAGGAACGATTAAAAGAAATATAATGATCCAAAATCGTATTACCATTTTTATCTCACCTCCCATGGATTGAAGTCCATGCAGAAATTTAAAAATTTATTGTTTCATCAACAGATTAATGAGAGAGATCACCTCTGGAGTATTCCAATCCTTTGACCCGACAGCTTTCCCAACGATTCCTCCCTGCTTATCGATCAGGATTGCGGTGGGAATCCCTTTGATCTCATAAAGATGATAGACACGAAGCTTTGGATCCAGAAGGATTGGAAAGCTGCACCCATTCTTTTCAATAAATTCCCTGACCTTCTCCTTTTTCTCATAATCTACAGATACTCCTAATAGAACAAAGCCTTGAGATTTGAGTTGTTTGTAGAGGGCTTCCATGGAAGGCATCTCCTTTTTACAGGGTCTACACCATGTGGCCCAGAAGCTGAGGAGAATCACCTTCCCCTTAAAGGATTGAAGTTCAACCTTTTTCCCATCAAGGTCTTCCAGCGTAAAATTAGGTGCTTTTTTTATATGTTTAGCAGGGATGATTTTAGCTTTTATAAACAAATCCTCATGGATTGCCTCCGATTGCGAGAAGACATCGAGGAGTAGAAGCAATGGGATAAGAAAAAGAATAAATTTACGATGGGAAACCAAATTCTATTCTCCTTAATTTTTTATAACACCCTCCCCTCTCCTATTTCAAACGATTTGAGTCTATTGTCAATTAAACTATTTTTCTTTATAATTAAAATTTATGAGACAATCCCAGTTTGAAGAGTTTGAAGCGACCTCCTTGTATTGCCCAAATTGCAGGAGGGCTGTTCCGGTGAGGAAAAAACTTCTTCTGGTTCTCCCCGAAGGAGATGAATATGAATATCTTTGCGCCTATTGTTCTTCTTCGGTAGGAACGAAGATCGATAAAAATGCGCCTTCCATCGAATTAATCCTAAAACCCTGATCTTTCTCTTTCTGATTCAAAAACACTAAAAATCTCAAAAAAATCACTTGACAAGTGATTCCCCTAAAAAGATAATAGTGCAAAAAGTCTCTAAGAGTGTGGGGATCGGATAGGATCATTTTCCTTCCTGAAAGGATTGTTAATTTTTTAAAAATATTTTTATTCAATAGACTCTCCTTAAAAGGGAATTAATATAAAATCACGAAAAAGGGGGTGATCAAAGAGGATAGAGGGTTTAAACCAAACTCTGAACGAATCATTACCTTTAAGAAAGGAGGGAGCAAAGATGGCTCAACAAAAAGGATTTCCAATGCCATTAGAAGTCCAGTATCCAAAGGAACTGGAAGGTTGGGAAGAGATGTATCCACCCTACTACATCTTTAGTCAGGAGAGAAAGGAATGGGAAGAAAAACATTTCTGGTATCATGATAAGATTCATGCCCCGGAGCCTATGTATCCTCTGGATCTTATCTTTCACGAAGCATGGCAGATCTCTCTCTCACAGTATACCACCCGGGTCTTCTGTATCCCCCCTGCCCAGGGGGTAGCTCAGAGGATGGTGGGTTGTTATATGTATATCACCCCAGTCGCTCCCCCTCCTCAAGAACTCATTGGAGAAAAGGCAGCCCTTTTCCAGAAAAGGGTCTTCTATGTATTTGATCATTATGATGCCCTCTGGGGTCTCTGGCTAAAGAAATTCAGGGCCTTAGGTGATGAGATGGCTAATATTAAAGTTCCCTCTGAATTTCCGAAGTTCGAGCCTGATGATACCGTCTTCCCGGAACCCAGAGGATATTATACTTCTTATGAACTGATCGATGCATGGGATCGATTGGTCAATGCCATGATCAAGGGATGGCAGTACCATTTTCAATATCTCAATCTTGCTTACCTGGCTTACTTATTGTTTGCAGATACCTGCCGAAAACTCTTTCCGGGAATCAGTGAAAGCACCATTGGGAAACTGGTGGCAGGTGCTTATGTTCAGATGTTTAAACCCGAAGAGGAACTTTGCCGGCTGGCCAGGCTTGCCGCTGCTGTCCCAGAAGTTTCAAGGGTTTTGAAAAGTGATCTTTCCCCGGAGAAAAAGATTGAAACTCTAAAAAAGACGGCTGAGGGGAATGATTGGCTTGTAGAGTATGAGAAATCAAAGGACCCCTGGTTCTATGTGTCCTGTGGGAGTGGCTGGTTCCATTATGAAGGAAGCTGGACCACAAAACTGGAGATCCCCTTTGGATATCTCAAAAGCTATATAGAGAGAATAGAAAGAGGGGAAAAGATTGAGAGAGATCTTCCGGCGATTGACAAGGCAAGGGCAGAGCTTGCAGAAGAGTATCGTAAGTTAATCAAAACGGATGAAGATAGAAAATCTTTTGACGATACCTATAAAGCGGTCCGGACCATTTATAAATATGCAGAGGACCACCTCTTCTGGGTGGAGCACTGGTTCCACACCATCTGGTTTGAAAAGGTAAGGCAATTCGGTTCTCTTCTTGTGAAGAACGGGATGTTGAAAGAGGTCGATGATATCTTTCTCTTTAATCGTTTTGAAGTTCCCCTTCTTTTAGAGGATCTGGCCACCACCTGGGCGTTAGGTGAAGGAGTTCCTTCCCGAGCCCCCTACTGGCAGGCCAAAGCAGAGAAGCGTAAAAGGATCCTTGAGGCTGCAAAGAAATGGACTCCAATTCCTGCCCTGGGAACGCCACCGGAAGAAGTAGCGGAACCTTTTACGGTCATGCTCTGGGGGATTACCACCGAGAAAGTCCAGGAATGGTTGAAAGGGGTGGCGGTCGTTCCCACAGAGGTGACCGAATTGAAAGGATTTGCTTCTTCTGCAGGAGTCGTAGAAGGGAAGGTGAGGGTTGTCAAGCTTCTTGAAGAGATTACCCAGATCGAACAGGGTGAGATCCTGGTCTGTCCAACGACCAATCCGGCCTGGGCTCCCGTTTTCACAAAAATAAAGGCTTCTATTACCGATATCGGCGGTTTAACCAGTCACGCAGCGATTGTTTGTCGGGAGTATGGAATCCCATCGGTAACGGGGACAGGGGTAGCCACTTCTGTACTTAAGACAGGTGATATCGTTCAAGTCGACGGAAACACCGGGATTGTCAAGATTTTAAAACGAGCTTAAATACATCCAGTTGGAATAGTGGAATGATGGAACTTTATTCACACCCATTATTCCATTATTCCACCTATGGGGAAGACGAATTATGCCGTATATTTTATGGTTTGATCAAGCAGGAAAAGAGGCTTTGGGACTTGTGGGGGGGAAAAATGCAAGCCTGGGGGAACTGATGAGAGCAGACATTCCAGTCCCTCCAGGCTTTTCTGTAACCACCGAGGCTTATCTGGAATTTGTCAGCGGGGATCTCAAAGAAAGGATCGAAAGGATTCTCTCTCGCATTGATCCCCAAGAGATGGCCTCCCTGGAAGAAAAAAGTCAATTCATCCGGCAACTCCTCGTGGAGACCCCCTTTCCTAAAAAGGTTCAAGAAGAGATTCAATCAAATTATCAAGCCTTATGCCAGGTTTTTAATACATCGGACATGCCGGTAGCCGTCCGTTCCAGTGCGACCGCGGAGGACCTTCCAGGGGCAAGCTTTGCCGGCCAGCAAGACACCTTTTTATGGGTTCAAGGAATAGAAGAGGTCCTCGAGAAGGTCAAACTCTGTATGGCGAGCCTCTTTACTCCCCGAGCCATTGCCTATCGAATAAAAATGGGATTTCCCCATGAAAAGGTGTTAATCAGTGTTGGCGTCCAGAAGATGGTCGATGCCAAGGCAGCAGGTGTGATGTTTACCCTTAACCCTGTTAATGGAGATCCCTCTAAAGTGGTCATTGAGGGGAATTGGGGATTGGGAGAAACTGTAGTAGGAGGTCTCTGTAATCCCGATAAATTTATCGTGGATAAAGTGACCTCGGAGATTAAAAAAGAGATATCCTTGAAAACCACGGAATGTGTCTTTGATCCAAAACGAAAAGAGGTGGTTCATACAGATATTCCTCCAGACCGAAGGGAAATCCAGTGCATTGAAGATCAGGAAGCCCTCGAACTGGCTCGCTTCGCCAAGAAAGTCGAAGCCTATTATGGATGTCCTCAGGACATCGAATGGGCCATCGATAAAGGAAAACCCTTCCCCTTCAACATCTTTATGGTTCAGAGCCGGCCAGAAACGGTCTGGAGCCAAAAGAAAAAGGAGCCTGTTCTCGGGAAGAAGAGTGCCTATGAACTTTTATTGGAGAAAGCTCTTTCACCTATGAAACTAAAACCTTGATTTCTGCTGGTCCTTAATTTTTAAGATTAAAAAAGCCCTGAGTTATTTCTTCAGGGCTTTTTACTTTTTCTCTTCTTTGATGATCGAACCCCTCTCGAATAAACCTTGAATCCCAGATAAAAATCGGTTTTAATGGTGTTCGAGGTTATGAGTTTAAAAACCGGAAAATTGGAGCTTCCTTTTCTTGAAAAACTCCTAAAAAAATATGCCCTTCTTGATCCCCGGGTAAAGGTCGGCCCGAAGATTGGCGAGGATGCAGCCGTCATTGATCCTGGAAAAACAAGCGATCGGTACTGGATTGTAACCTCGGATCCCATTACCTTCACCACAGAAGAGATCGGATACTATGGAGTGGTCGTAAATATGAATGATATTGCTACCCGGGGAGGAACGCCGAAATGGTTTTTAGCAACCCTTCTCTTTCCTGAAAAAGGCTCGAATCCTATCTTCGTTGAAAAGATCTTTCGGCAAATACATAAGGCCTGCCTTCGTTTTGGAATCTCCTTTATCGGAGGTCATACTGAAATTACACCGGGGTTGGACCGGTTGATCCTTTCAGGCCACATGATTGGAGAGGTTAAAAAGGAGAAGCTGGTTCAAACCAGTGGAGCCCGGGCGGGGGATCTTCTTCTCCTGGCGAAGGGAATCTGCATCGAAGGAACCTCCATCATTGCCAGAGAGAAGGAGGAAGAATTATTGAAAAAAGGATATTCTCGCCCTTTTATCCAAAGAGCGAAAAAGTTTATTTTTGAGCCAGGGATTGATGTCCTAAGAGTGGCTCAAATCGCCTGCAGATCTTCTAAAATTCATGCGATGCACGATCCTACCGAAGGTGGATTGATTAATGGAGTATACGAAATGGCCATAGCCTCTAAGAAGGAGTTTGAAGTGGAGCTGGAGAAGATTTTGATCTATGAAGAATCGAAAATCCTATGTCAAGAATATGGGATCAATCCTTTTGGAAGCATTGCCTCTGGAGCTTTACTTCTCACCCTTTCACCTGATGGAGTCCCTACTCTTCAACGGGCTTTCAAAAGAGCTTCGATTCCGATCCAGATCATTGGAAGAGTGAAACGGGGATCTCCGAAAGTATTGGGAAAGGATGGCAACGAGATTAAACCCTTTGAACGGGACGAAATCCTTAAAATTTATGGTCCTCCTGGACTCTTGAATCCTTGAATCCTTCAGGTTTCAAAATGAAACGAAATTCTTTTTTGGGACTTTCTAAGAATGTGCGGAATTTAGGATGGGTGAGTCTCTTTAATGATATTTCAAGCGAAATGATTTATCCCCTTCTTCCCCTTTTTTTGAGCACAATCCTTGGGGCAGGAGTCGTTTTCATTGGTCTGATCGAAGGGATTGCCGAAAGTGTCTCAAGCTTCGTAAAACTTTTTTCTGGATGGCTTTCAGACCGAGTCCAGAAGCGAAAAGGATTGATCTTTTTGGGATACCTCCTTGCTTCCCTCTCTCGCCCCATAATTGGATTGGCCACGTCTCCTTCTCAGGTTCTCGTCCTCCGATTCTTTGATCGCGTGGGGAAAGGAATCCGGACCTCACCCAGAGATGCCTTACTCTCTCAATCCTCCAGAGAAGAGGAGAGAGGAAAGGCTTTTGGGTTTCAGCGAGCGATGGACCATACAGGAGCCATGACCGGTCCTCTGCTGGCTTCCCTTTTAATGATGACTTTAACGAAGGATTTGAGGATTATCTTCCTTCTGGCCTTTATCCCTGCTCTGGTCTGTCTTCTAATTTTCTGGCGAGGGGTAACAGAACCATCCAGAGAAGAAAAAACGAATACCCTTCCCCCCAGACTCTATTGGAAGGGTTGGGACCGGAGATTTAAACGATTTCTTGTCATAATTTTTCTTTTTACCCTCGGGAACTCCAGCGACGCTTTCCTCCTTCTCCGGGCTCAGGATATGGGGTGGACTCTCGGTTCCATTCCCCTCCTCTGGTTTGTTTTTCATCTCTCCAAAACAATCTTCTCAATTCCTGGATCAAGCCTATCAGACCGCATCGGAAGAAAAAAGGTGATGATCATCGCCTGGGTTCTTTATAGCGGGATCTATCTTGGTTTTGCGTTTGCGACTGGACCTATCCATCTATGGATTCTATTCATCACCTATGGTTTATTTTATGGCCTTTCAGAAGGAACAGAAAGGGCGTGGGTGTCAGACCTTGTAGAGGAAGAAAAACGCGCAATGGCTTATGGAGCTTATCATTTCTGTATCGGGATGGCCTCTTTCCCGGCAAGCCTCCTGATGGGTCTTATCTGGAAGACCTTTGGAGTGAAGTGGGCCTTCTCTTTTGGAGCCCTTATGGCTTGGGTCGCTGCTTTTTTGGCCTTTTCCCTTATGAGAGGAAATTTGAAGGATTCCTTTCAATGAATTTATCGGTTTCGAATCTTGGACCTCACCAATATAGAGAAGCAGCTGAGGTTTTGGCGAGGGCCTTTTATCACGATCCTCTCGTGACTTCCATTCTTGAAGGTCTTGAAGACGAAAAACGTCTCGGTCGGCTAAAATTGCTCTTTGAACTCAGGCTCAAAACCTTAGGGTCCGAACGAATCCCTTTATCGATCCAGAACGAAAATAAAATTTTGGGTGCCGCATTACTCTATCCTCCTGATACTTACCCTCCTTCTCCTTTTTCTGAGTTCTTTATTTTAATTCAGGGTGTCCTAAGAAAAGGTTTATACGGGGTGGGTGGATGGCTTAAATGGAACCACTCGATCCAGAGGTTTCATCCTAAGGAGCCTCATTTTTATTTAGAACTTATTGGAGTAGATCCTCCCTTTCAAAGGAAAGGGGTGGGGTCCTTAATGCTAACCCATATTGTCCGGATGGCTGAGCAGGACATTATGAGCTGTTACTTAGAGACTGCAAATCCAGAGAATCTTCCTTTCTACCATCGGTTTGGGTTCAAGATTGTCCGCGAAGAGAAGATCATCGGGGTTCCAACATGGTTTATGATGAGACCTTCTTCTTCCCGGTCATCTATTTCGCTGCCACTTTTTTAAAGATCTCCCAGCTTTTGAGGAGCTCCAGGGCTCGTTCGAGCTGATTATCTACAGGCTTCTTTTCTCTTACCTCTTCTTTCTTTGGCTTCTCTTTCTCCTTCTCTTTATCTTCTAAATGTCTCTCAAGGTCTTTCTCTGTGATGGTCTTGGGAGGAGCTACCTTCTCTTCTTCAGGAGGGGCTGGTTTTACAATAATGTCAGGAACAATCCCTTTAGCTTGAATGGAGCGCCCACTGGGAGTGTAATATCGAGCTGTGGTCAGGCGAAGCCCCGACCCATCCTTTAAAGAGAAGATCGTTTGGACCGAACCTTTACCAAAGGTCTGGGTCCCAAGGAGAATACCGCGTCCATGATCCTGAATCGCTCCCGCAACGATTTCGGCACCACTTGCACTTCCTCCATTGACCAGAACCACCAGAGGATATTTCGTAAGATCATCCTCCTGACGCTGAGCATTGAATTTCATTTTCGATTCTTCTTTTCTCCCCTCGACAGAGACGATAAGGCCTGACTCGATAAATCGGTCCGCTATTTTAACCGCCTGGTCCAGAAGACCTCCTGGATTGTTTCGAAGATCGAGAATCAGGCCTTTTAATCTCCCCTGGGCTGCTGCCTCCAATTCCTTAATGGCTTTATCAAATTCGCCGCTGGTCTTTTCCTGAAACTGGGAGATTCGAATATATCCATAATGTTTGTCTAAAATTTCGTATCGAACACTTCGAATAGGGATTACATCTCGAATGAGAGTGATATCTCGAGGTTTAGGAAAGCCCTCTCTCATAATGGTAATGGTCACTTTACTTCCCTTAGGTCCCCGGAGTCTTTTTACACACTCGATCAGGGTCAAATTCTTAGTAGATTCTCCTTCAATCTTGAGGATCTGGTCTCCTGCCTGAATTCCAGCTTTATAGGCCGGGGTATTTTCGATAGGGGAAACCACCGTTAGAATTCCCTCCTTAAGGGTAATCTCTATTCCTATTCCCTCAAATCTCCCCTTCGTCTCTTCCTGCATCTCTTTATAAAGATTGGGAGGAAGAAAAGCGGAATGAGGATCCAAGGTCTCGACCATCCCTTTGATCGCTCCGTAGATCAAATCCTTCGACTTGGTCTCCTCTACATACTCCTTTTGTAAAAGTCCAAGAACATCGGTAAACACTCTGAGGTCCTCATAGGTGGTATTCGAAAGGGCGGAGACCCGATGAAGACGGCCAAGTCCGATGATGACCCCTAACAAGAACACAAGAATCAAAAGCGAAGCCCATTTTAAATTTTTCACTCCACCTCCACGAAACATAGATGCCTCCTTCATGATTAATCCTTTTTCCCCTCCCCTCCCTCTGGAAGAGAGACAATTTTCTCTGACGAAGAGATCCAGTCCATCGGATCCTGAGGTTTCCCCCGGTGGCGGACTTCAAAATAGAGGCAGGGACCTTTCAATGACCCACCACTACCGACCAGCGCAATCACCTCTCCTTTCTCAACCATCTCCCCTGGTTTCTTCATTAATTGAGACAAATAACCCGATACTGTAAATGTCCCTTCGCCATGATCGATGATCATCAGGTTCCCAAATCCCTTGAACCAGTCTGCAAAAAGAACTTTCCCTGGAAGGATGGCTCGAACCTCAGAGCCGACGGGGGCCTGAATCTCGATGCCATTCTGTCCCCTCTCTTTAAAAAGGCTGATCACCTTCCCGTACACCGGAGGGTCGAGTTTTCCTTTGAAGGCCAGAGGTTTTGATTTTCCGTAGGCCATCACACTTTGTCCCTGTTCCAGCCTCTGGATCAGACTTTGAAGAGCCCGGGCTCTCTCCTCCAACTCCACAATTAGCTTTTGATAAACCACCTTTTGATTCTGGATGGATTTCAAAAGGGTCTTCTTCTCTTCTCGAATCTCACGGATCTCTTCTCGCCTCTTCTCTACCTCAGAAAGATGATGTTCTAACTGCCTTCGATCCTCTTCTAACTGTTTCTGGTAATTTTCTTTCAAAGCTAATTGAGACCGGTAAGCTTCGAGAAGCTGGGAATCTGTTTCGACAATCACCCTCAGATATCTATCCATTTTAAGGAGGTCGAGATAAGATTGAGCATTTAAGAGAAAGAGCTGAGGAGGGATTCGACCCATTCGATAAATCGCTCTCAATCTTGAGAAGAGTTCTTCTTGGGTTCTCTCTATCTCAGCACTGAGCCGGTAGATCTGTTCCTGAGTTTGAAGAATCCTCCCCTTAGTCTGACGCAATTGATCTTCCATCTGCTTTACTTCTTTTTCCTTCTGATAGAGTTCGGTTTCTATTCGCTGAAGGGTCCCCAGAATGGAGGTTTCCTGCCCCCGAATCTGCCTCTCCTTCTCTCGAGTCTCGGAGATCTCCTTTTTTATCTCTTTGAGATCCTTTTTTTTCTGGGTAATCTCCTTTTCGATCCTCTCCTTCTGAGTCGCAGAAGAAGGGACGTTCATCAAGTGGAAATTCCATATGAGAAGCCCTATCCAAAGGAGGTATGTCCAGCGTTTCACCATTTTTCTCATTTTATCTCAAGAATCTCACGGAAGCAATAAAACTTCCAAAAAGACCGAGCACCATTCCTCCTGTCAAAATGGCCATGATGGTTTCCCCTGAAAAAAAGAGGATTGGAATAGAAGACATCCATCCTTTTAATAAAGGCGTAAGAGTCCTTAGAAGAATCTCATAAAGAAGATAAAGAAGGAAAATCGCTATTCCTGCTCCCAAAAGGCCTTGAATCAGCCCTTCTATGTAGAAGGGAATCTGGATAAAAGCCGGACTCGACCCCATCATCTTCATGACTTCAATCTCCTCCCGTCGGGAAGAGATGGTCAATTGGAGGGTATTGGAGATAATGAAGATAATCGCGGCAAGGAGTAATCCTCCTAAAATCCATTGGGTGAGGTGCATTAAATGATTAAGCCCAGAAAACGTCTCTACCCACTCCTGCCCGTATTGAACCTCCTCAATGTGGGGGATCATTTTTATCTCGGAAATTAATTTTTTCATTTGAGGAGAGGTTCGATACTCTCTCTTTAAATCGATCTCAATGGAGGGTGGAAGAATTTTGGGCGAAATCCCATCGAGGACGCTCCTCTGCTTTCCCAGACGATCCTCTAAGAAGGCCATCGCATCAAAAGGGGAGATATATTTCACCGATTCAACTCCTTGAATCTCTCGAATTCTCGCCAATACTGACTCCACCTCATGGACAGGGGTCTCCCTCTTTAAATAGACGATCAAACCGATCTTCTCCTCCCATTGTTTAAGGAAATAGGAAAAATTTAAAGCAATTAATGAAAAAATGGAGGCAAGCAACAGGGAGAGGCTGATGATCCCGATGGCTGTGAGATTCGGGAAGAGATTTCCCTTCATATTTCGAAAAGCACGTAAAAGAGCATAGCGAAAAAGGTTGATCATCCCTCTTCCTGAACCCCTTCTTCAACTTGGATATCCACCCTTCTTCCTCCCTGCAGGGGGATGACCCGATAGGGAAATTTCTCGAGAAGATCCCTATCCTGTGTGGCCAGGAGGATCGTGGTCCCATTCTGATGGAACTCCAATAGCAACCCCATCACTTCTTCTTTCATCTGGAGATCCAGAATGCCTGTAGGTTCGTCAGCTAGGATCAGAAGAGGTTGATTGACTAAGGCCCTTGCAATCATGACCCGTTGCTGCTCACCAGCCGAGAGGGAAAGGATAGAATCTCTCCCTCGTTCCTGAAGACCTACCCGGATTAAGATCTCCTCCACCTTCTTCTTAATCTCCTGAGGAGGACAACCCACCACCTCAAGAGCCAAAGCCACATTTTCCCAAACCGTTCGATCCCGAAGGAGTTTGAAATCTTGGGAGATGAAACCTATGATCCTTCTGAGGTGATGGATCTTCTTAAATCGAGGATGGGTAATCCGCATCCCATGGATGATCACTTCCCCACTGGTAGGCCTTTCCATCCCAAAAAGGATTCTTAGCAGGGTGCTTTTCCCCGAACCACTGGGGCCTGATAAAAATACAAATTCACCCGAAGGGATTTCTAAATTGATATCGGTAAGGGCAACAATCTGGTTGGGATAGGTCTTTGAGACATGGTACATCTGAATCATCTTTCACCCAAACTAACACGATCCTCCCCTTTTTTCAAGAAAATACCCACGTTACGAGGCTCTTCGGGCAATCTCACAGGATGTGGCTTTTACAGCTTTTCTGAGATCCTCCGGGGAGATAAAGAATTGATATCCACGGGCCCCTGCGCTTATTGAAATGAAAGGAAATTGGAAGGCAGAGGAGTCCAGATAAACCGGATAGGGTTTCTTCGTCCCGATGGGAGAGACTCCTCCTCGGATATATCCAGTGAGAGGAAGAACGTCCTTCAGAGGAACCAGATCCACCTTCTTGTTTCCGCTTACTTTTGCCATCGCCTTCAAATCCAATTCGGTATTTCCGGGAATACAGGCCAAGAAGACACCGGTCCTGTCCCCTCGAGCAACCAAAGTTTTAAACACTTGATTCAGAGGAAGATGGACTTTCCGGGCCACGCTTTCTGCGCTGAGATCCGACTCGTCGACCTCGTATTCGACAAGTTGGTATGGGATATGAAGTTGATCCAGTAGCCTTGCGGCATTCGTCTTCTTCATAACCCCTCCCGATCCCTGAAAAGGAAATTTATTCCGTGAAATCCCTAAGCCTCAAAAGGGCTTCTATCTTTTCACGCTCCCCTAACCGGGATTTCTCGATCGCCTGTTTCAGAATCTCGATGCTTTGGTCATACACCTTTCGATGGACAGGATAGGGATGTCCATCCTTTCCTCCATGGGCAAAACTATATCGGGTAGGATCTCTGAAGCTGGGTTTGGCTCCGTGGATCAATTCTGCGATAAGACTTAAGGCTCGAAGGGTTTTAGGGCCCACACCCTCCAGACCGAGAAGTTCTTCAAAATGGGTCGGGCAATGTTCATAGAGATGGATAAACTTTTTCTCCAGTCGTTCTAATCGGATTTCTTCCTCAGGAACGGGATGTTCTTTTGGAAGGTAAAGTTCTATCGCTTTTCTTCCTTCACGAAGAAGAAACTCTGGTTTCTCCCGACTGAGGAGTTCGATCGCTGATCTGCATTCCGCGCTTTCCTGGGCAACCAGATTGAGTGCCCTTCCCCTTTGATCACAGCAGACGGCCCAGTGCGGTTCGCACACAAAGTCTTTCAATCCTTCACTTAACCAATGGTACCTTCTCGCGAAACGGGTCGTTGCGTTCATCCCCTGCTGAATGACAGCCCACCGGCCGGATGGGGTAAAGATAAAGGTATGATGATAGATCGAATATCCATCTTGAAGTGCAGCACTGTCCACTTTGGCTGCCATTCGGCTCGCATAGACCAGAGGGGTCCCATCGATGGAGTCCCGTTCACAAATCGTCTCGATCTCAATGGGTGTCTTTCGAGAAACCCTCCCTTTCCCACCTGCGATATAAAGACCTATCTCCTTCTCTATTCCCTTTAACCCTTCCTTGAGTGCCCCACAGACGGTGGTCGTGACTCCACTGGAATGCCAGTCAAAACCCAAGACACACCCGAAGGCCTGAAACCAGAAAGGATCGGAGAGCCTTCGAAGCATCTCCTCTACTCCATAAAGATCAACAATCAAAAGTGTGATCTCCCTGGAGAGCTTTTTCATTCGCTGGAAAAGCCAGGAAGGAGCTTTCCCCCCATGAAGAGGAAGATAAGCGATGCCTGTTCTCATTTATCTACGTAACCCTGCCTCGTGAAAATTTCCCAACATCTTTTGGATCGATGGAAAGAATCTTCTCCTTGTCAATTTTTAGCATCCCTTTTCTTAAAAGACCCTTAAACTTAGGGGGGATCGTTGTTTGAAGGGCCTCTTTCGCCTCTTTTAGTGTATCTTTTTGAAGAGGGGAAGAGAGGTCTGCATTCTGCACGACTCGTCTAAAACGCTGCCTCATCCTGTCCGAGATCTGTAACACATTTCCAGGAGGATCATAAAGTTCAAAAACCATCTTCCAATAGATGCTGGTCAATTCCACCGCCTGAAAGAAAAATTTCATATAATCTTTGAAATATTTGGCAAACTTTTCGGACGAAAGACCATTGCTCTTTAAATCCCCATAAGCGGTTTTATAGGGGCCGATCCATTTTATTCCTCTCAAGATGAGAAGAAGTCCATCCACCCAGTTCTCAATCTCCTCCTCCCCTGGATAAACTCCATGGCTTTCTACAAAAGCCCGCTGAATAAAATAACGAAACCACTCAGGGGTGTTTTTGGAACTTTGAGGGTTAAGGTCAACCCAGAGATGAAAAGACTTCTCCATAAAGTCTTCATCGGGATAGAGCGAATAAAATAATCCTACATCCTGGTAAATTTCACATTCACGATGGATTCTACGATTCTCCCCTCTCCGGTAATAAGGACCGGCAATGTGATTTACCAAAGGATGGATGATCTGATCAGCAGCCATGTGGGAAAGATACCCACAGGCAAAAGCAAACTTATCCAGATCATTTCCCTCCCACTCCTCTGTCTCCCAGCGAGTGTCCTTCCAAGTCAGCTCAATGAGGGTCAGAGGGAATTGGTTTGGATTTCTTGAATGAAGAAGATAGGACCATCCATCCACACCCAGAGGTTTGTCCGAGTGCTCAAGAAGAAGGTTTCTCATTCCTTCCCATTGGCTACCATAATAAGAGAGATCGGGCCCGATGGATCCAAGATTAAGATAGGGTTTCCGCTCATCTGAATCAAGGATGTTAATAAATTCCTCATACTCACCCCCATCCTGAAGAACTTTAACAGCCTTATTACAGATTAACAGATGAGCAATACTGGCAGGCATTATAACCTTATCCCTGCTAAAAAGGCTCTTTGGACATTAAGCCTAAATCCTAAAGCCAAAGAGTTTTCCAAGTGAAAGATATTTATCAATATAGCAAAAAACCAGATTCTTAACAATCTCTTGAATGAGTGGGGGGTAATGGCGTTACATCAATCCGGCGATGGATTTCTGGGCAAAGGAGAGGACATTCGCAGGGAAAAGCCCCATATAAAAGGTCCCGATCAATGCAAAAATAAGGGCAAGGATGGAAGCCGGAGAAAATTGAAGCCCTGTGATCTCCCTTTGAGGCTCTCTGAAATACATCAGCACGGTGACCCGGAGATAATAATAAACTGAAACCGCACTGTTGAGGACTCCTAACACGGCAAGCCAGTAGAATTTCTCTTTGACTGCTGCACTAAAGACATAAAACTTTGCCATAAATCCGCCGAGAGGAGGAATCCCGGCCATCGAGAGGAGAAAGATCGTCATGCAAGCGGCCAGCAAGGGATATTTAAATCCAATCCCTGAATAATCCGTAATCAGGGTATTCTCCTCTCCTTTCTTTCCTAAGAGAATGACACAGGTAAAGGCTCCGAGATTCATGAAAGCGTAAGCCATGAGATAAAAGAGGATTCCTGAGATCCCTAAGTCATTCCCTGCAACAAAAGCCACCAAAATGTATCCAGCATGGGCAATACTCGAGTAGGCAAGCATTCGCTTGATATTGGATTGTGAGATCGCCACAATGTTTCCCACCGTCATCGTGGCCACCGAGATAAGCCACATGATGGAAGTCCAGTCAGGTCGAAACTGAGGAAGGGCCGTAAAGAAGACCCTGATCAAGGCGGCAAACCCTGCAGCCTTAACCCCGGTTGCCATGAAAGCAGTAATCGAGGTAGGAGCCCCCTCATAAACGTCAGGTGTCCACATATGAAAGGGAACCGAAGCGATTTTAAACCCAAATCCAATGGTTAGGAAAACGAGACTGATCATCAGCATTGGATTTCTAAGAAGATTCTTTGAAGCGATGTAGCCTGCAATCTCTTTAAGATGGAGAGAACCGGTGGCTCCATAAAGAAGGGCTATCCCATAGAGAAGGAAACCGGTGGCGAAGGCTCCCAAAAGAAAGTATTTAAAGGCTGATTCCACAGATCTTCGATCCTCCCTCAACATTCCTGCAAGAACATAAACAGCAATGGACATGGTCTCCAGTCCTAAAAAGATGGTGATCAGATGAGTCCCCGAAGCCATCAGACTCATTCCGAGAGTGGAGAAAAGAATCAGAGCGTAGTATTCTCCAAAGGCAATCCCTTCTCGTTCGGCATATCCTATAGAAATTAAGAGGGTAATAAAAGCGATGATCAAGAAAGTGACCTTAAGAAAAAGGGCAAATCCGTCTGCCGCAAACATCCCTTCAAATCCGCTTTTATCCGAGCCGATCAGTGGAAGGGTATAGAAGAAGGCGATCACGATCCCAATTAAACTGAGGACCCCAAGGTATCCCTTCTTTTCGGTCTTGGGCGAGAAGACATCTACCAAGAGGATGAGAAAGCCAAAGGCCGTGAGAATAATCTCGGGTGCAATCAGATAAAGATCAATCTCAGGTAGTTTCATCAAATCTCCTCCAATGAATGACTTGAACCCTTCCCCCCGTGAATCCTATTTTTTAATTTCTGCCAGGAGTTTTGGTGAGGGAAGCTCTGCTTTCATCTCTATTCTTCCCTTGAAATCATTTAAAAACTTCTCCACCGAGGCATCCATCTTGCTGAAGAAGAGTTTGGGATAGATACCCATCAAGAAAATCAAGATGACCATCGGAACGAGGGTGATGATTTCTCGAGCATTGAGGTCTTTGAGCCCTTCATTCTTTGGGTTCGTAATCTTTCCAAACATCACTCGCTGGAACATCCAGAGCATATAAGCGGCTCCAAGGATCACGCCCGTTGCACCTAAAACTCCATACACCGTATTCGAACGAAAGGCTCCAAGAAGGATCAGAAATTCCCCTACAAATCCATTGGTGCTTGGAAGTCCGATGGAAGAAAGGGTGACAATCATAAAAAAGGTTGCGTAGATGGGCATGACCTTAGAGAGCCCTCCAAACTCGGCAATCAATCGAGTATGACGTCGCTCATAAATCATCCCAACAATCAAGAAGAGAGAGCCGGTACTAATCCCGTGGTTAAGCATCTGATAGATGGATCCCTGAATCCCTTGAGTATTGAAGGCAAACATTCCAAGCATCACATATCCTAAATGGCTCACACTGGAGAAGGCCACCAGACGTTTAAGATCTGGCTGCACCATTGAAACCAAGGCCCCGTAGATGATCCCTATAAGGGCCAGGACAGAAATAAGGGGCATCAAGTCATAAGCCGCATTGGGGAAGAGTGGAATAGCAAACCGGAGAAATCCATAAGTTCCCATCTTGAGCAAGACTCCAGCAAGGATAACACTTCCGGCTGTAGGAGCCTCCGTATGGGCATCCGGTAACCAAGTATGGAAAGGAAACATCGGGACCTTGATGGCAAAGGCCAGGGCAAATGCAGCAAAGAGCCAATACTGGGTTTCCACAGGAACTCCGAATTTATAAAGTTCAAGAACATCGAAGGTCGCTTTTCCCGTGGCCTTTTGATGGATAAAG
>JBDOIB010000174.1:0-6855 GCA_041082155.1 Thermodesulfobacteriota bacterium | reverse complement strand
CAGGCATGATCCTGTCTATAATATTGATGATAAACCCCGCACGGACGATAACCCATTTTAAACCCCCAATTTAAAATTTAAATTTAACAATGCAAAATGAGTAAACTCGAAGGTTTGGACATTACGGCCCAAATTTTCATTGTTAATTTTACAATTCGCACTGATTCGTTAATCACACTCGTTCAATTCTGATCCAGCCCCAGAGTCCGTAAGGTTTAAATAGCAAAATGATCACCATCACAAAAAAAGGAAAAACGTCTTTTACACCTCCCGGGGTATACCGACTCAGATAACCATCGGCGAGATTCTGAATAACCCCAATCACTAAACCTCCCACAATCGCCCCGGGAACAGAATTGAGTCCCCCCAGAACCACTGCGGGTAGGACTAATAGGCCAAGATATCCCACCGAGATATTTAGGCCATTGATATTTCCGAGAAGAGTTCCTCCCACCCCCGCAGCCATAAAGGCGATAGCCCAGGCAAGAGCATAGACCACCTTTGCATTCACTCCTAATGAAAGGGCCGCCATTTCATCATCTGCGGTGGCCTGCATGGAAAGACCCCATTTTGTATATTTAAAGAAAGAAACAAAGGCTAAAAGAAGAATGATGGAAGCAATAAAAGCCCAGAGGTAGACCTGGCCGATTACAATCTTTCCCAGGAAGATAGGCTTTAATGGGAAAACGGGGGGAGTAAAAACAACCGTATCTGTTCCCCAGATCAATTCTACCATTCCTTTAAAGAAGAAGGATAAACCCACAGTGACCATAATCACACTCAGGACAGGCTCTCCGACCATGGGGCGAAGGAAAATGACCTCGGTGAGAATCCCCAATGCAAATCCAATGGCAAGGGTGATGAGTAAAGACAAAATAAATGGAATTCCCCAATGGTAGAGAGTAAGACAAACATAGGCTCCGATTAACGTTAATTCACCCATCGCTAAATTGAGAACCCCGGAGCACTTATATATGAGTGTCCAACCCAGAGCCACCAAGGCATAGATACTTCCTACCAGAATTCCTGTAATAAAGAGCTGTAAAAAGATCTCCATGAAAATCTCCTCCTATAGGGTTCAAGGATTCTTGGGTTCAAGGGCCTCAGGTTTTTCTATATTCAACACTTGAACCCTTGACCACTTGAATCCTTTTTATTGTGGGACTTCCATCACCCGAAGATCGGTCTTAATATGGACGACTCGACCATCCTCATAGGTGATCGTCGTGTCCATATGAATATTTTGAGTGTCTGAATACAACCCGTTCACAATATCTTTATATCGATTTTCAACAAAAGCCCTTCTGAGTTTTCTCGTTCTTGTGAGTTCATCATCATCAGCATCAAATTCTTTGTAAAGATTGACAAATTTTCGAATTCGAGCGGCCGGAGGTAAATCCCGGTTCATCTTAATAATTTCTTTCTTGACCAATTCATAGACCTCGGGCTTCTGAGAAAGTTCGGGATAACTGGTGTAAGGGATATTACGATCTTCTGCCCACTTTCCAACAACACTATAATCAATACAGATCACGCTTGTCACATAAGGACGGTTATCCCCTATCGCCCAAACATCTTTAATATATGGACTGAATTTCAATCGGCTCTCCAGATATTGGGGAGCAAATTTCGTCCCGTCACTCAGGGTCATCACATCCTTGGTTCGATCGAAGACCACCAGATGACCATCCGCGTCAATAAAACCGGTATCTCCGGAATGAAGCCACCCATCTCGAAGGGTCTTTGCTGTCTCTTCCGGCATCTTGTAGTATCCCTGAAACACGGATGGGCTTTTTGAGATAATCTCACCATCGGGGGTAATCTTTACCTCTGTCTCGGGTATAGGTCTTCCCACCGTATCAAATTTGATATCATCATCCCGGTGAAGCACTGAGATACCGGCAATCTCTGTCTGACCATAGATCTGTTTAAGATTGACTCCTAAGGCATGAAAGAATCGGAAATGGTCGGGCCCCATGGCCGCTCCACCAGTATAAGTATAGCGGATTCTCGAAAGACCCAAGTGATCCTTCAATTTTTTATGGACCCCTAAGTAGGCAAGGTAATTTAGAACCTTCCAGTACCAGGGGATGGGGGTTTTGGAAAATTTTAACTCTGCTACATGGTAGCCAATTTTCATTGCCAACTCATAGGCCTTCCGCTTTGTCCAGGTGGAATCGAGATATTTGACCTGAACATTTCGAACCATCTGTTCATAGATCCGTGGAGGAGCAAACATCACATGGGGACCAATTTCACGAATATTTTCCTGCGCTGTCTCAGGCTCTTCTGGAAAGTTGAGGGTAAAGCCTGCCTGAATCCCACAGGAGATGGACATCATCTGTTCCCCGATCCAGGCAAAAGGTAGATAGGAAACAAAATCGTCTGTCTCATAGTAAGGATCCACCCGCATCAGATTTCTTCCCATGGTGAGCATATTATAATGGGTGAGGAGAGCCCCTTTTGGAAGGGCCGTCGTCCCTGAGGTATAAAAAAGAAGACAGATTTCATCTCCTTTCCCTTTTGAAATCATATCTTCAAAGAGGCCGGGTTCCTTTTTATCTATCTCTTCACCCATTTTCATCACTTCCTTGATACTGATGAGGATAGGATCGTCATAGGCTCTCATCCCTTTTGGGTCATCCCAGAGCATCTTCTTAAGCTTTGGGCATTTGTCCTTAATCATCAAACATTTATCAACCTCTTCCTGTCCCTCCCCGACCATAAGCTTTGCATCCGAGTGATCAATGATATATTGAACCTCATCGATGAGAGAATCCTGGAATAGCCAGACTCCCACAGCCCCCACACACATGGCCGCCATTTCACACCAGAGGGCCTCTGGGCGATTATCCCCAATCATAGCGACCTTGTCTTCGCGCTCCAATCCAAGAGCCACCATCCCGAGAGCAATCTTTTTGACATTTTCGTAATACTGTTTCCAGGTAATAGGGATCCAGATTCCATACTCCTTCTCCCGCATGGCTACCTTTTTATCCCAGTACTTCTTTGCCATCTGGAGCCATAGCTTTGGGATGGTTAAATCTTTCGTAATCTCAATCTCTCTCCAGCTAGCGCCTTGTGACATAGATTTCCTCCGCCTCTCCAAGATATGCTTTAATCACGTGAGGATTGTTTTGAACCTCGGGGGGAGTCCCCTCAGCAATCTTTTCACCGAAATTTAAGGCCATGACCCGATGAGAGATATCCATCACCACTCCCATATCGTGCTCCACTAACACACAGGTGGTTTGCCATCGTTCCTCTTCATTGATATCGAGAATAAATCGAGCCATATCCTCCACCTCTTCTAAATTGAGCCCCGCGAGCGGTTCATCAAGAAGAATAATCTTAGGGTTAAGGGCGAGTGCCCTTGCCAATTCAACCCGTTTTTGGAGTCCGTAGGGAAGCATCCCCACGATTTTATCCCGAATATGCTCAATCTCCAAAAGGTCAATGATCTCCCTTTCAATGAAATCTCGATGTTCTATTTCCTCCCGTGCGGTCTTCCCAAAATAGATGGCCCCGCTCAGAAGCCCAGATTTAAGATGGATATGTCGACCGAGTCGGATGTTATCAAGGACGGTTGCTCCTTTAAACAGCTCAATCTTCTGAAAGGTTCGGGAGATTCCTAACTGGGCCCTTTGATAGGGTTTTAATTTTGTAATCTCTTTTCCTTCGAAGAAGATCCTACCTTTTTGAGGGTGATAGAGACCATTGATACAGTTCAGCATCACCGTTTTTCCAGCGCCATTTGGCCCGATAATGGAGAAGATCTCACCTTTCCGGACTTCAAAGCTCACGCCCAATAGGGCCTGAACCCCTCCAAAAGCCATATGGATATTTTCAACCTTCAGTTGGACCTCATTGGTAAGAACCATTCAGAGACTCCTTTCCTATGAAAGGTGTGATGTATGTTTATTTTTTTATTAATTCCCACCATCCGAAGTCTAAGAATTTTATTAATATATGGGATAGAAAGAGGAGTATCGTTTGAATCGCTACTTTATTACCAAAACAAATTTTTTTTGTCAAGAAAAAAATTGCCAGTTTACGTAAAATGTGAAAAAATTCTCTTTTAACCCGAATTTAAATGTGATTTTAATAAATTATAAAAGGGAAGGGGAGGATTAGATTCCGAAGAGAATCCTTTGGGCATTCTTATAGAGGATGGATTCAATGGCCTTTTCGCTTAAGGGAAGTTGCTTAATGGCTTCTATGTTGGATCGGATGCTTGTGGGCATGGTGGGCCAATCTGACCCAAATACTACCTTTTCGGAATTCTTTTCAAGCTCTGGAAAGTAACGAAGAAGGTTTTGTGGAGGAAGTCCAGTAATGTCCATATAAAGATTTTTGTGAAGGCGGGAAAGTGAAAAACAGTCTTCATACCAGAACCCTCTCCCGCTATGAGCCATAATTATCTTTAAATCTGGAAAGTCCACAGCCACATCATCGAGATAAATCGGATCACAATATTTCAATCTCGTTCCTTTAAAAATAGAGGTTCCGATATGAAAAATGATGGGAATCCTCAATTCCTGTGCCTTCTGATAGAGAGGGTAGAGTCTCGCCTCATTGGGATAAAAAAATTGATAAGAAGGGTGGAGCTTCAGCCCTTTTACCCCTCCTATCCTCACATATTCTTCAAGCCTCTCGGCTATATCCTCATGAACATTTGGATTGATCGAGGCGAAGGGGATAAGCATCTCATGGCCTCGACAATAATTGATCACTTCTTCAGTCGGGACATATCCACTTGTCGCAGGAGCACACTCAGGGAGGATGACGGCATATCTTACACCTTCTGATTTTAAATGATTAACGACGAGCTCGGGGTTCTGGCTGAACTCATCCATCTTATCAAAGAACTCGGGGTTGATTGATTCTAAATAGGTTAACCAGGTTGGATTAAGTAATTCTTTTTTTATATAATGAATATGGAAGTCAATGACATCCATCGATTCCTTCCTTTACCCTCCGGCAAGCATCAAAACCAGATGGATTTCATCCCCATCCTTGACGGGTTTAAGGAGTTCATTGGGATAGGCACTTGCATGGTTAAGGTAGACTTCCACATGATTTAGGAGTTTTCCTTTTTTGGCGAATAGGGCCTTTTCCATGGCGGGGTATTGTTGGATGAGATGGTCCAGACATTCACCCACTGTTCGGCCTTCGACTTCCACCACCTCTGCTCCATTTGTAAATTGTCGATGAGTAGTATGAATGTGAATTTTCACGCTCATTTCTGACTCCCTAAGATGAAATCGATCCACAATGATCACAATCTGGATTCCGTTCCACCGCAAATTCATTGAAAGTAAGTTCTAAACCATCGTAAAGAAGAAATCGATTCGTTAAAAGTTTTCCGATTCCTAATAGATATTTAACGGCTTCTGTGGCTTGAATGCAACCAATCACCGCAGGGGTCATGCCAATCACCGGGAACTTTTCTTGAGGTAGTGTCCCTCGATAAAGGCATCTCAAACAGGCGGATTTCCCTGGTAAGATGGTCATTGCCCTTCCTTCAAAACCGTAGACTGCTCCATGAATGAAAGGAATTCCTTTTTCAATCGCACATCGATTGAGGATATAGCGGACAGGAAGATTATCCATGGCATCCAGAATAGCATCGCATCCTTCAAAGAGAGTGGGAGCATTGGTTTCCGTGATGGTCTCCGCAATGGCTTCAATTTGAATGGTGGAGTTCAATCTTTCTAATTTCCATTTTGCAGAGTCTACTTTCTTACGTCCAATATCTTCCTCCCAATGTAAAATCTGTCGATTGAGGTTGCTTAAGCTTACCCGATCCTTATCAATGATTCGAAGTTTTCCAATCCCTGCGGCCGTGAGATAGAAAGCAATGGGAGAACCCAATCCGCCTGCCCCCGCAATTGCGAGGCATGAACGTTTCAGTTTCTCCTGTCCCTCCGCTCCTATATCCTCCATTATGATCTGACGATCATATCTTTCCTGTTCATCGCGTGTTAACATCCTACCTCACCTCATCTTTAATCCTCTCATTTTTTAAATTATCTTCCTCTCCTTAAAAATTCGGCCATTCGACTGGCCGCCTCCCGTTTTCGATCAACATTTATAAGATCTGCCTCTATATAGCTCACAGCCTTTGGATTGCAAAAAAGCACACATTGGGGATCCCCATCACAATAGTCACATTTACAGGTAACTCGGTCTACGGGATCGAAAAAGGGGTGTCCAAAAGGGCAGGCCATGATGCAAGTTTTACATCCGATACATTTATTCGGGTTGATGATGACCCTCTGGTTTTCCCTATCCTTATGGCAGGCCTTGGTGGGGCAGACCTCCGTGCAAACGGGCGTCTCACAATGCTGACAGGTCATCGGGAGGTAGAGGCCCATCTCTTCCCATTTAAGGATTCGAATCCTCGAACGAGCGGGGTTGCTCACTCCGCAATGGTATACTGAACACACCATCTCACAATTTCTACATCCTGTACATTTTTCGGGATTGATAAAAAGAACCTTCCCTTGCATGGCTTTATTCTCACTCTTTAGAAGTAAAATACGGCGTTCCCTTAAGAGGCAGTTTCTATCTATGCATTTATCTCTCTTTTACGCTGAGTCGTTTTAATAAATGTTGCGCTTCAATCCATCTCTCCATCGGGATTTGATTCTTTACCCCTGCTGAAAGGATACCGTAGCGAAGCAAAAGTCCTCCCAGGAGAAGAAAGATCCATGCGAACCAAAAAAGAACAGGATATCCAGGAAAAAGGGAAAAAAGAGACTCCAGAATGATAGGAAAGAAGAATCCCGAGAGGACGATTCCTCCCCAGAATAGAAATTTAAGTTTACCTTTCAAAAGGAGATGGACAGAGCG
>JBDOIB010000131.1:0-1952 GCA_041082155.1 Thermodesulfobacteriota bacterium | reverse complement strand
CTGGGAATCAAAAATAATCGCTTTCAAGGAGATAAGATCGATCACCCCCTGAAAATCCTCTCCCCTTCCAAAAGGGAGCTGAAGAGGGAGTGGAATGGTATGGAGACGATCGACCATCATCTGAAGACATCCCTCAAAATCTGCCCCCACTCGATCCATCTTATTAATAAAGGCAATCCTGGGAATCTCGTATCGATCTGCCTGCTTCCATACGGTTTCGGATTGAGGTTCCACTCCTCCCACGGAACAGAAGACAGCTATTGCCCCATCTAACACCCTGAGGGAACGTTCTACCTCGATCGTGAAATCCACATGGCCTGGAGTGTCAATGATATTGATCCGATGATCCCTCCAGAAACAAGTGGTGGCGGCTGAAGTAATCGTTATTCCCCTTTCCTTCTCCTGCTCCATCCAATCCATCGTCGCAGAACCTTCGTCCACCTCTCCGATTCGGTGAGTCACACCCGTATAGTAAAGGATCCGCTCCGTAGTCGTAGTCTTCCCCGCATCGATATGAGCCATAATTCCAATATTTCGAATTCGTTCAATGGATAAACTGTTTAAGCCCACCATTTCAAATTCACCATAAATTTAAAGGAATCCTTTACCACCGGTAGTGGGCAAAGGCCTTATTAGCCTCAGCCATCTTATGGGTATCCTCCCTCTTTTTAATGGAGGCTCCCCGATTATTAGCCGCATCGATCAATTCGGCCGAAAGCTTCTCTTCCATGGTCTTCTCTGAACGTTGTTTGGCATAACTGATAAGCCATCGAATCGCTAAAGAGATCTTTCTTTCGGGCCTTACCTCGACCGGCACCTGATAGGTGGCACCTCCTACCCTTCTGGGTCGAACTTCCACGAGGGGTTTTACATTCTCCATGGCTTGATAGAATATTTTCAACGGATCTGACTGGGTCTTTTCCTTGATCAGATCAAGGGCTCGATAAAAGATACGTTCTGCAATACTCTTTTTCCCCCTTCTCATTAGACAATTTATAAACTTGGAGACAAGGGTATCGTGATACTTAAGATCAGGGGGTATTTCTCTTTTTTTCACTTCCCTTTTCCTGGGCATAAACGTTCCCTCTTTCTATTCCTCAACCATTTTTAAAAAGAGGATAGTTCTTTATTTATTTGGGTTTTTTGGCTCCATACCGGGAGCGACCCTGTTTTCGATCTTGAACACCCACAGAATCAAGGGCGCCCCGGATGATATGATACCGAACCCCTGGAAGGTCCTTCACTCTACCTCCTCGAATTAAGACCACCGAATGTTCCTGGAGATTATGACCAATCCCTGGAATATAGGCAGTCACCTCAATTCCATTGGTCAATCGAACTCGAGCGACCTTTCGAAGGGCAGAGTTGGGTTTTTTGGGAGTGGTGGTATAAACACGAATACACACCCCCCTTTTTTGAGGAGAACCCGTAAGAGCAGGGGCGGAGGTCTTCCTCTTGACCTTTGCTCTTCCTTTTCGTACCAGTTGGCTGATCGTCGGCATCGATCCCTCAATCAAAAAAATAATGAAATCAATAAATTATTAAAATAACATCGGGAACCAAAAATTGACAAACGAAAAACTTTATAAAATTAACTTAAATTTTTTTATTTGTCAAATTTTTTCAATTTCCAAAATTTTAACTTGACATTGATAAGGGAGTTGGAATATAAATAATAAAAAAATTACCTGATCTCCTGTACTTTTAAAAAGTTTTTGGGAACCCCCAGAGACTCTTAAAAGTCCTGGGGGTTTCGATTTTAAGGAGGGATAAAGAAATGAACCAAAAGCTTTATGTAGGAAATCTTTCTTTTCGTGCTTCTGAAGAAGATCTAAAAGGCCTCTTTTCAGAGGCAGGCATTGTCCAATCAGTCAAGATTCCCTTGGATTCCTATTCGGGACGATCAAGAGGTTTTGGTTTCGTAGAGATGTCCTCGCCCCAAGAAGCTGAAA
>JBDOIB010000164.1:0-2562 GCA_041082155.1 Thermodesulfobacteriota bacterium | reverse complement strand
CAATTTCCATATCCCCCCAACCGGGAATAACAATATTGATCATAGTTACCTCTAATTTTAAAGTTTTTTCAAATTAACCTATAAGTCCCGAAGAGTCAAATCTCCAATTCAGCCCCTACATCTCCATAGAAAAATCGGTCTCCAAATTCCTGATGAAGTCGAAAGGCTGCCTTCATTCCAGTACAGTGAGAGACCCCGATCTTACCGATTTGTAAGCTCTTTAACGACTTAATCGATTCTTCCAGTTGCTCGGAGGTCAAAAAGTCTAAGTGGGTTCCCCCTAAGATGGCATAAAACTTATCCTTTCCCATTTTTTGAATGACATGGTTGATGATATTGATCATCCCTGAATGGGCACAGCCAAGAATCAAAATCATACCTTTCGGGGTATCTAAAATGAGAGATTGATCATCCAGGAAGAGATCGTGACTCCTTCGGCCATCTGCTTCACAGAAAAGTCTTGGATCCGGTTTTTCGAACGTAGTTCGTCTGGGAACTTCTCCTGTGAAAAAAATACCCTCTTCTATTTCCGTAAAATCGGTATTAAAAATAAAATTGGCTCCTAAAGATTCTAAGTATGATTTTTTATAGCGGATTCCTATAAAACGTTTTATCTCTTTTCCTTCCTCTTTCACAATAGCCATTCGATCCATGAACACATGGGGATGAGCGTGGACCTCTACTTTTCCTGTCAATTTGAGAACCTCCGATAGCCCCCCGGTGTGATCATAATGACCATGACTTAAAAAGATTTTTTTGATATTCCTAAGATCCTTTTTAAACGTCAAGCTATTAAATAAGATTGTTGGCCCTGCGCCTGTATCGAAGAGATAATTCCCATGATCTGTTTCAATAAAGGCCGAGAACCCATGTTCTCCCAGCCCCATCAGTCGTCCTACCCAATTCTCACATAAAATTGTGATACGGATAGCCATGAAAGGACTCCTTATGGATTAAGAATTTTTATGGGATCACCGATTTTGACTTCCCCACTTTCGATCACCTTGCAAAAGATTCCATCTGTGGGAAGGAGAGAATATCCATGAAAATGGTAAGTATGAGCCTGAGAAGGGTCTTTCCCAATTTGAATCACCTCAAGGAGAGCCTGTCCGACCTTCAAATGGGTCCCGATTGGAAGGATTTTTAAGTCGATTCCTTCGGTCGTAATATTTTCAGCAAAAGATCCTGGTTCAGCCCGAATCCCTGTTTCGTCATATAATTTTCGAACCCGTTCGATGGGGAGGAGGCTCACCTCTTTTTCGGTCCCCGAATGGGAATCTCCCACCAATCCAACTCCCTTCTTAAAAAAGCCCCAACCCACATTTTTCTTGGGGTCTGTTCTTTTTTGACTCACACATACCCCAACGACCTTGCCTTCCATCTTTCTCATTAAGGATGATCTATTTTTATCTTTTTTGCAGCCTGCTCAGCAGCAATCAAGATAGGATCCAGTGGAGCTGAAAAGGGAGGGGCATAAGCAAAATCGAGCCTTGAAATTTCATCAACGGTCATTTTTTGATGAAGGGCGACGGCCAGTGCATTAATTCTTCTTGCCACTCCCTCTTTTCCAGCCATTTGAGCGCCCAAAAGTCTTCCATTGGTGCGATCAAAAATGAGTTTAATCAGCATCCGTTTGGATCCGGGCATATAGCCAACCTTTGACTCTGCTTCAATCATCTGGGAATCTACATCAAAGCCATGCTGACGGGCCACATGGATTCCCAAACCGGTGAAGGCCACTTCAAGTTCAAAGACTTTAAAAGCAGCGGACCCAACGACCCCATGAAATATTCCGTTCCCACCGGCAGCATTTTCACCCGCCACTCTCCCCTGTTTATTTGCAATATCGCCTAAGGGGGTATGAACCCAATCCTGACTGATCAGATTAAAGACCTCGCAACAGTCCCCTGCCGTAAAAATATCCTTGAGATTGGTCTTTTGAGAGAAGTCTGTTTTGATCGCCCCTGTTTTTCCAAGTTCAATCCCTGCCTCTCTGGCCAATTCAACATTCGGGATTACGCCTGTGGACATCAGGACCATGTCCGCTGGATATACTCCTTTAGTCGTTTCGATAGAGGTGACTTCAGCTTCGTGATTTAAGTGAAAAGCTAAAGGTTCATGGTAAGGGAGGAAATGGACCTCGTTCTCTTGAAGCTCCTTAAGAATCCTTTCAGAGATCTCTCTTTCGAGATTTCCAGCGGGTAATTCTCTTCGGCAAAAAAGGTAGGTTTCGAGTCCTCTCAAACGAAAGGCTTCACACATTTCCAGACCGATAAATCCACCTCCAAGGATAGCGACTCGTTTCGGCTTTTTTTCGTCCAGATAGGTTTTAATCCGTATGGCATCTTGGAGGTCTTTTAATGTGAAAATGTTCTTGGCTTGACTGCCAGGAAGGTCGAGTCGCCTGGATCGGGCCCCCGTGGCAATAATGAGTTTATCGAAAGAGAATTCCTTGATTTCGGAATCTTTTAAATTAAGAACTTCAATCTTCTTATCCTGGGGGTTGATTTTGGTTACCCGATGACCTATCAGAACATCGATATTTTGCATTTCTTTAAATTG
>JBDOIB010000136.1:0-2476 GCA_041082155.1 Thermodesulfobacteriota bacterium | reverse complement strand
CCTGCCCTTCCTATGAATCCCCAGAACATTTTGAAAAGGATTGAGAATTATGTGGACTATATCTATATAGATAAATTGAATTATTCCTTTAAAGTAAAGTCAATATATGAGAAAATAGGTCTTAAAAAATTTATGGAAAATGCTTATTTCCACAGTATTCTTGAATTTTTTACTTCTAACTTTGGAAATGTTATTAATTGCATGGAAAGTTAAAATTAGCAATTTCATAATGAGTGGGTTGACAATAAAGGGACAATAAAATATAAAAAGGGTGTTCAAAAATGGTTGTGAGTTATGAGGTAAAAACCCCTCTTGGAGGAAATAAAGGAGTTAAACTATTATGAACTCTTTAGCTTCTTTCAAAAAATCCTCCTTAAAAGAACTACTCCATCCCATTCTCCCTAATCTCTCTTCCTCTTTTAAACCATTCATCTATACTCCTCCATTATTCCCCACCTTAATTCCCTTTGCCAGCTATCCTCTATACACTTATCAAATCTATCTTCAGCTTCATGGAAGCTATTACCCTTATCAGATATGCACATATACTCAAAATTACATGAATGCTCACTCCCTTTATCCCTTTAAATCTCAGAGCTTCAAGAAAATGACTACCCTTGAGAATGCTGAAAAACCTCTCAATGGTAGTCCTTGTTTTATAAAGAGCTTTGAAGCTCTTAGTCCTTCTCAATGCTTTGAGAGTTTCCTCCACCCCATCTTCTTCCTTAAGATAGAAGGTAGGTCCATATCCACTCCTGAAACAGACATCTCTGAAAAGGCATCCCGCTCCCTTCTCCTTCCAGAGAGGACATCTGAACTTAATCCTCTTCCTCCTCTTCTCCCTACCCCAGAAGCAAAGCTCTCTACCACCTCTGCAGAGAAATCTTCCATCAGGTGTCTCTATAATATCCCCTCTGAAAAGAGCATTCTTTTTCCTTCTCGGATTTTCAGCTATGCATGGAGAAATGTTTTTAGAGATGAGATAGCAAGCATTCTCTCTGCTGTCATATCCCGCATCAGCTATAACAGCAGAAATACTTTTTCCATTTCTGCTTGCTATCTCAGAGGATGCTTCAGTGAGAGGAGGGAGAAACTTCCCATCCCATTCATTTCCAGGACTTACAGTGAAAGAGAGAGGAATGGGAAACTCTGTATTTGTGACTTCAACATGAATCTTATATCCGAAAAAGAAGAAATCAGCAGATTTTACTCCCCATTTTGCATCTTTATCGGATTTGAAAGCATTGAGATGGGAGGAGTCTATGGAAAGCTTAAGAGAACGAGCTTTTATCAGACAGATGGCTTGAGCAATAAGGTTCATGAGGATTTCAGAAAAGAGCTCTACTCCGAGTCTTTCTCTGAAATAATGGAAAGTGTTATGTTTAGGGGTCTCACCATAGGAGAATCCGCAAAGGAAAGAGAGACGACCATCAAAACGGAGCTTCTCCGCAAGGTCTCTTTCAGAGTCTGCGAAACCGAGATAGATAAGAAGGATAGCCTTAAAGAGGGAGACTGGGTCATAACCTTCTCTTCCTTCTTTGGAGTAGCGGTCTTTGACAAGCTCATAGATAAAAGAGAAGTCAATGGAGTCAAAGAGGATTTTAAGGGGGTCATTGGGTGGTATGAGGGAAGAGATTTTAATGTCAACGAAACTCAGTTGTTTAAACCTTCTCATCTAATGACCTCCTGTTTTAATATTAAATTTTACAATGAATTGCGGTAAATGGGAAATGAAAATAGCTTGCAAAGGCTTAATTTATGAGCCTTTACAAGTTATTGAACAGTCTCACCATAGTAAAGGAGGTGAGAAAAAGAGATATTATAAAAAGGTGTGTAAAAATATGAAGGCGGTGGTATCCTTTTATGATGAGAACAAAAAAATAAGAAAGGAGGATACCACCATGGAAAGTATATCAAAGAATTCAAAGGAATCAAAGGTTTGTTATGAGCATTTGGAGGAATGGGTTAGGATGAAGGTGCAAGAATTCATTCAAGAGATTTTGGAGGAAGAGGTTACAGCCTTTCTTGGCAGAGAGAGGTATGAAAGGAAAGAAGGGGTAGACCGGAGGAAAGGTTATAGGAATGGCTATGGAAAGCGGAGGAAACTCTGTTTAAAGACAGGGACAATAGAGATAAGAAGACCGAGGTTAAGGAACATAGAGGAGAGATTTGAAAGCAGGATAATACCACTTTTCAAGAGAAGGAGTGAGGAGGTAGGAGAGGCATTACTGGAACTATATCTTCATGGACTCTCCAAAGGGGATTTTGAGCTTGCATTAAGGGGTATATTAGGGGAGTCAGCACCTCTTTCACCTGCATCTTTACAGCGTCTAAAAGCTAAGTGGCAGAAGGAGTATGAGAGGTGGAGGGAAGAGGATCTAAGTGGACTTGAGCCTGTTTATCTATGGGCTGATGGACTTTATGTAAAAGCTGGATTAGGTAAGGAGAAAGCTGCGTTATTGATCGTAATAGTAGC
>JBDOIB010000121.1:0-20656 GCA_041082155.1 Thermodesulfobacteriota bacterium | reverse complement strand
GGTGCTGGAGGTGCTGGTTTAGGTGCCGGAGGTGCTGGTGGTGGAGCAGGTTTTGGAACCTCTTCGCAAGGGGTTAGCCGCAAGGCTTCCAGTGATTTTTCTTTTACAATGCCAATATGCTTCTTAAGATCCTCCAATTCTCTCCAGTAATGCTTCACCTCATGATCGGCAAGGGCTAAATAAGCCTCTGCGGTCGCATACTGACAGGGAGCACACTTCTTTGCCCCAGCAGCAGTGGCTTTTTGGAAGGTTTCTTTGGCATCGTTATAGGCCATCATCGTCTCTTTACTGACCGCACATCCCGAGAGAACCATCGCTCCCAGAATGAGTAAAACCAAGATCGTTGATTTTGGATTCATCTTCGATCTCCCCCCTTTCATCAATTTAAATTACTTCTTTTTTATAACTTCTAAACCTGCCTTTGAAGCGGATTTCGATTGAGAAGCAAATCCTTTGGCCACCTTGTAATCATTGTGGTTCAATTCCAACTTCGCCGCATAAAGATAAGACTCTGCGCTGCAATATTCATAGGGAGCGCTCTTTTCCCCTCCTGCTGCTTTTAACTCCGCTAAATATTTTTCGGCTTCTTTGATTTCATTCTTTGCCGCAAAGTAATAACAGCCAGAGAATGAAAATGAAAGAAAGACAAAAATCAATAAAAGAATAACAGTCCTCATTCGCATAGCCAACCTCCTTTCAATCCTTAAATTTTAATTTTAACATAACGAATATCTTCTGAATTGTCAAATTTTTTTTCAATCCTTTGTACGCCTTGATCTTCCTGAATCTCTAAAAGGAGTTCTTTCATCGTCTTTTTGAAGGTGGGGTGGATTAAATTGGGGCTGATTTCGACTAAGGGAATGAGGACAAACTGTCTCTCCTTTAACCGTGGATGAGGAATCTCAAGTTCTTCGGTTTTCATCTCCAAATCGTCATATAGAAGAAGGTCAAGGTCAATTAGTCGGGGACCCCATCGAACAGTCTCTTTCCGTCCCATTTTACGTTCTATCTCCTTCAGCTTCCGGAGCAACTCCAGGGGTTCTAAATTGGTTTCAATTTGAATCACACCATTGATAAACCAATCTTGAGCCAAAAAACCTACTGGTCGTGTTTTGTAAAAGGAAGATTGAGCGATGAGTCTATGACCGTGGATGGCGAGAATTTCTGAAATGGCCTTTTGACACTGGTCTATTTTATCGCCGAGGTTTGAACCAATCCCGACATAAGCCAGATGTGGCATTCCTACTTTTTTTCAGAAATCTCTTCTGTCTTTTTGGGGGTCACATCGATCTCATCCTTCTCTTTGGTCGCTCTCCTGAAATTTCGAATTCCTTTCCCTAATCCTTCTCCGATTTGAGGAAGCTTCCCAGCCCCAAAGATAATCAGGATGATGACCAAGATGATCAGTAACTCTGGCATCCCAATTCCAAACATGCTCTCCTCCTGAATTTTTCTCCCTGCGAATAGCAGGGACTATCTCCTGATTTGGCGGAAGTGCATGGGAATCGAACCCACCGCAGACCTCTTCGGCCCGCCACTGGATTTGAAGTCCAGGAGGCCCACCAGGACCTTTCCACTTCCATTTTTAGACTAATTGATTTTCCTTTTAAAGTCAATCCCTTGAATCTCTCCCGAAATCCTCAATATCTTTTCACGAGAATGATGACCTTTTTGAATCTCAATCTGAGAGGGGGAAAGCCCCCAAAGCTTCGCTAAAAATCGAATGAGAGCCTCATTGGCCTCCCCTTTAATGGGCGGAGCAGTGATTTTTACCTTAATCCCATCTCGATAGGGACCGACTAACTCATTTTTTGAAGCCTTGGGTTGTAGATAAACCTTAACGAAACTTTCTTTCATCTTTTTTGTCAATTAAATCATCCCAATGAAAGAGAGCTGCCTTCCTGTTCGGCCTTCTCTTCTGTGGGAAAAGAAAAGGTCCGAATGACAGCAAGTACAGAGGTCCACTCTCCAGATCTGTTCCTCCTGAACCCCCTCTTCTTTCATCTGGGAAATATTGATCAGGGCGAGGTCAACCTTCCATCTTCCAGGTTTTGTGGGAATAGAAAAAGGTTCCCACTCTTTTTTAAAAACCTTTTCATCAATTTCGTAGCAACACGGCCCGATCGAGGGACCCAGAGTAATGAGAAGGTTTTCTAAAGAGGCCCCCCACTCCTCTTTCATTTTTCTTAACACCTTTCGGGTAATCTCAAGGGAGGTTCCCTGACGTCCGGAATGGATAGCTGAAATCAACCTCTTTTGTCTATCCACAATAAGGATGGGAAGACAATCTGCGGTTTTTATTCCCAATATAAGAGAGGAAACATTGGTAATCATCGCATCATAAGGGAGAAAGGAAGAGAGAGCTTCATCTGAAGCTCTAATTGAAAGGATTCCATCTTCCTGCATCTGTTTAAGGAGTAGGAGTCGTTTTTCTTTAAATTCAAAGGCATGGTGGATAAGATCAAGATTCTTTAAAATATTCTCCTTTTGATCTGCACTATTCCACCCCACATTGAGGGAGTGAAAGGGGGGAGGACTCATTCCTCCATGCCGAGTCAAAAAACCGTGGGTAACCCATCCCAATTGCTCCAGCTCGGGGTTACTGAAATAGGGAATTCCATTCTTTAATCGAAGGGAGGACAGATCCAACCGATTCATTCTTTTCTTCCTTTTGATCGAAAAATTTTTATCACTTCCATCATGTCGGAAGGAATAGGTGCAAAAAATTCTACCGGTTTTCCTGTTTTGGGATGATAAAATTTTAATCGAAAGGAATGAAGGGCTTGACGTCTGATCTTCTTTAAACATTCCTTAAGGAAAGGATCATGGGAAGTCCCTGGTCTGTTCTTTCTTCCATAAAGAGGATCTCCTAAGACGGGATGCCCAATGGTGGCAAGATGAACTCTGATCTGGTGAGTTCGACCCGTCTGGGGATGAATCTCAAGAAGGGTAAACCCGTTGAATTCCTCTAAGACCTTCCATCGGGTGACAGCCTCCCTTCCCTTTCTGGTCTTGGTGGACATTCTTTTTCTCTCATAAGGATGCCTTCCGATAGGAAGATTGATAAGTCCCTCTTTCTCCCTAAAAGATCCATACACGAGGGCCAGATACGTCTTCTCAATCAATCGATTCTTAAACTGTCGAACTAATTGATGATAGGCCTCATCCTCTTTGGCGACCACCATCACTCCAGAGGTATCCTTATCTAATCGATGGACAATACCAGGTCTTAATATTCCATTAATTCCCGAAAGGTCCTTACAGTGATAAAGGAGGGCATTAACAAGTGTTCCCGAGGGATTTCCTGGTGCAGGATGGACCACCATCCCTGGAGGTTTATCAATCACGATCAACGAAGAATCCTCATAAAGAATGGAGAGGGAAATGGGTTCTGGTTGAAGAGAAAGAGGCTTAGGCTCGGGGAGGGTTCCAGAAATAAGATCCCCTGATTTTAATCGGGTGCTCGGTTTGAGGGGTCTCTGATTCAGAAAGACCTGTCCATTCTCAATTAATCGTTTGGCTTGAGAGCGGGAGAGGGGAAGGTCTGACTCTGAAAGGAATTGATCAATCCTCTTCCCCTGATCTTTTTCAGTGACCAAAATGGAAAAAGATTTTGCCATTTCTATTTAATAACCATTTTATCACATCCAATTAAAAGGAAATAGATTTTCATCATGAGTTATGCTAAATAATTCTTAACCCATTTAATTTTGTAATTGGTTTTATTCATGGACGAGTTATTTATCACGCTTCCTCATCGTTACCCTCTTCGAAGGATTGATCGACTCATCGAAGGGATTCTAGGGAAGAAGGCCATCGCGATTAAAAATATAACCGGAGATGAACCTTATCTCCAGGGGAGCCTGAAAACCTCTCTAAGATGAAGGTGAAAGCCAGGATTCAAAAGACCTTGAACCGGAAGGCACAATTTTTGAACTAGAGTTTATCAAAAAGAATAAACTCAAAACCACCTCAAAGCCAGAAATTAAGTTGTTATTCATCAATTGAGTTGAAAAACATTTTTAAAAATGATAGAAAACAGAAATCTTAATATGCTTAAATGGAAGAACTTCTTCAGACCTGAAATCTTATCTTATGATGAGGGTTCCTGATGGCCAATTCGGGTATTTCAAACCTCTTTTGAGTCGAGAGAACCCTTCTTGTGGAAAAGGAAGCCTTCTGATTCAGTTAAAAATTTAAAAAAAGGAGCGAAGCAATGAATTTGAGGATTCGAAAAGCCGCAGTTTTAGGGGCAGGGGTGATGGGAAGCGCCATTGCGGCCCATCTGGCAAATGTGGGGATCCCAACCTTTCTTCTGGATATGGTCCCCCTTCAATTGACCGATGAGGAAAAAAAGAAGGGATTGACCTTCGAAAGCCCGGAAGTAAGAAATCGGTTCTCCCTTTTAGGGAAGAAAAGAGTCCAGGAATCCAGACCGGCTTCATTCTATTTAAAAGAGGACGCCGAGCTCATTACCATAGGGAACTTTGAAGATCATCTTTCATGGGTCTCTGAAGCGGAGTGGGTGATCGAAGCCATCATCGAAGATCTGGAGGCCAAACGGGCCCTTCTAAAAAGGTTACTCCCTTTTTTAAAGGAAGGGACGATGATCAGTTCCAATACCTCCGGGATCTCAATTCGAAAGATGGTCGAGGGTTTTCCGAAAGACTTTGAAGAGAGATTCTTAGGAACTCACTTTTTCAATCCCCCTCGATATATGAAACTTTTGGAAATCATTCCCTCGCCCTCCACCCAAAAGGAGATTTTAGAGAGGATAGCTCAGGTTGGTGAGAGGATTCTCGGAAAAGGAATCGTATTTGCAAAAGATACTCCTAATTTTATTGCGAACAGGATTGGGGCCTTTGCAAGCGCTATCACGATCCGAACGATGGTGGAAGAAGGATTTAAGATTGAAGAGGTGGACCAAATCACCGGGCCTCCGATGGGAAGACCCAAGCAGGCCACCTTCAGACTCGCTGATCTGGTGGGTCTTGACGTAATTGCAATGGTCTCAAAAAATCTCTACGAAACCCTTCCGGAAGGGGAAAGGGAATACTTTGTGACCGCACCGTTTATCCAAAGGATGATTAAAAATCAATGGTTGGGGGATAAGACTAAACAGGGCTTCTATAAGAAGATTAAAAAGGAAGGCCAGGAAGAAATTTGGGTCTTCGATTATGAGACACTCGATTATCGACCTCCCATAAGAGTGAGCTTCCCCTCAATTGAAATGGGGAAAAATATAGAGAAGGTGGGAGAGCGGATCAAAGCCTTAGTCACCAGCCCTGATCGTGCGGGGCAATTTGCGTGGAAGGTCTTGAAAAAGATCTTGATTTACTCTGCAGAAAAGATTCCCGAAATCTCAGAGGATATTGTGAATGTGGATCGAGCCATGAGATGGGGATATAACTGGGAACTTGGCCCTTTTGAACAATGGGATGCTATCGGGGTGGGCCCTTCGGTCAGGAGAATGGAGAAAGAGGGAGAAAGGATTCCTCCCTTAGTGGAATCCCTTCTTCGAAAAGGATATACCTCCTTTTATGAAAAGAAAGAGGGGCAGCCCTTCTATTTTGATCTTCGCAAGGATCAATATCAGCAGATTGAAGAAAAACCTCAGATCATTCTTTTACCCGGTTTGAAGGAACGAAAAAAGACGATTCTTTCAAACCCTGGGGCCAGTTTAATTGATATTGGGGATGGAGTGGCCTGCCTTGAATTCCATTCCAAGATGAACACGATCGGAGCCGATACGATCCAGATGATGAAAGAGGCTTTGAAGGTAGTGGAAGAAAAATTTGAAGGATTGGTCATTGGAAATCAAGGAGAAAACTTCTCTGCAGGGGCAAACCTGATGCTCATCCTTTTTGAGATTCAGGACGAAAACTGGGATGAACTCGAGGCTTCCGTAAAGGCCTTCCAGGATACCCTCATGGCCATCAAATATTTTGAAAAACCCGTGGTGGCTGCGCCATTCGGTCTTACCCTGGCTGGAGGTTGTGAAATCTGCCTTGCAGCCTCAAGGATGAGAGCTTCTGCAGAAACTTATATGGGATTGGTGGAGGTCGGGGTTGGTCTGGTGCCGGCTGGAGGAGGAACAAAGGAGATGCTCCTGCGGTCCATCGAAGCTATTCCCCCGGAAGTGGAAGTAGACCTTCTTCCTTTTGTCCGGAGGGCTTTTGAAACGGTCGCTATGGCCAAGGTTTCGACGAGTGCCAAAGAAGCCCAACAGTTAGGTTATATGAGAATGACGGACCAGATCACGGTGAATCGAGACTATCTCCTTCACGATGCAAAACAGACGGTGCTTCATTTAGTTCAGGAAGGATATCGCCCTCCCCGACCCAAAAGGATTAAAGTCATGGGAGAGAGAGGATATGCTCTGCTTCAGATGGGACTCTTTTATATGAAAGAAGGGGGTTACATCAGTGAATATGATCAACATATAGCCAGGAAGATTGCCCATATCATGACCGGAGGAAATCTACCTGATGGAACCGAGGTGACCGAACAGTATCTTTTAGATTTAGAGAGGGAAGCTTTTCTGAGTCTCTGTGGAGAACCCAAAACCCAAGAAAGAATCGAATATATGCTTAAGAGGGGGAAACCCCTCCGTAATTGAGGGATTCCATCATCTCTAATAAATGATGATTCCCTGAATCTAAAGGAATGATGAAAAGAGAATACCCAAAAAATATTCAGTCAAAAAAATGGAGGGTTCTACGATGAAAGAAGCGGTCGTGGTTTCTGCCGTAAGAACTGCTGTAGGAAAGGCCCCGCGGGGAATCCTCAAGGATACTCGACCCGACGAGATCGGAGCCATCGTCATTAAAGAAGCCGTTAGCCGGGTTCCTGGTCTTAAAATGGAAGAGGTGGATGATGTGGTCATTGGTTGTGCCTTTCCCGAGTCAGATCAGGGTCTCAATCTCGCTCGGGTCATCACTTTGAGGGCAGGATTTCCCTATACCGTTCCGGGACAAACAGTCAATCGCTTCTGTTCCTCTGGCCTTCAAGCGATTGCTACAGCCGCTTATGAAATTATGTTAGGAGCCACAGAGGTGATGGTGGCAGGAGGCGTCGAATTTATGAGCCAGGTTCCTATCATGGGACTCACCCCTTCTCCCAATCCCTATCTGGTGGAACATTATCCTCAGGCCTATATCTCTATGGGACTCACTGCTGAAAATGTGGCCGAGAGGTTCGGAATCACAAGAGAGGATCAGGACCGCTTTGCCCTGCTCAGTCATCAGAAAGCAGCCCGTGCCATCCGTGAGGGGAAATTCAAGGAGGAAATCATTCCTATTCCGGCGAAGGTAAAAGAGATCGGAGAGGATGGGAAGGTGATCGTCAAAGAAGTTCCCTTCGATACCGATGAGGGAGTTCGCTTCGATACCTCCCTTGAGGCGATGGCTGCCCTGAAACCTGTCTTTAAAGCAAAAGGGACCGTGACGGCAGGCAATTCCTCTCAAACGAGTGATGGAGCCGCGGCTTTGGTCCTCATGTCCCGAGAAAAGGCAGAGTCATTAAATGTAAAACCACTGGCCGTCTTTCGAGCCTTTGCGGTTGCTGGGGTTCCCCCAGAAATTATGGGAGTGGGTCCTGCCTATGCGATTCCTAAAGTATTAAAGAAAGCAGGTCTCACCCTCAACGAGATTGGTTTAATTGAATTAAATGAAGCCTTCGCCTCCCAAGCCCTCTATGTGATCCGTGAATTAGGGTTAAATCTTGAGATCGTCAATGTCAATGGAGGAGCCATTGCCCTCGGACATCCCTTGGGATGCACCGGAGCTAAGCTGACCACGACGCTCCTCTATGAAATGAAACGAAGAGGAGTTCGCTATGGCCTGGTAAGTATGTGCATTGGTGGAGGAATGGGAGCGGCAGGCATCTTCGAAAACCCTGAAGCCAAATAAACTTTTATAAGAGAGGAGAGGACGATGGAAGAATTCATAAAGGGCGGAGCATTTCTTATCGAGTCCATTTCCCCGGAAAAAATCTTTACTCCCGAAGAGTTCACTGAGGAACAGAGATTGATCGCCCAAGCGGCGACAGAATTTGTCATGGGTGAGGTACAACCGGTGATGGAAGAGATTGAAGCCCAAAAGGAAGGCCTTCTTCCCAGTCTGGTCAAAAAGGCAGGAGAATTGGGATTTCTTTCGGGAGATATTGAGGAAGAATATGGGGGTCAGGGACTGGACAAAGTGAGTGTACTTCTATTGATGGAGAAGCTTTCCCAGGGAGGAGGATCCTTCATGGTCGCCTATGCCGTCCATACAGGAATTGGATCCCTTCCGATTATCTTCTTTGGGAATAAAGAGCAGAAAAAGCGTTACCTTCCGAAAATCGCAACCGGAGAGATGATCACGGCCTATGCGCTTACCGAACCGGAAGCAGGCTCGGATGCTTTAAACGCAAAGACCACTGCGACCCTGAGCCCCGATGGAAAGTATTATATCCTCAATGGCCAAAAACAATTCATCTCCAATGCGGGTTTTGCGGATCTTTTTGTGACTTATGCAAAGGTGGATGGAGAAAAATTCACCTCCTTTATTGTGGAAAGAAACTTCGAGGGAGTCTCTCTGGATGAGGAAGAAAATAAGATGGGGATGAAGGGATCTTCTACCCGCAGTGTGATCTTTACCGATGCTAAGGTCCCTGTGGAAAATCTCCTGGGTGAAGTCGGAAAGGGACATATTGTGGCTTTCAATACCCTTAATATCGGACGCTTCAAATTGGGAGGAGGCTGTGTGGGTTCCTCGAAGGGTGCCCTCCAGGATGCCGTCACCTATGCCAAGCAGAGGGTTCAATTTGGAAAACCGATTGCTGAATTCGGTTTGATCAAACATAAGATTGCAGAGATGGCGATTCGAACCTTTACCACGGAAAGTATGGTCTATCGAACAGCCGGAATGATTGACCAGATTCTCAAGCGAATTGATCCCCATGCAGAGGATGTTGGAATGCAGATGGCCAAAGGAATCGAGGAGTATGCCATTGAGGACTCCATTAACAAGGTCTACTCTTCCGAGATGTTAGATTTTATTGTAGACGAAGCCCTTCAGATTCATGGAGGCTACGGATACATCCATGATTATGCAATTGAACGAGGCTACAGGGATTCTCGAATCAATCGAATCTGGGAAGGGACAAACGAAATCAATCGTCTTCTGATTATGGACATGTTGACCAAACGAGCCATGAAGAATCGTCTCCCTCTTCTTCCTGCAGCCCAGAGGGTAGCCAGTGAACTCCTTTCCCTTCGACCGAAAATCGACTCAGATGATGAAGCCCTTACCCTTCAGAAAGAGATGGTCGAGATGGCGAAAAAGATCACTCTTCTGACCGCAGGCGCTGCCGTTCAAAAGTATATGATGAAACTGGCCGAAGAGCAGGAGATCCTGGGATGGCTCAGTGATATGATTATTGAGATCTTCGCCATGGAGAGTGCCCTCCTGCGGGCGATGAAAACGATGGATCGCTTCGGAGATGAAAGAGCCGAAATCCAGAAGGCGATGGTCAAGGTCTATGTGAATGATGCCTTTGACCGGATTGAGAGCCTTGCCAAGCAGGTCTTTTCAGCCCTCTCTGAAGGAGATACCCTTCGGACCCAGCTTTCTGCTCTGAAGAAGCTTACCCGGTTTAATCCGGTCAATACGGTTTCGCTCAGACGAAAGATTGCAGATCATGTGATAAAAGTGGGGAGATACCCGTTTTAGAAGATCAGGCCCAATCCCCAGTAGAGTAACATCCCGAGGAGAACCGATCCCCAGAGACTCTTTACCTTCCAGGCAAATAAAAACACAGGGATTGAAGAAAGAAGGGGATGGAGTTGAACCTCTATTTTCCCCTCTCCGTTGAAGAAAAAAAGAGGAAAGACAAGTGAGCTTAAAATCGAAAGGGGAATACATTCCAACCCCTTCTTAATCTTTTCAGGAAGTGTCCATCGGGTCAAAAAAATCATAGGGAAAAATCGAGGCAGGAAGGTCACGATCCCCATTCCAAGGATAAGAAAAAAAATATTTAATCTCACTCTCTCCCGGTCCCTCCCTTCAATCCTTCTCTCCAAGGACCTATCTTCTCTTGCATCATGACTCCTAACCCCGAGGTGATGAGTGCAGTCGGAATGATATACCAATTTCCCGGTAGAAATGATTTAAAAAGTAAGGAGAGGGCTCCCGCAACTCCCATGAGAGAAAAATGGAGAGTACTCCGAACTTGGAGCATAAGCAGGCAGATAAAGAGGGCCGGGAGGGCAAATGGGATCCCATAGGATTGGGGATGAATCAATCTTCCGAAAAAGGCTCCAAGGACTGAACCTGTGATCCAGGCAAGATGGGAAGTGCATTGAAGTCCAAAAAGATATTGAGGCCGATTTTCAATCTTCCCAGGGTTTGACATAGCCATTGCAAAAGACTCATCCGTAAGCTGAGCGGAAAGAAGAGTAAGAATCCATGGCTGACTTCTTTTAAAATAGAGGGAAAGGGTTGAGCTCATCAGAAAGTGTCTGAGATTGATGAGAAAGGTGGTAATGAGAATAGGAGCCCACAGGATTCCCTTTAAAATCATTTCCACTGCAATGAATTGGCTTGCCCCCGCATAGACTAAAAGGCTCATGAGACCTATCTCTGCAGGGGTCAGTCCTGCTTGCCGCGCCAAAAGTCCAAAGGCCATTCCCACTGGAAGATAACCTAAGACGATGGGAAAGGCATCGATCATCCCCTTTTTGACTTGATGAATATCCATTTTGTCCCGTGAGGTTTTAATCGATGGTTCTAAAAAAGTCTTCTTTGGTTCGATTAAAGTAACCAAACTGGAGACGTGGAAACTCTCTTTTCAGAATGTCCATCATTCTCCTTATTCCTATGCCTTCCCCCCTTCCCATGGCCTTTAGATAGAGATCGGGATCGATATTAAGATTCCTCATCTGAATGAGATCGATCTCTGTCTGCTCGATAAACTGAATCAACCTTTCAATTTCCTTTTCCCGGTCACTTACACCTGGGAAGATTAGGAGATTGATGGAGGTATAAATCCCCTTCTCCTTGGCCATCATGAGAGACTTTTTTACTTTTCTGAAACTGTATCCCTTAGGTTGATGGTAAAGATGATAATATCTTGGATTGGCACTATTGAGTGTGACCCGGAGACTGTCGAGCCCTGCTTTACAAAGTTTTGCCACTCGATCTGGAAAACTGCCGTTGGTATTGAGATGGATCGTTCCCCGATCGGTCTTTTCTCGAAGCTTTCTGATCGATTCTTCAAGGAGTGAGGATTGAAGCAGGGGTTCTCCCTCACAACCCTGACCGAAACTCACTATGGCCTCCTCTGCGGTTTCTAAATGAGGGAGGGCAACCTCCAAAATTTCATCGACCGTAGGAACAAAAGGAATCCTTTCCATGGAGGCCGGGCAACACTCAGAGGGCTGAAGGGAAATACAGCCAAGACAGCTCGCATTGCAAGCAGGAGAAGTAGGAAGTGGACATTCCCATCTCCTAAAAAAGAGATTTTTTGCAGCAAAGCAGTGGTATTCCAACGCACATCTTGAAAGATGCTTCAATAATCGATTGGCCGGATTTTGTTTCAATAAGGAGGCCACTTTTTGGCTTAATAGCTGATCATTTTTAAAATATTTTGGATTCCAGTGAGGATTTGGATCAAGAAGGAATCCAGTGACCCAAAACTTTCCATCCTTCCACCCCACTGCCGAATAAGCCCAAAGGGGAAGGATAGGGGCTTTTGATTCAAGTCGGGTGGCGGGTAAATGAGTCCGGACATAACCGGGGGGAAGGAAAGCAGCTACTGCCATGGGTTGAATCTCTTTCCTCCCTATGCTTATCCTCTCTAACGGAATAAAATTCCCCTGATCTTCATTCCATCCGATAGGAACTCTTCCAGGAAGGGTAAAAAGTTGACTTCCTTGAGGTAAGGGAAGGATTTCGGAGGAATCTGGTATCAAAATCCTATCCCCTGATCTCCCAGCCATTCTCAATGAAGGGTGATCAAAAATGCGACCTGATGGATCCGAAAAAACAAGATAGGGGGTCTTCCCATTGAACATAATACTGGATAAGTGAAAAAGGGGAATTAGGAGGGATACTTTCTTTCTCCTTTTGACTTCCTTAATGACCTCCTGATATTCTTATGTTTAAGAGCCGCCTTTAATCGACTGGTCTTATTTCGCCTCTTCATTGAAGGTATCCTCCTTTTTTATATTTTTTCTAAATCCATGGTACCTTACTTAACCAGCCAAATCCCTATGACAATTAAGGCCGTGCCGATTGCTCTCGTGAGGGTGACCCCTTCTTTTAAAATTATCATACTTAAAAGGGTGGTCACTAAAGGATAACTTGCTGCAATCGGAACAATCTTGGAGGTTGCTCCTATCTTCAAGGCAGAATAATAGGTCCACATCCCGAGAAGACCTGCCATCAGACCGCTCAGTCCAAAAAGGAAGATACTCTTTCCATCGAGGGAGCCTAATTCTTTCCCCTTTCCCAGTAAAAAGGTTAAGAAAAAAAGTCCTATGGTGACAAGAAAACTTCTTACTGTGACTCCAACCAATGGATCAACTCGAGCAAGTCCCATTTTTTCAATAATCGGAGTTACCCCCCATAAAAGAGCGGTTACAATCAACAGACACTCAACCACCTCTCCCTCCTGATGGGTTTAAGGAATTTCGGGCCTCTCTAAGAGCTTCAACCATTGAATAGGGAAGTCTCATGTCCCCTCTGCCAATTCCTATATCCACTCCATTCTTTTCTATCCCATGATAATCCGTACCACCTGTGACCACCAGACCAAATCTCTCGGCAAGGAGCTTATACTGGGCAGTTTCTAAGGGTGAATGTTCAGGATAATATACCTCTATTCCCTTTAGTCCCTCTTTTATCAATCTAATAAGAAGCTGTTCCAATTCTATTTGCCCATTTAGACCCAAGGTATTGGGATGACCCAGTACAGCCACTCCATTGGCTTCCCTGATAAAATTGATCGCTTCTTTTGAAGTAAACCTGAATTTATCTACGTATGCAGGTGCCCCTTTCTTCAAATAACGCTCAAAGGCTTCTTGGAAACTTCCCACATAGTGTTTCTCCACCAGAACTTGGGCGAAATGGGGCCTTCCAACCTGGCCACCTCCGGAAGCCCTCAGAACCTCTTCATAGGTAATGGGAATTCCTAACTGATTTAACTTTTCAATCATTTTGGGGTTTCGTTCTGCCCTTGCTTTCTGTAATTCCCTCAATTTTTCATTTAGAAGCGGGTGATAAATATCAATAAAATATCCCAGCAGATGCATAGAACCATGGTCATATTCTACACTTATTTCGATAGCAGGAATCACCTCAAAACCGATCCTTTTCCCTTCCTCCAATCCTTCTGAGACCCCATCGATCGTATCATGATCCGTGATTGCAATTGCCTGAAGCCCTTTTGATTTAGCATATCTGACAATCTCAGAGGGGGTCATCACCCCATCTGATGCAGTCGTATGAATATGAAGATCCACGTAGCCCATTTTTTAGTCAATGTAAAAATTTTAAATATTTTCAACTTATATAAAAGAAATGGGTATTTAAATCAACCCTGAAATAATATTCCCTTTTAAGATCTTCTTAAATATTCTTTCAATATTATATTTCTCCTCTTAAACTGAAGCAAAGTAAAACATATATTGTGTATTTTTTCACAAATTAAATAACAATAACCTTTCTTAATTCCTATCTGAATTTAGGTAATTTATTACGGAATATTATAAATATTTGAAATTATTAAACAAAAATAATAAAAAAAATTCTTGACAAATAGAAATAAATTGAATATACTATTTATAGAATTTGAGAAAGTTAAAAGTGATTTAAGAGTCTTTTATATATATTGTGTGGCTTTTTCCCCTTTCCATAAAATTAAAATCAGTGGAAGGGGTTTTTTGTTCTAAAAAGAAAGGAGAGTATCGAAGTGAGACAGGGTAAGGCAAACGGAAAGAAAAGAGAAGAACTCATCCTTGAATCTTCTCCTTCTTTCTTGGAAGAAACGGAGGCTTCTTTTTCTTCACTGGACCCAATTCTTTATAATCCTAAGGAATTGGATGAGGCATTAGAGGATCTCGAGTACCATATTCCCGAAGAGAAGGTAGAGATTGAGGAGAAGGAGGATTTTCATGGAGATCAAGGTCTCGATGAAGAGACCTTCTTTACCAATGATATTACCTTAGAATATTTAAAAGGACTTGAAAAAATTTCTCTTCTTACCCCTGAACAAGAGGTTGAACTTGCTAAAAGAATCAAAGAAGGGGAGAAAGAAATCCGGAGCCTTGAGATAAGGGCTCAGAGGCTGAAAAATCAACTTTTTCCTACCCAAGGACCTAAAAATGGGAAGAAAAAGGCGAATCCTCAATCTCGTAATGGGAGCAAAGCCAAAGGAAAGAATGGGAAGAAGGTTAAACTCACTCTTTCTGAGAGAAGGGAAAAGGCTCGACTTTATAAGCAACTTCTGAATCGGTATCAACAGGCTGTGATTGAAACTCAACAGGCTAAAAATGAGTTGATCCAAGCCAATTTACGACTCGTCGTCAGTATTGCCAAACGGTATGCCAACAGAGGGCTCTCTTTTTTAGATCTGATTCAAGAAGGAAATTTAGGTTTGATGCAGGCCATGGCCAAATTTGACTACACGAAGGGATATAAATTTAGTACTTATGCCTCCTGGTGGATTCGTGCAGCCATTCTCAGAGCCTTTGCCGAGAAATCAAGGACCATCCGAATCCCGAATTATCTTTTTGAAATTAAAGGAAAAATGATGAAATCCTTTAAAGACTTGGTGAAGCGTGAAGGTCGCGAACCTACTTCCCAGGAGCTTTCAAAAGATAGCGGGATTCCGCAGCATGATGTTGAGAAGATTCTAAATCTGATTGAAGAACCTATCTCCTTAGACATGCCTATTGGAGACGAGGACAGCACACTGGAAGATCTTATCCCTGATGAAAAGAGCCTCTCTCCTGCCGATGCTTTGCTTGAAAAAGATCTCATCCACCAAGTGAATAAAATGCTTTCCACCCTCTCTCCGAGGGAAGAGAAGATCCTTCGGCTTCGTTTTGGAATCGGGGAGGATGGAGAGTGCACCCTTGAAGAGATCGGAAGACAATTTGGTTTGAGCCGAGAGCGAATACGTCAAATTGAAGCCAAAGCCCTCGAGCGATTGAGGGATCCCAACCGATATAAGGAGATCAAAGATTATTTAGATTAAGATAGTTTAATACGCTTACAACAGGCCAAAGGGGATATCTTCATGAGAGGGATATCCCCTTTTTATTTCTATAAATTATTCTTCGATCTGGATCGCCTCTACAGGACAGTTTTCAGCCGCCTCTCGACACAATTCGATGACCTCTTCAGGAACTATTTCCACCTTCACATGGGCTTTGTCATCCTCCATTTCGAAAACCTCTGGACAGGTATCTACGCAAGCCTCACATCCGATGCAGAGTTCTTCATCTAACTCCACTCTCATGAATCCCTCCTCCTTTCAACTTGTGAGATTGTTCCCTTTTTATCCTTTTTCTTGTCTCTTGCTTACTGAATGAAATGAGGTCCACCTAAATTTATAATAGAGATATACAAACACCGCACCCATTCCCATGAGCATTAAAATTGAAACGATCGTCTCGATGGAATCTAAATGGGTCGCAGCCTTTACATAGGTGCTTCCCATCCACCACCCGAAAAACCCCAGAAAAAGACATCGAAAGATTGACCCCAAAAAAGTAAAGACCGTGAAGGGTCGAAGTGGAATTCTTAATAATCCCCCGAAAATGGAGATCAAAGAAATCGGGAAGACGGGAATGGCCCGGGTAAGAAAGATGCTTAAGGCCTCTTTCTTACCACGGAAACGGTGCTCCAAAGCCTCAATCTCTGCCCAGTCAACCCTTAAGAAATGCTGAAATCGAATGACCAGGGCTTTCCCACCATAATAACTGATCAGATACCCTATATAAGAGCCTAAAGTGGAAGCGATTGTTCCAGGAAGCACGATAATCCAGAGAATCTTAGCAAAGGCTTGAAAGATAGAAAGTTCTGAGGGAATAAGGATGGCTCCAGCTCCCATGATGATCAATGGAGAGGGAATGGGAACGATGATCTGTTCGATCATCACTCCAATGAAGACCGAAAGCTGTCCGTGGGCCCTCATGAGATCCATAATCCACTGAGTGATTTCTGAAACCAAAGAGACCTCCAAAAATTTTTTATTTCATAACCTTGAGGATGAATTCCGTCAAGAGATTTTTTATCCAAGAAAGGAATTTTTCTCACTCATGAGGGAGCACCGAGGAGTTGTTGGGTATCATACCCGAAGTGGATCAGGAGCTCTTCAGTGGCCTTGGCAAGCATCTGTCGATATTTTTTGACATCGCAGGTATCTTCCGGTCTTATCAGCGGGAATGCCCTCACCCTCTCGGATTTATCCTTTGAGAGCTCGTCTTTGATCAGATAGCGAACCTTCTCCCCGGGATGAGGAGGAATGCCCACATCCTCCAGCTGCTGGGCAGCCAGGGCAGTGAGGCTATCTACCTTGTAGGCACTGGGTTCCTGGGAAATCCTCTTTGAAACGAGGAGATCCTCCTGATCGATCTTCCCGTTCTTTAACCTCATTTCGGTCTCGAGAAAGACCTCTAACATCTCGGGGATTTTCGATCGATATTCTTCTACATTTTTGGCCTCTGAGAGGATTTCAAGCATTTGAATCTGGGCCTTCTGGATCAGTGGAGGAACATCCGCCCTTCGAAAAGCCAAACCTCTCGCCTTGAGCTTCCCATTTTTGAAGAGGCCAAAATAGCGGTTGGCTACAGGGCTTTCTCTGTTCCCTTTGGAAGGAAGAAAGGCGATCCAGTGATAAATCCCTTCGAGGCTCATCGTCACCCCTGTGGCTTTGCTAATCTTCTGGCAGAGCTCAAGAACCTCCTCCTCTTTCAGTCCCTCTTTCCGGATCCAAAGAGAATCCGTGATGGCGTGGAGAAGTTCAAACCCTTCTTCTTCACAGATCTCTTTTGCTCGAAGAAGCTTTTCTCGGCCAAAGGCTGTCACAGCCTCGTGGGCCTCAATCCTTCCAAACCGTGCATTTCGATACCCTAAATATCCAAAGCAGGTGACAAGCATCCACTTCAGTGCCGTCTGCTTTCGGTTATAAATCTCCCGCCTATCCTCCTCGCCCTTGCCCTTTTCCCTCAGAGGAGAGGAGCGGGAGAGCATTTCGCGATCATAGGCTTTCATCTTCTCCTTCAACCACGCCCTTCGTTTTAGGATAGGTTTAAGCGTTCTGGGAACGATTCCCTCCCGTTTTTCACAGATAGTATAACCCACTTCTGGAACCCTGTGATTCTCACAGCATCGGCAGAGCACCGTCTCTGGAGAAATATTATGAAGGACCATGATCGTGGGATACATCGATGCGAAGTCGATTTCTGCTACATCTTCAAAGATCCCCAGTTTGGGCTGAAAGACGAGACCCCCTTTGTCGGAAATAAGGAGATCCCATGCGGTCTTAAACCGCTCCGGTTCCCCTTTCCTCCAGGGAATAAGAATCCCTTCTTGAAAAGCCCGATCCAGTTGCATGGAGGTAATGGCTGTCCCCGGGGAGGTGCGGGCCATCCGCTGAACCGGAATTTTAGCGAGCCGCGCAAGTTCAATCACTCCTTCCATCCCTGACTCTCCATAGATGAAGGAGTTTCGGCGATCGATATGCCATCTTCCGAATAAAAGATAAGCGGGGGCCTGATAATAAGTCCGACCATAGGAAAAATAGGAACGTCCTTCAGAACGAATCGGCCTCCGGAAAGGATGGGGCTCGCGATCCCATGGAATGGGCTTCTTCCACCTTTTCTCCAGTGAAAGGAGAAGGGGAAAAATCGAGGCATCTCCGTCCTCGGTCAGGATCACGTCAGGGTCGAAATGTCTTAAGAGTCTTGCGATCTCTTCCATCTCTAAAACATCCATCTCTTCTCGATACCCTTCACACTCGATGACGAGCGAGGGATTCGAACCATTCTCATTCCCCATCAGAAGTTCCATGACCCGAAGCTCAGGAGGGGAATCGTCCTCTTCCCAGACCGACTCGTCGGGATCAGGATGGATTTGAAAGAGGATACCCCCTTCGCACTCCACCCAGCATCGACCTGTAGGGAAGACCCCTTTTTCATAAAGATAGAGCTGAGCCACTGGAATGTCACAGTTGTAGAAGTTGAGCCTCTCTTCCCAGGGAGGAAGCAACCTTGGAAGTTGAGCGTATCGCTCCGGAGAAACGATCTCTATCTCCATGACTTCAATCTCTTCTCCGCTCCAGAACTCTCTCTTTCGGATCCATTGGTATCCCGAAGCGAACCGCCTCTCCTGAAGATAGCGAAATAGAGAAAGAAGGATCCCCTTCTTCCCTTCGGCATAGAATCGTGGTTGGAAAGGGTCTTGAAGACGGTAAAGCTTCCCATCTTCACCCCTGACCCACAAAATCATGACCGAATCCAGGGGATAGAGGTCGAAAAGCCAGCCTCGAAATTCCATTTTCTATTCCAGGCTATGCTCGGTGACGGGGCACTCGGGGCTCTCTTTCGACCCTCTTTCGAGGATTCTTACCTTTTCCTTCAGTTCCGCAAGCGCCTTCTCATGTTCCAGAAGAATGGAGATCAGGATGGTTTCAAAAGGCCAGGGTCTTGAGGCGTAGACTCCTGCTTGGACATGAAGTCTTGCCTGTTCGAAGAGACGGTCGAGAAATCGTTGATCCTCTTTTCTCAGGCCTCTCCGAAACTTCCTCCACTCCTGAAACTCCTCCTCCAGAATTTTGCTAAAAGGAAGAACCGTCCGTCCCATAGAGATCCTTCCCTACAGATTTTAAATCGAACATTGCAGAAATATTTCAATCTATGGATATGAAAATGAAGCCCCTTTTATTACAATCGGCGGGGACTTAGTCTCCGATTCGGAATTTTTATTGATCCTCTTACCGGCCGCCCCTTTTATCAGAGTCATCCGCAACTGCTGATCTTCGAGGGATATCTTCCAGACCAGATCGGAAAACTGAAAGAGTCTCTTCAGAAGACGGCTTTCCCTCGATTCCACTCCTCTTCCCGTTCTCCCTTTCAGAAAAGAGAAATTGAAGGCGACAGAGGGCTGAAAGAGAAAAAAAGAAACCCCTTTCCTCCCGAGCTCCTCTATTCTTTTCAGGACCCTTTCAAAGAGAGACCAACCCTCCTTCTCCGAGACATCTTCGTCCAGAAAAGGAGTAACTGGTCCAAGAAGAATGACATAGGGTTTTCTTCGTAGCGGAGGTTCATGAGCTTCTCCCCCAAAGGAGGGCAATCTTTCTATCAGGGTAGCCATTTGATAGCAGGTAAAAGCCCTGGCAATAAGAATCCTCTTAAGGACTCTTTCCGGAGGAATCACTGCCTTTCTGGCAAAAGAAGAGACCATATAAGGATCGAACCGATTGGCCCCATCCAGTACCCTGACCTCCACCTCATTGCCCGCCATCCAGCCTGCCATATAAGAAGCAATCCCTCCCGCTTCCTCTCCCCAAAATAGAATTCTCTTAGGAAAGGAGTCTCCCAGATCCAGCTGAAGCAAAACCTCATCAAACCAACTCTTTATTATGGGTAGATTCATCTCTCTTCTAAGGACCTAATTTCTCTATGCCCTATGCCTTCTTTAGCACTTCCGAAACACCCCGATGACCTTCCCGAGGATCCGAATCTCTTCGTCTCCCTCCTCAAACCGAATCGTCTCCCATCGCTCGTTATCGGGCCTCAGCTCAATCCTCTTTCCCTTTTTAAAAAACCGTTTTACAGTCGCCTCCTCTCCCATCAGAACCACGACCACATCCCCATTGTCTGCTGTGGATTGAGACCGGACAATGACCACATCGTCTGGAAGAATATAAGGGGCCATGCTATCTCCCTTTACCCTCAGAAGGAAGACCTCCTTCCCTTTGGTCCATTCTGCAGGAAGGGGAATACTTCCTTCGAGATTCTCGACCGCCAAAAGAGGTTTCCCTGCGGCTACCCTTCCGAGAATGGGAACCTCCCGGATCAATGACTTTTCCTCTCCGTATCCCCTTCCCTCCCGAAAGACAAGGATCTCGAGCCCCCTCGACATGGTCCCTTGTCGTCTCAAATACCCCTTCCTCTCCAATGCCCTGAGATGGTCTAAGACCGCTCGAGGATAGATATGAAAGTAAGTCCCGATCTCTCTGATGGAAGGGGGATACCCTCTCTCTTTGATAAAGGTAGTGATAAAATCAAAAATCTCCTTTTGTCGTTCCGTCAGCTCCATGACTTCCCTCTCGCTTTATTTTTAAACACCTTCCAAAACTCTAACTCTCCATTTCAAACTGTCCTAATATATACTATACATTTGTTTAGTTGTCAAGTGAGATTTCTTACTCCTCCAATCCCTCACTCTTGGGTAAGGATAGCCTCGAGAGGAGGATGGGAGAAACACATTTCGCGAGATTCGGAGGGGGGAGAGTTACCGAAGGTTCGTTGTATTTTGAGGGAAAATATCTTATTTTTAAATAAGTTTTGATTTATGTTTGAACGGTTGAAGGAAGACATTCGAACGATTAAAGAGAGAGATCCTGCGGCCAAAAACATGCTCGAGATTCTGCTGTGTTATCCGGG
>JBDOIB010000117.1:0-5786 GCA_041082155.1 Thermodesulfobacteriota bacterium | reverse complement strand
CAGCCACTTCTAATAGTTGTTCCTTAGCATCAGCAGCCGCAGCCTTTACTGCACCCCCTGAAATAAGGGTGGAGGCTTGAGAATAAGCTCCCTGGTCAGAGGGAGTCACACTGGTATCCCCTGTGATCACCTTCACTTTTGTTAAAGGGACTCCCAATTCCTCTGCCGCAATTTGTGCGATCATGTGATCGTTTCCCTGACCATTATCCATAACCCCAGAAATCACAATCACATCCCCATCTTCATTAAATCTGACGAAGGCAGCAGATCCTCCCCGAATCCCCATGGGGAAGCCACTAATCATCGAGGCACAACCTATCCCGATTCCTCGATAAGGGGGCAAATGCCCTCGTTTCTTTTTCCATCCTGCTTTTTCAGAGGCTAAACGCATGGTCTCCACTTCTCCACAAGAGGTAATCACCGTTCTTGTAGGAGTAATATAACCCTCGTAAACAGCATTCTTTATTCTAAATTCGAGGGGGTCCATCCCCAATTTTTCAGCCAAAGAATCTAAAAGTAACTCTAATGCCGCGTAGGTAGTTCGTGGATGATGAGGATACATTCCACGGGGAGGTTTATTGGTATAGGACCGGATCGCTTCATATCGAAGATTTTGGAATTTATATGTTCCTTCAATCATAATATAAGCCACTGAAGCAGCGATCGGACCGGTACTCGCATAGGCTCCCCCATCCATAATGACTTTCATATCCACTGCTGTAATTCTCCCGTTACGATCAACCCCTACTTTGCAATAAGTCACACTTCCATGAACCTGACGAACACAGTTGAAATTCTCCTCTCGGGTATATACAAGTTTTACGGGTCTTCCTGCCTTCCTTGAAAGAAGGGCAGTTATAAAATCGGCCGGAGAAATCTCAGATCTCCCCCCAAAGTGTCCCCCTACGTTAATTTTCCGAACACGAACATCGGAGGTGGGAATCCCCAGGGCATTACTCAGAGGTCTTGCCTTCATATGAGGACCCGCATTCGGGCACCAGATGTCGAGTCCTGTACTATCAAAGTTAGCAACCACTGCATAGTTCTCGGTTTGGCAATAACTTTCTTCAGGCGAAGAGAAACGCCCTTCCTCTACGAAATAGGATTCTGTTAAGGCTTTATCCACCTCTCCCTCATTGACAAAGATCCGGACACTAATATTTCCAGGTTTATCTTCATGGATTAGAGGAGCACCTTCTAACAAGGCCTCTTCAGGATCGAGGACAAAAGGTAAGGGTTCCCATTCAACTTTAATCAAATCAATTGCCTCCTGGGCAATCTCTTCACTGATAGCCGCCACTGCAGCTACCTCCTGTCCAATAAACCGTGCCTTATCAGTGGGTAGAAACTGCATGTCCCGAGTATAAGAGAAAACGCCCCATCGATAGGGAAGAGCGTCCTTCCCCGTAATCACCGCCCGGACCCCTGGGAGTTTTTCCGCCTGACTGGTGTCTATATTTAGAATCTTTGCATGAGGATAAGGACTTCGAAGAACCTTTGCATAAAGCATCCCGGGCAAATAGAGGTCGGCGGAGTATTTGGCTTCCCCCTTTGCTTTTGGAATCGAATCAAATCGAGGGGTTCGTTTCCCCACCACCGAATAGGGGGAGATGAACTCCTCTTTTAGGGACGAAGGAACTTCCTGGCCTGAAGCAGCCATCACGGATTCAACAATCTTTGTATATCCCGTACAACGGCATAGGTTTCCAGAGAGGGCCTGACGAACCTCCTGTTCGGTAGGGGTCGGATTTTTATCCAGAAGTGCCTTTGCTGTCAGGATCATTCCTGGGGTGCAGAATCCACACTGGATCCCGCCATGCCTGACAAAGGCCTCCTGAACAGGATGGAGTTTTTCTCCCTGAGCCAATCCTTCGATGGTGAGAATCTCTTGACCCTGAACCTCTGCCGCAAGGAGAAGACAGGAACGGACCGGAACACCGTTAAGTAAAACTGTACAGGTTCCACAACTCCCATCCTCACATCCACATTTGGTCCCGGTGAGCTGTAAATCTTCTCGCAGGACTTCCAGGAGAGTTCGATAGGGTACAACCTCAAGAGTTTCTACACGCCCATTGATATGAAGTGAGATAGGTATCTTTTCCATAGCACTCCCCTAATCAAGAGGATTCTCTTTTCTCAGCCATGGCCCAGGCTCGGCTCAACGCCCGTTTCGTAAGAACTCCGATCATCTTTCTTCGATACTCTGAATCCATGATCAGATTTCCAACCGGTCGTGCCGCCTCCATAGCCTGAGTTGAGAATTCATCAAGAATTTCATCTGTAAACTTCTGACCGACTTTGAGGGTCGATGGCTTTGTGACCTCCAGGGGGGCCGTTCCTACCGCACCCAGGACCATTTTGATCTGTTCAATCGAGCCGTTCTCTCCTCTTTTGATTCTCACAGCGACTCCGGCCATCGGAAATTCCATTCCCTCTCGAACCCGAAGCTTTTCATAAGCGTATCCTACGCCAGGCTCATTCAAAGGAACCTGAATCTCCGCTAATAATTCATGTCCATCGAGAATATTCGGTTTTTCACCTCGACCTGTAAAAAAATCACTCAGTGGAAGAATCTTTTCACGGTGAGCCGAGAGGATCTTCACCTTAGCATTCAGAACCATTAACAGAGGAGCTAAATCCCCGGAGTAGACAGCCTGGCATCGTTTTCCACTCTTCACGGCGTAGCAAACCTCACCTCCTAATCGGAGGCAAGGGGCTTGTGTCTTTCTCCAGAACTCGGATTGATTGTAGTAGATACAGCGGTTCTCAAGGCAGAGATTTCCACCCAGAGTGGCTTGATTCCGAATGGGAGGAACGGCGATCTGCTGGATGGCAGAAATTAACGGGGGATAATTATTCAGAATCACGGGAGAACTTTCGAGTGTCTCGAGGGTTACCAGAGAGCCGATTGAAACGAGCTCTTTATCCTTTTTGATATAATTCAATCCGGTCAGACCCTTTAGGCCGATGACAACTTTTGGCTTCTTAAGCCGGTAACGAAGCTGAACGATGAGAGCCGTTCCACCCGCCAGCAGGACTGACTCCTCTGCATACTTTTGAAGAAGAGAGCATGCCTCCTCTACGGATCGAGGTTGAACGAATTCAAATTGAGGTAGATTCATCTTTTCTCCTTACATCCAAATTTAAGGTAATCATTGTACACAGTATCCAATTTATCATACAAATTTTATCTTTTTGTCAAGTTTAAATTTTCAAGAATTCCCTGGGGTCTCATAGACCCGAATAAATTCTGAATTTTTCTCCGTTTCCATCTAAAAAAGGTTTTGACAATTTATATCTTTTCATGTTAATTTTTAAAAAGGTGGGGCTGTAGCTCAGCTGGGAGAGCGCATGAATGGCATTCATGAGGTCGTGGGTTCGATCCCCATCAGCTCCACCATTTTTTTTCTTCTCACCTATGAGCCTTCGATAATTCCCAAAAACTATTTTACATGAAGGTTCAAAAATTCTAACTAATCAAAGATGGAGCATAGAAATGGAGAATTCCCTACCCAAAAGAAGTTTAGGAAAAACTCAAAAAGTTAAACCCTATTATCGAGAACTGATGTATTACAGATTATAATTTTTTTTCATCTTCTATAAACTGAATTAAAGAGCATTTGGAGAACAGTCATGAAGCCTGTTTTGCTGGAGATTGTGACGAAGCTCATTACCCTTATGGACCAGCGGGGTCCCTGTAAAATTCTTCTTAACGAGGCAGGAATGAGAATAGAAGAAACGATTGATCAAAAAGAGATAGAGGCGTACCCTCCTGAGATAAAAGAAGAATCTATAAAATTATATCAATGGATCCGAGAATTGAGTCACCTTTACAGACATCGTCTTCTCATCAAACTCATCCCTGCTCAATCCATCCTTGGATTCTATAAATCGTTAAGGTATGGAATCCGAACCTATCCTTCGTTCATTGTAGAGGGGAAAAAAGTGTATTCTGGCTGGCAGAAAGAACGATTAGAGGAACTCATCGACCAGTATCTCAAAACCTCTTCTCCAAAAGTTCGAGTGTAAATTTCAAGGAGAAGGAGAATGAAAGATGGGAAAAGGCGGGCGATTTGGAAAATATGGGGAACAGAAACGATTTCAGAGACTCCGTCAAAAAAGAAACCCTTTTCTTCCAGGCAAACCCATTCAAAAGCCAATCCGTAAGAAGTCTGGAGTGTTTTCCTCCAACCAGACCTGATCTTGGCAGAAAAGATTTTGGGGGGGTGAAGGGTCGTTGGAAGAGGCTTTTAAATTCTTTTATTATAAAGATCGAAGAATTTCCTCGGCCATCTCTCGGAGGTCACTATCATTAGTCGTCATCGCAAGAATATCGAGTTTCGCTTTAAATCCCTGTTTTTCCATGGGGGTTCTTTCCTCGTAGAGGTTTCTCATCACTCTCAGCACCTCAGAGACCTTTTCAGGGTCTGAGTAGTCCAAAAGGAGAGAGAGCGTACTCCAATCCTCTGGAAGTCCATATTCCTCTAAATAGTTTCGAACCGCTTCATCGAACTGATCCGTTCCATGAAGTCGGTCAAGGTCATCGAGGGCTTTCTGATGCTTTTTGGTTCCTTTTTTGCCCATAAAGAGCTTCTCCACTTCTTTCCGATACCTCTTTTTTAACCAATCCGATTTCCTCGGCCTTTCCCGTTCTCGGGGGGGCTCCTTTGGGGCATGGGGAGATCGGTCTCTCCTTCGATCAATCTCTCTCCATGAAATCTGATCCCTCTCATCTTCATCATGATAACGAACCATATCGGTCTTCTCCTTTTTAAGGTGTTTTTCCCCTTTCGGGGCTTTTAAATTCCCATCCTTGAGGATTGAACGTCAGATGAATCACTTCTCCAGATTTCCCCATTTTTTCTAATGGTTTCCCATTAAAGATCAAATTTAAACCCCCTGCATTCCCGATGTGAAGATAAATCTGATGAAGGCCTTGAAAGGAGTTCTCCTCTCCTGGATGAAGGATCGTTTCCCTTTCAGGTTGATCATCTATCCGGAGGCGAATCCATACCTTCTCGGTCGCTACTAATTTAAGGGATAAAAGACTCTTATCTTCCTCGATATAGGGTTCTTGAACGGGGAGGGTCTGGAGAAGAGATGGAGGTTTTATCTCGATTTCTTTGGGAGGGGTTTTTTTAAAAAAAATACCCCAATAGGGATGAAAAAAGAGCGAGAAGAGAAGGCTGATGAAAAGGACCCCTCCAATCATCCCCCACTGCCTTTTATTCCAATTTCTCCGGAGCTTTCTCTCCTCCGAAGGTTGGAGGTCTTTTCTAAGAAATTGATCATACTGTTGAAGAATATCCTTTGGATGGAGTCCAACCACTTTTGCATAGGAAGTAAGAAATCCTTTGATATAAATGGGAGGAGGAAGGTCTTCGTATCGATCCTCTTCGATGGCCCGGAGAAAATGCTCCCGGATCTTCGTTTGCTTAGCTAACTCCTTTAGGGAGATCCTCTTCGATTCTCGGTGAGATCGAAGAAGCATTCCCAAAGAGGTCTTTTCATCCATGATCTTATGAAATTATGATAAATAGCCCAATGAATCTAACACCTTTGGGTTTCGGGTCCAATTTTTTTCTACCTTGACCCACAATTCCAAAAAGACTTTCTTCTCTAAAAAGGCCTCGATCTCCTTTCGCGACAATTCGCCAATCTTTTTGAGTTTCTGTCCTCCCTTCCCGATGAGGATCTTTTTTTGAGACTCCTTCTCTACATAGATGGTCGCTTGAATGACGACTAAATTTTTTTCGGCCAATTCCTTGAACGATTCAATGACGACC
>JBDOIB010000021.1:0-39145 GCA_041082155.1 Thermodesulfobacteriota bacterium | reverse complement strand
TGCCCTGTGGGCCAGTATCCCAATTCTCCTGCTGAAACGACTTCCCTTGAGCCCGTTTCCAAACCCGTCTTCACAGGGATAGAAAAATAGATCTCCTCACCCCAGGTATTGGCCCGACCTTCTATGGGCAGGGCCTCCCAGATCAATTGGGCGGTTTTCGAATCATTTAATTCTGCCTCCACCTGGAGTGTCCCCACTCGAATCTTAATCCTTCTTTCCATCCCCTTCTCCTTTCTCAAGAGGACTGAATTCATCGTAAAGGGCCCTCTTTTCTCCTATCTCCGTGAGATGATTCGAATAGAATAGGATCTCTCGATCCATCTTATCCATTTCGCCCTTCATTGAAAAGAATCGATCTCTCTGTTCTTTTAAAAGAAAGAACCCTAAAATCACGATGACATAGTTAGAGAGTTCTCTTGTCAGAAGATAAAAAAGCCGAGATTGAAGGCCAAAGAAGTAATAGGACTCGAAAAGAAGTCTAAAGCTATTGAGAAGCAGCGCTAAGGTGAGGAGCTGAAGAAACCGGTTGGTCTTTGTGACATTTTTAGAAAGGGTCTCCAGATATTGGTCATAGGTCCGCTTAAAATTTTTCCAGCCTTCGGAGAGATTTCTCAGGAGTTCCCGATAAGTTTTCTCATCCTCCCCGTAGAGTTTCATCCGGACCTTAAGATCTTCACGAAACAGGAGATACCGTCTGAAGGTCTCCTCCCGTTCGGAAAGAAGGAGGTGATTTTTCCTCACTCCTTTGTATAGGATCACTCCCACACTGATGAGCAATACAAGGCTTACTCCTTCATTCAAGAACTTTATCCAGAGGACCCCTTCCATTTTCTCTCTTTTACATCTGATTGATGAGACTGGCCATCCATCCTGCTCCAAACCCATTGTCAATATTGACGACCGCCACCCCCGCGGCACAGGAATTCAACATGGAAAGGAGTGCCGCAATCCCCCCGAAACTGGCGCCGTATCCAACGCTGGTGGGGACAGCGATGACAGGTTGCGGGACCAGTCCTCCAACAACGCTTGGAAGTGCCCCTTCCATTCCGGCCACGACGATCAATACCCTCGCCCTCTCGATCTTCTCTCTTTCCGAAAGGAGTCGATGAATCCCCGAAACCCCAACATCATAAAGGGTTTCGACCCGATTTCCCATAAATCGTGCCGTCAAAGCAGCCTCTTCAGCCACAGGGATATCCGTAGTCCCTGCCGTAATGACGAGAATTGTTCCTTTTCCAACGAGTTCTATTGGATGGGTTAGATACATCAGAACCCTTGAGAGGGGATGATACTCACTTTTAGGAAAGACCCTTCGGATCATTTTTGCCTTCTTCTCGTCCAAGCGGGTGATAAGGATATTCTGACCTTTTTCTTTCATCTGCCTCATGATGGAAAGAATCTGCTCGGAGGTCTTTCCCTCCCCCCAGATCACCTCTGGAAATCCCTTTCGAAGAGACCGATGATGGTTTACCCTGCTATGGCCAAGGTCTTCAAAGGGAAGCGATTTCAACTGATTCATCGCTTCCTCGATAGAGAGCTTTCCCCTCTGAACATTCTTTAAAAGGTTTTTTAGCTTTCGAATCTCCATCGGATTGATCCAAGTAGAACAAAGTGAATTCTATTTAGTCTTTCAACCAAAAGTCAACAGAATTTGCTCTATTTTTTATGTTTGATCATCTTTTTTCTGAGATGGGGGATTAAGCCTCCATCACGAAGGAGCTCCTGCATGAAGGGAGGAATCGGTTTCGAAAGAAATCTCTTCTTCTTTGTGAGATCATAGATCTCACCTTTAGAAAGATCCACTCGAACTCGATCCCCTTCCTCAATGACCTCGGGGGCTTCTTGAGATTCCAGAAGAGGGAGACCGATGTTGAAAGCATTCCTGAAAAAGATCCGTGCAAAACTTTTGGCAATGATACAGGAGATACCGGCTGCCTTCAGAGCCAGGGGGGCGTGCTCCCTGGAAGACCCGCAGCCAAAGTTCCTTCCCGCTAAAAGAATATCACCTCTCTTCACCTCTCTGGAAAAGGAAGGCCTTTCGTCTTCCATCACATGTTTCGCCAGTTCTTTAGGATCTGATTGATTAAGATATCTGGCAGGAATAATGGCATCGGTATCAATATCTGAACCAAATTTCCAAACCCTTCCCTCCAATCGCATTTTCTTCTTTCCTCTCAAGGTTTCCTTCTTAAGACCTCTTCGGGATGAGAAATCCTTCCTTTCACGGCACTTGCGGCCGCAACTGCAGGCCCCGAGAGATAGACTTCACTTTCAGGGTGTCCCATCCTTCCCCGAAAATTACGGTTTGTGGTGGCCAAAGCCCTCTCCCCCGCTGCTAAAATACCCATATAACCTCCCAGGCAGGGTCCACAGGTAGGAGGACTGACCACTGCTCCCGAAGATAAAAAGATCTCGATGAGACCCTCCTTTAAGGCTTGTCGATAAATCTCTTGAGTAGCCGGGATGATAATCAGTCGTAATGTAGAAGCTACCTTTTTTCCTTTCAAAATCCTGGCCGCAACCCTTAGATCTTCGAGATGGCCGTTGGTGCACGAACCAATGACCACCTGATCGATCTCAACCCCTCCCACCTCTCTTACATCCTTCACATTGGAGGGAAGGTGGGGAAGGGCCACCTGGGGGCCAATCTTCGACACATCAAACTCGATGACTCGCTCATACCGAGCCTTCGGGTCACTTCTAAAGATGCGATAAGGCCTTTGGGCTCTCCCTTTAATAAACTGAAGGGTCACCTCATCGGGTTCAATCACCCCATTCTTTCCTCCTGCTTCGATGACCATATTGGACATGGTAAAGCGATTCGCCATGGAAAGTGTACGAATGGCCTCCCCAGAAAATTCCATCGCTCGATAAAGGGCTCCGTCCACCCCAATAGCTCCAATGGTCGCAAGAATCAAATCCTTTCCGCCCACCCAAGGCTGGAGCCTCCCATAGTAGATGAATTTGATCGTCTCCGGGACTCTGAGCCAGATCTCGCCTGTGGCCATCGCTGCACCGAGTTCCGTACTCCCGACACCGGTGGAGAAGGCTCCAAGCGCTCCATAGGTGCAGGTATGACTGTCTGCACCGATGACCACCTCTCCCGGAAGAACCAGTCCTTTCTCCGGGAGAAGAACATGTTCAATCCCGCACTGTCCAATCTCGAAATAATGGGTGAGACGATGAGCCTTTGCAAATTCCCTCATCACCTTGCACTGCTCGGCCGAAAGGATATCCTTGGCAGGAGCGAAGTGATCAGGGACCAGCACGACTCGATCCCGGCGAAAGACTTTTTTGGCACCAATCTCCTGAAAGGCCTGAATCGCAAGAGGAGCAGTAATATCATTGGCCAAAACCAGGTCCAGACGAACGTTCAGGATCTCTCCCGGTGAAACCCATTTCCGATGGGCATGGGAGGCTAAGAGCTTTTCTGTGAGAGTCATCGGATGGGTCATCTTTACATCCCGATCAATTTCTTCTTTTTGAATTCCATTTTATTCAGGGCATTAATGTAGGCCTTGGCACTTGCCACAATCACATCCGTATCTGCTCCCTGACCAATGACGGTCTGTCCCTTCTCTTCTAACCTCACCGTGACTTCTCCCTGAGCCTCTGTACCGCTGGTAATGGCATTGATGGCAAACTGAAGGAGTTTTGATCGAGTTCGGGTGATCTTCTTAATCGTCTTAAAGGTCGCATCCACTGGCCCATCTCCGAAACCAGCTTCCTGAACGAGCTTCCCATCCACCTCCATCTGAACCGTGGCTGTGGGAACCGTCAAATTTCCCGCAACCACATTGAGGTAGACTAATTTGAAACGTTTCGGAACTCGAAGGATCTCATCGACGACGATCGATTCAATGTCTTCGTCAAAGATCTCCCGTTTTTTGTCTGCCAGTTGTTTAAACCTTGCAAACGCCCGTTCAAGATCTTCATCGGAGAGCTCATAACCCAGTTCTTTAAGCCTTTCCCTGAAGGCATGACGTCCTGAAAGCTTTCCCAAAACAATGGAACTTTTAGGGATTCCCACAGACTCCGGAGTCATAATCTCATAAGTCAATTTCTCCTTTAACACCCCATCCTGATGGATCCCTGACTGGTGAGCAAAGGCATTGGCTCCTACCACCGCCTTATTGGGTTGAATGACCATTCCTGTAATTTTTGAAACCAAACGGCTGGTCGAAAAGATCTGTTTCGTATTGACCTGGGTATGGAATTGAAACAGGTCTCTCCTGGTCTTCAGGGCCATCACAATCTCTTCCAGAGAGGCGTTTCCTGCCCTTTCGCCGATTCCATTAATCGTACATTCTACCTGCCTTGCTCCATTCTCAATGGCAGCGATGGAGTTTGCCACGGCCAATCCGAGATCATTATGACAGTGAACACTTAGGGTGACCTTATCGATATCCTTGACCTTGTCGCGGATGGTCTTGATCAGCCTTCCAAACTCTGACGGGATCGCATATCCCACCGTGTCTGGAACATTGATGGTGGTGGCCCCTGCCTGAATGACTCTTGAGAAGACTTCACACAGAAAATCGATATCGCTCCGGGTTGCATCTTCCGCTGAAAATTCTACATTCTCACAGAGGCTCTTGGCATATCTGACCGCTTTGACAGCTTCCCTTAAAGCCTTCTCTCGAGAGATTCGAAGTTTATATTTCAGATGAATATCGGAGGTGGCAATAAAGGTGTGAATTCGCGGATGGAGGGCAAATTTTACCGCTTCCCAAGCCCTTTTAATATCCGGCAAAGAAGTCCTCGCCAAGGCGGCGACTTCCGATCGTTTGATCTTCTTTGCAATCTCTCTGACTGCTTCAAAATCTCCTTCTGAGGAGATGGGAAAACCCGCCTCAATGACATCCACCCTCAGCTTCTCCAGCTGTTCGGCAATCCTCACCTTTTCGGCGACATTCATCGTCGCTCCCGGAGATTGCTCTCCGTCCCGAAGGGTGGTATCAAAGATTTTTACCTGCTCACTCATCTCCAAAAATTCTCCCTTCCAAAATTTTAAAAAATTTTTTTAACCTATCTCTCAAAAAATTTCCATTACTCTTCTATAAAATTCCTCCTCCTCCCATACCTTCACATCGATCCGAAGGGCCATCAGGGGGAAGGTAGAAAGAGGGGATTGGGCCAACTTCACCATATCCTTCTCTGTCGTTACCAGGAAGTCCACTCCTCTGGCTTCTCTCCTTATCCTTTCTAAGTCGGAAATAGAATAAGAATGATGATCGGGAAAGACCAATTCCTTCTGGATTTCAATGCCCATCTGTTCAAGCAGAGAAGAAAAGGTTTCAGGCCTGGCAATTCCAGAAAAGGCGAGGACCCTCCTTCCTTTCAGTAACGAAAGCTCTTGAATCTCTCCATGGGAATTTACAAATTCAACCGGTTCATAATGGCTATGAAAAATCTTAGCCCGGGGGTGAAGCTCCTTTAATCTGTTCTCCAGGGGGTCACAATCCTTTTTTCCCTTCACCTTGGTCAGGATGAAAAGATCCGCTCTCTGAAGACTCGAAAGAGGCTCTCTGAGAATACCTCTTGGAAGGAGATATCCGCTGCCAAATCCAATGAGGGAATCGATGAGAACAATATTGAGATTTCGATAAAGAGAAAGGTGTTGGAATCCATCATCAAGAAGAAACCCTTGAACCTTAAGTGTTTGAAGAGCCATTAAGCCATTTCTGAACCTATCCTTTCCAACCAGCACAGGAACGTTCTTGAGCCTCTGAGCCATCAAGTAGGCTTCGTCTCCGGAGTCTTCAGGTGGAAGAAAAATCGTTTTCCCATCGCTGACCAAAGGACTCGAATCTTTATTCCTTTTATATCCCCTGCTCAGGATGGCTATGGAGATTCCTTCTTCAACCAGTCTCTGGGCCAGATGGATTACCAAGGGAGTCTTCCCTGTTCCTCCCACCGTAATATTTCCAATACTGATCACGGGACAGGGGAGTCTATTCTGTTTTAGGAAACCCGAGGAATACAAAAGAGTCCTCATCGAAACAGCCCATCCATATGGAATAGAAGCCAGATAAAGAGGAAAGAGGGATACCCTTTCTCCCCAGGAGGAACTCTTTTTATAAAGGAAGTGATCCATTCGCCACTTCATAAAGTCATAAGTGTTGGATTTTCTGATCTCCCAATCTTTTTATCTTCCAATCAAATAGGCTCGTATTTCATCCATGCTTCTTTTGGTGGCCCCCCGATGCATTTGAACAAACTGGTATCCCCTCTCTCCAACCTCCCTCCTTTTTCGCTCATCTCTGAGAAGGTCTTCCATTTGAAAGGCAAGCTCTTCTTCATCTTTTACCTGAATGGCTCCCCCGAGATTAACCAAATGCCGGGAGATCTCCATAAAATTGAACATATGAGGCCCGAAGAGGACGCATTTCTTAAAGAAGAGAGGCTCCAGAGGGTTGTGTCCTCCCACCGGAACCAGACTGCCTCCAATAAACACTATAGTTCCATATTGATAAAGGGTCTTCAGCTCACCAAGGGTATCGAGAAGAATCACCTGCTTTCTCTCTTCCTCCTCTTTAGCCCGAAGAGCTGTTCTTTTCACCCAGGAGAGGCCTTCTCTTTTTAAGAGTCTCACTACTTCCTCAAGCCGATGGAGGTGGCGAGGAGCAAGAAGAAGGCAAAGAGAAGGATGATTCTCTTTGAGTCTCTTGAAAAGACGGAGAAGTATCTCCTCTTCTCCGGGATGGGTCGATCCGGCAATCCAGAGAGGGATGGACTTCAAAAAGAGGAGGCTTTTGTCCTCGCTTTCTTTTCTCGAATCCGGAGAAGAAACGACTTGGTCAAATTTAAGATTCCCGGTGACACGGGTCTTCTCGAGGGGAACTCCCATCTCGATGATTCGTCTACGATCCTCTTCCGTCTGCATTAAAAAGAGGGATACGGAACGGAGAGGAATTTTAAAAAGGGGTTTCAACCATCTATATCTTCCAAAGGATTTCTGAGAGATCCTGCCGTTAAAAAGAAGAACGGGAATCCCTTTCTCTCCACAGAGCCGAAGAAGATTGGGCCAGAGCTCCGTCTCCGCAATGAGTAAAAGGGAAGGGGAGAGGGTGCGAAACGCCCGTTTGAGAATCACAGGGTGATCAAAGGGAAAGTAAAGAATCCCATCCACTTCCGTAAGATTCTTCCTGGCTGTTTCTTTGCCAGCTTGAGTCATGGTTGTAAGAACCATTCTAAAAGAATAAAACTCCTCCCTCATCTTTCTGATCAATGGAAGAGAGCAAAGAACCTCTCCCATCGAGGCTGCATGAATCCAGATGGGTCGAGCCGGAGAAAGAGAGGGGTAAAAGGCCAATCTCTCTCTGAGAACTTCTCGAAGTGACTTTTGAAAGAGACTCTTAAGGAAGAGAAAAGGGATATAAAAAAGAAGGAATAGGGTGAAGAGTATATTGTAAAGATAGGATAACACCATAAAGAGAAGTCTTATTCCTTTCCTCCATGGTTAAAATAACGATCAGCCTCTTCGGTGAGTTCGTTCAGGCGTTTCTCTAAAAAAGCCCTCCTTTCTTCAAGATACTGTCGATCTCCTTTGGGATTCACATAAATGGGTTCTCCCCAGATAAAGACGCCTTTGGAGAAAGGTCTTGGAAGGAGGAATCGATCCCAAGTCTTCATGATCTTTTTCTTGGATGCACTGAAAGAGACCGGGAGGATGGGGGCTCCAGTGCGGCGGGCCAATTCGATGATTCCAAATTGAACCCGTTGACAAGGTCCCCTGGGTCCATCCGGGACAATGGCCACGTCATAACCTTGGCGAATGGCCCTGATCATCTCCTGAAGGGCCTGACTTCCTCTTTTATCAGAGGAGCCAAGGATCGGCATGAACCCGAATTTCTTAAAGGCTCGACCCACAATCTGGCCATCTCGATGAGGGGAGACTAAAAAACTTAACTTATTTCCCTTGTAAACGACCGGCATCATAAGAAGCCGACTATGCCAAAATGCTCCAATAACAGGGATCTCCTCCTTCCAGAAAGACATAGGGATCTCTGAACGGAGGATCTCAAAACGCATGGTTTTAGCTAAAAGCCTAACCGCCCAATAGGCAAGCCACGGCCCAAATTTTTCGGCCAACCTTTTTTTGAGCCTTTTGATGGTCATTTTTCCATCAGTAAATTTTCTTTCTCTCCCTCCTCTCGACCTTCATCCCATCATCCTTGAATTGGAGTTGATAGAGTCGATAATACTCCCCTCCGCGGGCCATGAGTTCCTCATGGGTCCCTTCTTCAACAATCCTTCCTTCTGAAAGAACGATGATTCGATGAGCATTTCGAACGGTAGAGAGTCTATGAGCGATGACAAAAACCGTTCGGCCTTTCATCAATCTCTCCAGAGCCTTTTGAACCTCAATCTCTGATTCGGAGTCAAGAGAGGAGGTCGCTTCATCAAGAATCAGAATGGGTGCATCTTTAAGGAGGGCCCTTGCAATGGCAATCCGTTGGCGTTCTCCTCCAGAAAGTTTAACTCCTTGCTCTCCAATGAGGGTTTCATATCCCTGGGGAAGCTTTTGAATAAACTCATGGGCATAGGCGGCTTTAGCGGCTTCGATAATCTCTTCCTCTGAACGGTTGGGACTTCCGTAAGCAATGTTGTTTCGAACCGTATCATTGAAGAGAATGGTCTGCTGGGTGACCAACCCAATTTGATCCCTTAAAGATTTCAAGGTTACTTTTCGAATATCATAGCCATCGATCAGGATTTGTCCTTCCTGGACATCATAAAATCGTGGAAGGAGGTTCACCAGAGAGGTCTTTCCTGCTCCACTCATCCCAACAATCGCAATGGTCTCCCCCACCCGAACAGAAAGGTTAATCCCCTCGAGGATCGGCTCTCCGTCATATTTAAAATAGACATCCCGAAATTCGATGCCCTTAGAGATAGGGGGGAGAGGAATCGCTCCATCTTCGTCCTTAATCTCTACTGCTGTATCCAGGAGTTCAAAAACCCTTCCGGCCGCTGCAAGACCTTCCTGAATTTCGAGATTAACCTTACTAAGATCCCGCACAGGGGCATAAAGCATGAAAAGGGCAGCCATGAAGGAGAAGAATGTCCCGGGAGTCAATTCTCCCCGAATCACACTATAGCCTCCCACCCAGATGAGGAGGGCCACCCCTATCCCCCCTAAAAGTTCCATGAGAGGATGGGAAATGGCTCTCACCCTGACTCGTTTCAAAAAGATTCTAAAAAATCGTTCATTTTCTTGGGAAAAACGACGTATCTCATAATCCTCCATATTGAAGGCCTTGACGATTCGATTTCCTGTGATGGTTTCGTGAAGGAGGGTCGTCAGCGACCCCATCCGCTGGAGTCCTTTTCGGCTAAATTTTCGAAGTTTCTTTCCAAACTCTTTGATCGGGATGATCGCTAAAGGAAAGACGATGAGGGCCAGCAGGGCAAATTTCCAATGCTGATAGAAAAGGACACCGATCAGACCCAAGATCGTAAAGACATCTTTGATTAAACCCGTAATGGCATTTGAAACAGAAGATTGGATGAGACCGACATCATAGGTGATTCGGGAAATGAGGGTTCCTGTAGAGGTCTTCGTAAAGAAAGAGAGGGAGAGTCTTTGAATATGCTGATAGAGTTTCTCTCTGAGATCGGCGACAATCCTTAACCCTACGTAATTCATGAGATAAGCCTGACCATAATCGAAGAGCCCTTTTAAAAGGAACAGAAGGATAATGGCCAGGGGAAGGAGAAAGAGGCTCTTTTCGTCCTTCTTCAGGAAGATCTCATCCAAAGCAGGTTTCACGAGAAAGGCCTGAGCAGAGGTGAGAAGAGACACAAAAACCATGCAGAGCATGGCAGAGGCCAATTTCATCCAGTAGGGTTTAATCAACTGAAGGAGACGCCGGTAAAGGTCCATGGATCATCCTCTCTCTTATTGTTATCATAACTCATTCTTTTTAAGCAAGGAAAGAATGATCTCCGCCGCCCTTTGAACGGCGCCAGGCTCCCCAAGAGTTTTCCGTATGGCTTGAAGAGAGGTAACTACCTTTTGATAAAGAGCTTGATCTTTCAGAAGCAGAAGGGCCTCCTCTGCCATCTTTTCAGGGGTGGCCTCTTTTTGAATCAATTCTTTGACGATCTCCCGACCTGCCAAAAGATTGACCAGACCGATATGTTTTACATGAATGAGCCCCCTTCCTATCCAGTAGGAAAGAAAGGAAACTTTATAGAGAATCACCATGGGTTTTTCAAGGAGAGTCGCCTCAAGCGTTGCCGTCCCGGAGGCTAGGAGGAGAAGTTCCGAAAGATTCATGATATCATACACAAATCCTTTGATTATCTTCACCTCAATCGGATTCATCTCGATAAGGGATTGAACCTCGATCTCCGAGAGGGCAGGAGCCAGGGGAATAACAAACTGAAGGTCTGGAATCTCTTTTTGAAGAAGAATGGCCGAGCGCAGCAGCACAGGAAGATGTCTTTGAACCTCCGCTTGGCGGCTTCCGGGTAGAAGTCCGATCGTTCTTTTTCCAGGGTCGAGACCGAATTTTCGGAAAGCCTCTTCTTTGGGAAGGGAGGGTTTCACGATATCAAGAAGAGGGTGACCGACCCATGAAACATCCACCCCTTCTTTCAGGTAAAAGGGAACTTCAAAGGGGAGAAAAACGATCATCTTTCGAACATACTTTGCAATCCGTTTAACCCTTCCCCTCCTCCAGGCCCAGATCTGGGGGCTGATATAGTAGACCACGGGGATTCCCAGATGATGAGCAATCTTTGCTAATCGAAGATTAAACTCCGGAAAGTCTATCAAAATCATCAGATCAGGTCTCTCTCGCTCCATCCAATTTCTTAATTTCCTGAGAGCCATCCAGACGGTAGGAATCTTTGATAGGGCTTCCGTAATGCCCACCACGGATAGACGATGGGCCTCTATGAGAATCTCCATCCCTATTGACTTCAGGCACTCCCCTCCCATTCCATAAAACCTGATGTGAGGGTTCATCCTTCGAATCGCCTCAACGAGATGGGCTCCATGGAGATCTCCTGAAACCTCTCCGGCCGAAAGGAAAATCTTCTTCATCTCACGATAGGGGTTTCTGTGCAGAGTGAATTTGTTGAAGGATTTGGAGGGCCAATTCCAGAACCCGTCTTCCCTCTTGACCTGAAACCTTTGCCACTCTCCGGTCTCTGACACTTTGAATAAAGTCTCGAATTTCTAACTCCAGAGGATCACTCGGGGTGACTGGGATCTCTCTTACCCTCCCCCCTAAATGCCCTTCTTTCTGAATATAAGAGGCCTTCTGGTTCAGAAAATCAATCAACACCATGCTTTCGGGTTGAAAAATCTGGGCTTTTCTCACCTTCTCCTTGGAGAAGCGGCTCGCCAAGAGGGAGGCGATACAACCATTCTCAAACTCGATTCGTGCGTGGGCTACATCGGAATGGGGAGTTAGAATGGGGAGTCCAACCGAAAAGATGGATTTAATCGGGGAAGAAATCCAGCTTAAAAGGAGATCCAGATCGTGGATCATTAAGTCTAAGACCACATCGACTTCAATTCCTCTTCCCGTAAAAGGGGTCAATCGTTGAAATTCGATAATCCTAGGCTCATGGATCAGGCCTTGGGTCGCTAAGAGGGCTCCATTAAATCGTTCCAAGTGTCCGACTTGAAAGACAAGTCCCTTCTGTTCAGCAATTCGAATCAAATCCTCAGCTTCTCCTAAATTCGTGACCATGGGTTTTTCAAGGAGGATATCAATCCCTCGAAGTAAGAAATCTCTGGCAATAGAATAGTGAGAAGGAGTAGAAGAAACAATACTGACCGCCTGAACCTTATCAAAAAGCTGAGTATGATTCTCGAAGAATTGGATCTGATATCTTTGTGCAATCTTTCTCGAACGGGCAGCGTCGGTATCCACCACTCCGACCAGTTCGACCTCCTTCATTTTTAAATACTTCTCTATATGGAACTGGCCAAAGTATCCAACCCCGACCACACCCACTTTGATCTTATCCACTTATCGGCTAATCCCCCTCTTGGTTTGCCTGATGAATTGAACGAGATGTTGAACTTCTAAAAACTGTGAAAGCTCAGATTCCTCAAGACTTCGGAGGGCCTTCTCAAGGGTGAACCCTGACCGGAAGAGGATTCGATAGGCTGCTTTGAGGGCTTTGATCGTTTCTTCGGAAAATTGATGGCGTTTAAGGCCCACTGTGTTGAGGCCGAAAAGCTTTGCACGATTACCAGCGGCTAAGGTATAGGGGGGGATATCCTGTGTGACTCCCGTAAGGCCACTCACGAAGGCATGGGTACCAATTCGACAGAATTGGTGGACAGCCGAAAGCCCTCCAATCACCGCATAATCTTCGATCAAGATATGGCCTGCCAAGGTAGCCCCGTTTGCCAGAATCACCTGATTTCCGATCCGACAGTCATGGGCCACATGGGCATAAGCCATAAAAAAATTATTATTCCCGATGACTGTCTCCCCTCCTCCCTTCAGGGTACCTCGATGAAGGGTCACAAATTCTCGAATGATATTACGATCCCCCAATTTTAGGGTCGTCTTTTCACCCCGATAGGCTAAAGCCTGGGGGGCCTCTCCAATAGAAGCAAATTGATAGATCTGACAATCCCTTCCGATCGTTGTCCCTTCTCGAATGACCACATGAGAGCCTATTCGGGTTCCTTCACCAATATATACCCCCTCTTCAATGACTGAATAAGGCCCAACCTCGACATCCTTTGAGATCTCTGCTTTGGGGTGAACAATGGCTGTGGGATGGATCATTTCTCCTCCCCCATCATGGCCAGCAGCTCAGCCTCCGCCACTAATTTCCCTTCCACCCAAGCCTTTCCTTTGAAACCCCAAATGGATTGACGATGGCGGGTGACTTCGAGTTCCAATCGAAGTTGGTCCCCTGGAACGACAGGCTTCCGAAAGCGGACATTATCAATCCCTAAGAAATAGACCGGTCTTTTCTGTTTCTCTTCGGGCATCGATTTAAAAGCCAGGACTCCTGCAGTTTGAGCCATGGCTTCAACTATAAGGACTCCCGGCATAATCGGCCGTTCAGGAAAGTGACCAGGAAAGAAAGGTTCATTATAAGTTACATTTTTAAGACCGACAATTCTCTTTCCAGGTTCGATCTCCAGAATCCGATCGACCAGGAGGAAGGGATAGGCATGGGGAAGAATATTCATGATTTCCCTAATCTCGATCATCCTTTTTCTCCTTCTCTTTGGAATAGATCAGCTCCTCGAGCTTTTTTAATCGTCTTTCAAAATCAAGTAGATTCTTCCTCATCTCGGGCAATTTGGGGAAGGTGGTGATGGCTCGAAGGAACTCCTGATGAGGTAGAGCAGGTGAACCCGTATATCCTCGGTTGGGAGCAAGGTCATAAGGAACTCCAGATTGGGCACCTACCCTGACGTTGTCTCCGATTTCGACATGATCCACAACTCCTACCTGTCCTGCAAGAATCACATTCTTTCCAATTTTGGTTGAACCTGCGATCCCCACCTGTGCAACGATGAGGGAGTCTTCACCGATCTCGACATTATGGGCGATCTGAACCAGATTATCGATCTTTACCCCTTTCCGAATGATGGTCTCTCCAAAGGTCGCTCGATCGACCGTAGTATTGGCCCCCAACTCAACCTCATCCTCAATAATCACTCTGCCGAGCTGAGGAATCTTTTGATTCCTCGTTCCTTCCTTCACATATCCAAAGCCATCGGCTCCGATGACCACCCCGCTATGGAGAATGACCCTTTTCCCAATCATCGAGCGTGGATAGAGAGTGACATTTGGATAGAGAATGGAGTCTTCCCCAATGACTGAATCCTCTCCAATATAGACTCCTGGAAAGAGGGTCACGCGATCTCCAATGTCACATCGATCTCCAATATAGACGAAAGGATAGATAGAGAGGTCTTTACCCAAATGGGCCGATGGACTGATCCAGGCTCCTGGATCGATTCCTCGAGGTTGATAGACCTTGAAGGAGAAAAGGGTGAGAATCTTGGTAAAGGCCAGAAGAGGATTCTCTACGGAAAGAAGCGGTATTGGGGCCTCTTTGACCTCCTTGGAGACAATCACGGCAGAGGCCTGCGTCTCTTTTAATTTCCCGAGGTACTTTGGATGAGCGATAAAGGTAATCTCCCCAGCTTTAGCCCTTTCAATAGAGTTCGCTCCTATAATCTCTATCTCTCCATTTCCGAGTATCTCTCCTCCTACCATCTCGGCCAGTTCTTTAAGCCGCTTTTTCATAACCCTCCTTATTTCTTTTGCAGGTCGTGAAGTTTAATCACCCGATCTGTCAGATCAATGGCTTTTGAAGCAAAAAGAACGATCATCTCATTCTTGTCGAGAATGAGGGCGTATCCTTCATCCTCTCCTAATTTTTGAATGACCTTCTGGAGACCCAGAGAGATCGTTCGCTCCATCTCCTTTGTTTTTTGATTGACCTCGTTCTGCACATCTTCCTGCCATCTCTGAAATTCTCTGATCTTGTTCTGAAGCTCCTTTTCTTTGTTGGCACGAACATCAGGGTTAAGCATGGGAGCCTGTTTCTCCAGGGATTCTCTCATGGCCTGTAGTTCCTTTTGCTTCTCTAAAAATTGCCGATTATATTTTTCTAACTCTTTAGCGATCGTCTTTTTAGCCTCCTTCCCTGCCTGACATTCATTGACGGCCCTCTGAATATCTACAAACCCAATCTTGATGTTACTGGCCAGAGTCACCCTAAATGTTCCTCCTATAAGGAGGAGCACAAGGACAGGAACAAAGATTCTGTGAAGTCTCATTTCTTTCTCCTTCTTCAATGAGTTTTTTATTTAATAAATGGTTCCTACAGTAAAGTCAAAGACCTTTCGCTTCTCTCCCGGTTTGGGGTTAGGATTCACCCCAAGGTCAATATGGATTGGACCTAAAGGAGAGAACCAGCGAATTCCAGCTCCAACCCCCATCTTCAGAGGGGTGAGATCGCTCCATTTATTAAAACCTTTCCCTATATCGAAAAAGACAGCCCCTCGAAGTCCGATCTCCCGGGAGATGGGGAAGATGAGTTCTGAGGTCGCCACGACCATCTTCTCCGAACCCAAAGGTTCTTTGTTTTCATCAAAGGGTCCTGCCATTCCGTATTCAAAACCTCTAATGGTATAGAGTCCTCCCACAAAGAATTTTTCATAGATAGGGGTCTTCTTTCCCCCATAAGACTCAATGATCCCAGCCTTCCCTCGAAGATTGAGAACCAGGTTCCATGGAAGAGGAAAATACCAACTGGTTGATCCTGTGACCTTAAAAAAGTAATTATCTCCACCTAAGAGTCCTCCCGCATTCTCAAGGGTAAGATTATGACGTCCTCCTTTGGTGGGGTTAAAGTAATCGTTTCGCGTATCCATCGTGAGACCGAGAGAAATGGAACTCGTGATTCTATCCCCTTCCTGCTCTTTAATATAGCGAGAGGCATCTTCGGTCACATTGTGGACCTTTATCCTCTCTAATTTGTAGACTCCATCGGCTCTGAGGTTCTCGGTAAGTTCCTTTCCTCCCCGGAGTGCCCCTCCTGTAATTTTATAAGAATAGGTATCGAGGTCTCGATTTTCATGATAGAGATCAATCCCTGCGGAATATCGGGTCCCGAGGAAATAGGGATCTGTGAAACTGAGTCTAAAATCTCGAGAGATAGAACCAAGGGTAAATTTCAAGATCCCGTGATATCCGAGGCCAAAAAGGTTACGGTCCGAGATGGAGGCGGTTCCCACCACCTTTTCAATGGAACTATACCCGAGTCCAAAGCTCAAAGCTCCCGTAGGGGCTTCCTCGACTTTAATATCCAGGTTGATCTTCTCCTCCGTGCTTCCCCGGCTGGTCATAAACTCCACTTCCTTAAAATAGCCTGTGCGTTTCAATCGATCCCGACTCTTACTCATCTGGGACGCATTGTAGAGTTCTCCTTCCGCGACCAGAAGCTCTCGCCGGATAACCTTATCTCGGGTCTTGGTGTTTCCAGAAATCTCAATTCTCTCGTAAGAGACCTGTTTCTTTTTATCGATTTCAAAGGTGAGATGAACAAGGTGTGTCTTCGGGTCTGTGGTCGTATGAGGAGTGATATCCACATTCGCATATCCCTGATTGGCAAACTTCTCAATAAGGGCTTGGACATCCTTTCGAATGGCGGTGGTACTGTAGATATCATCTCTTCTGATTTGAATGGTTCGGAAGAGATCTTCCCGGGTGGTCAGGACGTCTCCCTGGAAGTCGATGTCTCCAAAATGATATTGGGGGCCCTCCTCAATCTCAATCTCAATCCCTATCCTTCGAGGATCTTTAAGATCAAGCTTGGGCTCGGAGATTTTGACCTCAAGAAATCCATGGTCGATATAATAGGCGCTGAGAAGCTGAATATCATTCTTAAGAACATCCTCGTCAAGAATTCCGGTTTTCGTAATCAGAGAAAGAATATTCCTCTGTTTGGTGGACACCAGCTTCCTAAGCTCGGAGGTTTTAATCTTTTGGTTTCCTTTAAAAACAATCTTCTTGATATATCCTTTAGGCCCCTCGGTAATCTCAAAGATGACCACGGCCTCGTTTGTTTCCAGATACTCTACTCGATATCCCAATTGAACTCCATAATACCCTTTTGAAAAATAGAGTTTCCGAATCTGCTCCTCGTTCTCTTTCACCTTCTCAAGATTGAGGATGGAGCGGGGGGCGAGGGTGATCTTTTCTTTAATATCCTCTAATTTAATCTTTTGATTCCCGACAATCCTCACCTCCTTAATCGAAGGCTTTTCAACCACCACAAAAATGACTTCTTTCCCTTGGGCAGTGGATTTGACATCCACCTGCACATCGGAGAAATAACCTAACCCATAGATCCTCTTCAGATCCTCCCGCACCTGCTCCACAGAAAAGGGCCCTCCTTCCTTACTTTTTACCGCTCCTCGAATGACCCCTTCCTCCACCTTTACATTCCCGAGGATTACGACTCTAAAGATCTTCTCTTCCTCCGCCCTTCCAATGGAGAAAAAGAGAAAAAATAAGAGGACGAGCAGAATAATCTTCTTCATAAAAAAATCTCTTCTTCCATACCAGATCCGACTCATTTTGTAAACAGAGGGTCCCTAAGCATTGATCTTCCCATCCACCAGGTGGATCTGCCTTGGAAGCTCTCCGGCCAGTTTAAGATTATGGGTGACCATAATCAGGGTTACCCCTTTTTCCCGATTGAGTTCCCGAAGAAGGGTAAAAATGGCCTCTCCTGTTTTTGTATCCAGATTCCCTGTGGGCTCATCGGCCAGAAGGACCTTCGGTTCTAAAACGAGAGCCCTGGCTACGGCCACTCGCTGCTGCTCTCCTCCTGAAAGCTCCCCGGGTTTATGAGTGAGACGCTCTTTCAATCCTACTGTCGTTAGAATGGCTTCAGCTCGAAGAGCGGCCTCTTTCTTGGAAATCCCCTGGATGAGACAGGGCATCATGGTATTCTCCAGGGCATTGAATTCAGGAAGAAGGTGATGAAATTGAAAAACAAATCCAATCTCCCGATTCCGGAAATGGGCGAGTTCTTTCTCTCCCATTGTAAAAATATCCTTCCCTTCGTAATAAACCTTCCCGGAGGTGGGCCGATCGATCGTTCCCAGGATATGAAGTAGGGTGGTCTTTCCAGCCCCAGAGGCACCCACAATGGCTACACTCTCTCCTTGATAAAAGATCAGATCAATTCCTTTCAGGACTTCCACCCGTTTGGCCCCGTTACCAAAGGATTTATAGAGCTGTTCCACCCGAATCAGCTCCTTCATATCCCCATCCCCTTTGCCCTCTCAGCCACTTTTCGTGAAAGAATCTCTTTCATTCGAATTAATCGTTTGGAGGAGAGCTCCTTCACCTTCAATTGAAGTTTAGGAAACCGGGACATAAGCTCATCAAAATCTTCTTTGGTCAATTCAAGCAATTCGGTCTCTTTGGTGGTCTTTGCAAAAGCCATCCGCGGGGTATTGAGCAATACCCCTATTTCTCCAAAGAAATTACCACTCCCTAATCTTCCCAACAAGGTCTTCTTCCCATAGGAATCTTGTGTATAGATCTCCACCTCCCCTCTTTTGATCACATAAAGAGAAGAGGAAGTTTCTCCTCCTTTGAAGATGACTGTTTCAGGAGGAAGAACGGTAAGCCTAAATCTCTTCCCCACTACCTCTCGCTCCTTTGGATCCAGGGGAGAGAACAAAGGGGAAAGGGCAAGAAGAAGGTCCAGGACTTTCTTTTTATACCATTCGTAAAGAACCTCTTTCACCCTGGGATGGACTCTGAGGATCTCTTCCAGTTCAGCGCGAGGGATTTCGAGAAGTTCACAATCGGTCTTTGCTTCGATTTTTGCGTGTCTCTTTCCATCCAGAAAGAAACCAAATTCTCCAAAACAGTCCCCCTCCTGGAGATCCCGAATCCAAATCTCTCTTCCTCTCGGATCCCTTTTTGAGACCGTGACCTCTCCTTTGGAGAGAATCATGATCGCATCCCCCTTCGACCCTTCCTCCCAGATGATCTCTCCTTTTCGAAAGGTTCGGGTTCGAAGACGATCCAAAAAACTCTGAAGTTCGTCTTCCTTTAAATCAGACAGAATCGGGATGAAAGGAATAGAGGAAAAACCCCTCCTCTCTTTCCGAATCTTCTCGAGATAGAGTTGAGCCAGCCGTTGATGGATCTCTTTGGACTGAGGATCGAGTCTCAAGAGGATTTTGTTTACAGAAATGGCCTCAAGAATAAAACCGTCTTTAGCATAGGCCTCTCCGATTTCGCGGTACATCGAAATGGCCTCTTCCCTCTTTCCCAATCTTTCCAGAAGTTCAGCGACCTTCACTCGTGATCGTAGATCCTCAGGGTTCCGATCGCATATTCTCTGAAAGAGAATCAAGGCCTTCTCCCACTCCCTGCGGGAGAGGGCTCTAAAGGCCTCCTCCTTCAGGGATACCTTCTCCCTATTCATAACGCAATGCCTCAGCAGGGTCGAGTCGGGATGCCCTCCAAGAGGGATAAAGAGTCGCCAGTAAACTGATGAGAATGGCCGTTGTAACGATCAAGAAGACATCGAGAGGATTCACCTGAGAAGGAAGTTTATCAATGTAGTAGACATCGCTTGCTAAAATCTTAAACCCGAACAGGTGTTCTATGAAATCGGTGATTTTTTCCAGATTCAATGCTGCTCCAAGACCTAAAAGGGTTCCTAAGAAGGTCCCCACCACCCCAATCACTCCTCCCTCAATCATAAAGATCCTCAGTATTCCTCTCGAAGGAGCTCCCATGGATTTAAGAATAGCAATATCCTTATTCTTCTCCATCACCACCATAATGAGGGTGGAGATGATATTGAAGGCAGCAACCAGGACAATGAGGACCAGAATGATAAACATGGCAATCTTTTCTAATTTTAAAGCGGAGAAAAGGTTTCGATTCATCTCCATCCAGTCCTTGGTCCAGAAAGGAAACCCTAATCTCTTTCGAATCTCCTTGGCGATCTCCTTTACCTTATAGATATCGTTCGTCTTCACCTCAATCCCGGTGACCCGTGATCCCATGCCGAAAAACCTCTGTGCACTCTCAAGGGAGATATAGGCCATTGTGTTATCATACTCATACATTCCTGAATAGAAGATCCCTTTCACCAGAAATCGTTTCATTTTTGGCATCATTCCCATTGGAGTCATGGTGCCCAGAGGAGTGATCACCTGAACAGAATCTTCCAAGGAAAGACCAAGGTGTTTGGCTAACTCCACCCCCAGGATAATCCCTGGAGGCTCGTTCTCTTTCTCTCTCTTCAGGTCTTCCAGACGACCTGCTTTTAGATTCCTTGCAAGGTCCGTTACTCCACCGACCCTCTCTGGATCAATCCCTTTGAGGACAACTCCTGAAACCCCTGATTCTGAAGAGAGCATCACCTGACTAAAAATGAAGGGGGCAGCGGAAAGAACCCCTTTGACTTCCTCCACTTTTTTAACGACCTCCTCCGGTTGATCCATTCCTTGATCACTGGCTTTGAGGACCACCAAATGGGCCTGTGTCCCTAAGATCTTCTCCTTCAGGGTCTTCTCAAAACCACTCATCACAGCCAGAACGATAATCAGAGCCATCACTCCGACCATCACTCCGACAATGGAGATGATCGTAATAATCGAGATGAAGGTTTGTTTTCGTTTTGCCTTAAGGTATCTCAGGCCAATGAACCACTCATATCTCATGAAGCTTACCTCTCCGGTCGGAGCAAGGGGAAGAAGATCACATCTCGAATGGACGGTGAATCCGTAAGGATCATGACCAAACGGTCAATTCCGATTCCCTCTCCTGCGGTAGGAGGCATACCAAATTCAAGGGCAAGGAGAAAATCTTCATCCAGCAGGAGAGAAGCATCCGCCTCCTCACCTCTTTCACTGATCTGCTGAAGAAAACGTTCTCTCTGGTCAATGGGATCATTGAGTTCAGAAAATCCATTGGCAATCTCTCTTCCTGCGATAAAGAGTTCGAATCGATCCACCAGGTCTGGATTCTCCTCATTTCTTCTTGAAAGGGGAGAGACAGCTGTTGGATAATGGGTGACAAATGTGGGTTGATCGAGACGAGGCTCCACGAGTTCCTTAAAGAGGTCTGCCAGGACCCTTCCATGAGAGGTTCCTTTTTTGAGTTCCAGATGGAGGCCCTTGGCTGCTTCTACCGCCTTTGAGGGTTCTCGTAAGACCTCAGGGCTTAGGCCTCCGATCTCCAGGAGGGATTCCTCAAAACGAATTCTCTTCCAAGGAGGAGTAAAATCAATCTGTTTTCCTTGATAAGAGATAGAGAATTGGCCGTATATCTCTTTCACGAGCGAACAGATGAGTTCCTCTGTCATCTCCATCATCTCAAGATACGTGGCATAACTCTGATAGAATTCAAGCATAGTAAATTCTGGGTTGTGAAGCGTGGAGATCCCTTCATTTCGAAAACTTCGATTAATCTCAAAGATTCTTTCCAATCCTCCAATGACCAAACGTTTGAGATAAAGTTCCGGAGCAATCCTCAGGTAGAGATCCATGTCGAGGGCATTATGGTAGGTTTTAAACGGCTTCGCCGTTGCTCCTCCGGGAATAGGATGGAGCATGGGAGTCTCCACTTCATAAAACCCTCGAGCTGTAAAAAACTCTCGAATTCTCTGAATAATTTGGATTCTCTTCAAAAAGACCTCTTTGGTTCGGGGATTAGCAATGAGATCCAAATATCGCTGTCGATAGCGGGTTTCTATATCGGTAAGACCGTGCCATTTTTCAGGAAGAGGGCGAAGGGATTTGACCAGAAGCCGAAACCGATTGACCTGAAGGGTAAGCTCTCCCGTTTTAGTCCTAAAAGGTCTTCCTTCTAATCCGATGTAGTCCCCGATGTCAAATCGCTTAAAGAACCGAAAACTCTCCTCCCCTAAGATATTTTTCTGAAGATAGGCCTGAATCCTTCCCTCACGGTCTTTAATGTGAATAAAAGCAGCCTTTCCAAAATCTCGAATGGCTATGATACGTCCAGCAAGAGAGAAACTCTCTTGGAAGGCTTGGAGCTCCTCGTTGGAGAGAGAACCACAACGCTCAAAGACTTCCTTTGAGGTGTGGGAGACTTTAAAATCGTTTGGGAAAGGGTTGATTCCTTCCTTTTTTAGGAGCTGAAGTTTCCGGACCCTCTGCTCGAAAAGGTCGCTTGACTCATCCATTGGACCGCCATTCTCCCTAAGAGCGAAAAAGAATGTAAGATTGAGGAGTTATCTTATTATTTTGGACTATTTAACCTAACCCATTTTCCCCCCTCCGTCAAGTTGAAGGTGGATTTTTTAGCCCTCCCTTGCTCAGGAAATAAGAAGCAGGTTTGAAACGGGAATGGAAGAAATCGATTATAAATTTTTATGGGGATTTAAGAACCTATAGGATCTCTATCTCTTCCAGCCGACGCTCTTTGGTTTTAAGAACTATCTTATTTTTCTTAGCCTCTTCAACAATCTCTCGAGCTATCAAAGCGGCTCCGAGAGCTCCTGTGATCAAGGGTTCCTCTGGAACCATGAGCTTTTCTCCCAAGACCTCTGAAAGGGCATGAAGGAGTCCTTTATTTTTCCCTCCCCCTCCAGTGACCACAATCGCCCTCTCAATCTTTAATCGACTCACCATTCTTCCGATCCTCTCTGCCAAGGAGTAGTGGACCCCGGCCAGTAAATCGGAAATCGCAATGCCCTGGGCTAAACTCGCAGCCACTTCTTGTTGAGCCCAAATCGTACAGATATTGCTGATCTTCGCAGGATGCTGGCTCTGAAGAGAGAGTTCGCCAACGTCTTTGAGGGAGATTCCAAGGGTTTCAGCAATGACTTCAATAAAGCGGCCACTTCCGGCTGCACATTTGTCATTCATCACAAAATCAAGGACCTTCCCACCTCGGTCAATCTTTATCCCCTTTGAATCTTGACCCCCAATATCAATGATGGTTCTTGCTTCAGGGATGAGATAGCTTACCCCCTTTGCATGACAGGTGATCTCTGTGATCTGACGGTCAGAAAATGGGACATTAATCCTTCCATATCCGGTAGAGACGATATACTGGATTTCAGAGAAAGGGAGGTTGGCTTTCTTTAAAGCCTCCTCCATGACCTTGTTGGCCAGACGACGTTGTTCGGGACCTGTGGGTCCGATAATGGAGGTGAGAACCCCATCCTTCAAGATCACCACCTTGGTCATGGTGGACCCAATATCAATGCCGGCAAAGTAGGAGGTCAATAGGCTCTCTCCATGGGGTTCTGAAATTAATAGGCTCTATTGAGCCGATAGGACTCCAGGGTTTCAATAAAGGCGTCAATCTTTTTTCGAGTATCCACCTCAGAATAGGAAGTAATGTCAATAATATCACTCTCTAAGATCAGAGAGGGGAGTTCCTTCATAACCACCTCTTTTTTACCATCTTTCCCAACGACATAGAGAGGAATAGGCTTGTAAATCTTGCCTAATTGATGGAGTTGCCAGATCAGACCTACATGCCAGGTTCGACAGGAAAAGGCCTCATGCATCACAATCCCATCAATCTTATATTCTTCAATCCAGTTGATCAGACGTTCTACATCCGGTTCGGAATTAGGCCTTTTCCTCGCTTTGTCATACCAGAAAGTCCAATATCCAAGCCATCTCCAGGCTAGATGCTCAATCGGATCCTTCGTTTCCGGGATATCCATCTCGTAGAGAGGGGCAACCATTCGATAGGTGGTCTCCACAGGGAAAGAAGCCCCCTTACTATTAAAATAATTAAAGTCATTTAAGGCATACCATGCAGGCAGTCCTCCTCCCCACATGAGTCGATACTTCTCATTTTCAACTTCTCCCTCTCCTTTGGCAATCTTCTCTTCCAGCTCCTTTTTGAGTTCGACAAAGAAGTCATAGGCCTTCTGGGTAGCCATCATAAAACAGATCGGAACCATGGTATTCATTGCATCTCCGGTTCCCATGGGACAGGGAACGGCCTTCCGGAGGCGGTAGGTTTCATCGATTAGATTCCAGGTTCGATCGCTCAGATCGACCAACTCCCGGAGCCGATCATAATCCATCTTCTTTTTGGTCTGCTCTTCCACAAATGCGACCAATCCTCTCAACTGCTTGACGATATACTTATGGTAGTAGCCCCAGACTTCTCGATGGTCCTGATCTCTTTGAAACAGAGGATAGGGAAGATCGATATTATAGATGGGGACATCCGGCATAAATTGTTGTGAGGCTTGGTACCATTTTGATCTCGGATCACAGAGAATCTGCCCACTGGAGATCATAAAATCAGGCCTCGCCATCCCTCCCCAAGGAGAATCAGGAGGCATCTCCCCTAACTCTTCCCTCCACTGATCAAATCCGATTCCGCAAAGGGCATAGGTGCATAGAGAGCGGGAGAGTCCCAAGGATTCTGCCCTCTGGAGGAACCTTTCGGCATCTCGCTTGGCTCCACAGACCCCTGCGAAATTCTCTGTCCAGATCGGAATGACGTCCATGGCTCGCAGGATCTCCTCATGATGACAAACAATAAACGTATAGGCCAATTTCTGTTTTCCTTCGGCCCGTGCTTGAAGGGTTTCGGTAATAAAACTCTTCACCATGGGTCCGATCGATGCAGCTGCCCTGGTAGCCGTCATTCTTTTCTTTGGTTTAGCCTCTTTCTGCTGCTCAGCCATCGTTGAACCTCCTTTTTTATTTACTGATCATTTCTAAAAAGGCTTGGATTCTTGTTCGAAGTTGACCCAGATTCCCTGCCGAATAGGTATCCTCCAAATGAAGCATAGGGACCTGGATCATCTGATAATAGGCCTTTCGGGCAGGAACTTCGAACCCAAAAGGATCACAGTATTTGTAAACATAGAGGATGGCTCCATCCACCCGAAACTCCTTGGCACGAGTTCCAATATCACCAAATCGGTTAGCAATATCCCCTTCGAATGTTCCAGCCTTGTTTGCCCGATAAGTCTTTGGACAGTTCAGTTGATCAAGATAGCGATGGGAAAGGGCCTGGATAGGATTTCCCGATTCTTCTGTCTTCGGAAAGGAATCTCGAGCTCCATTGCAGATGGTATCGGCCACCACATTCCCCCCCAATTCTTCGATCAGTTTGACCAGTTCGATATGATCAATACAGGCCCCATCGATTAAAATCCTGGGTCCCTTTGAAAGAGGAGAATGCCCTCGTCCCTTTGCAGCTTCAATCACCTGATCGAACCATTCGTTGGACTCATCGACGGGAAGGCCTGATCCTACTGTCAAGGCCATGGTCATTTCGGTACCCGAGAGGAGGGGAGGATCCTCCTTTCTCAGTTCATAAAGGGCTCTAATCTTATCCCTGTTTTTGTTATAGAGGTGAATAGCCTTCGAAAGATCTTCATCCTGAATAGATTTCCCTGTAAACTTCTCAAGACTTTTTTTGAAATGTTTCAGTTCTTCTTCGAAGAACTCAAACGAGGAGTCTTCACAGACTGTTGGAACATTGACAAAATGAAAATAGGAATAGGGGAGAGAATAACTCCAGACACTGTAACTCCTTACCATGCTGTCACAGGCATGAGGGATGACCAGCCCTGAGAGAAATTCATACCTTCCCTTGATGGAAAGGTCAAAACAACTTCGATAATAGGGACAGACGATGGTTTCAAGAAGCGTATCTCCAAGGGTAATGGGTTCCTGAATATTTCCCCTGACACGAAAAGGAATAGCACCTGAGGCTGCGATCATCTCCAGAGGGACAAAGGAACATATATAACCGATAATCTTTCGGCCTTCTCTCGCGAGCTCTCTTGCTCTTGATCCATACTCCTTAAATTGCTTTTCGATCTTAAAAAAGACATCATCTAATTTCATCTCTTCTCCCCTTCTCTAAAAGATTTTGAATTTCTTCTCGAATTTAGTGGTAAAGAAGGATTCAAAGATTGGAAATTTTTCAGTTGAATCCTTGGCCCATTGACTCCCGTTTAAGAACATTTTCTCTCGCAATGAGAGCTGCCCCTAAGGCAGCAACCATGTGGGGCTGAGGAGGAACCCACACCTCATAACCTGATACCTCCTGGAAGGCCTGGATCAATCCCACATCCCTTGCTCCCCCTCCCACGATAGCCACCTCCTTTTCCACACCGATTCTCTGCACAAGACTATGAATTTGAGCGGCAAGGGCTCGGTGAAGGCCGGCCAGTAGGTCTTCCTTTTTTTCACCCTCGGCAATCCGCGAAATGGCCTCCGATTCCGAGAAGACCGCGCATCCCGTATGAAAATCCACCCTCTTTTGAGATTTCAGTGACAACTCACCTATCTCCTCGACCCTGATCTGTAAAACCTTTGCTATGATGAGAAGAATTCGACCGCTTCCCCCTGCACACTTTCCACTTAATAGAAAATTATGGACCGTCCCTCTGCCATCCATTCGGATGATCTTCGTATAGAGATCTCCGATATCTATCACCGTTCTCACGTGAGGGAAAATCGAGGCCACCCCTTTGGCCAGGCATAAAATATCTGTTTTAGTCTCATTGGCGTAAGAAACGAGTTGTGCACCGAATCCGGTGGCGACTGTCCAGGAGATCTCCTCTTCTTTCCTTCCGGAGTGACGAAGGAGTTCGGCTTTAATCTTTTCGGCCGTCGCCTTATAGTCCCCTCGAGACAGGCAATCAAAGGAGGCCAGAGTCTCTTGAGGATTCAGACAGACTCCCTTGGAGTTGTACGAACCAATATCAATCCCTAAGAATATCCCTCCCTCATCCTTCATTTATTTAAAGATAACATACTTTTTTAATTTCTTCCTATTCATAAAAAGGGGAGGCGAATGAAAGATGGCTTTCATTCGCCTCCCCTGATCTCCCCTTTTATCTTATTTTATCTTAAAGGCCTCTTCCACTCCGATATACTTCTTTCGAAGTTTGGGTTTTTCGATCTTTCCGGTGGGATTTCGGGGAACCTCTCCAAAGATGACCTTCCGCGGGCGTTTATATTTTGGGAGCTGTTCACAGAATCTAAAGACCTCTTCTTCGGTGAGGGTCTTTCCGGGAACCACCTCAATGATCACCCCCACGATCTCCCCCAGTCGTTCGTCCGGAAATCCGATGGCAGCCACATCCTTCACCCCCGGCAGGGTGTGAAGAAAATCCTCAACCTCCACAGGAAAAACATTCTCACCTCCACAGATGATCAGGTCCTTTTTCCGATCCACTAAATAGATAAATCCTTCATCATCCTGTCTGGCCATATCTCCCGTATAAAGCCAGCCATCACGGATTGCCTTTGCTGTAGCCTCAGGGTTTTTGTAATACTCCTTCATGACCCCATCTCCGCGGACGACCAGCTCTCCGACTTCTCCCTGTCGCACATCCCTTCCCTCTTCATCCACAATCCGTGCTTCCCAGTTAAACCCCGGCAGGCCAATGGCTCCAACCTTATGCTCATTCTCTATTCCAAGATGAACACACCCGGGACCGGTAGACTCACTTAATCCATAATTGGTATCATAAGCCATACGAGGAAAATATTCCTTCCAGTGTTTGACCAGAGAAGGAGGAACAGGTTGGGCCCCGATATGCATCAGCCTCCACTGTTTGAGATCATAATTTTCTAGTTTAATCTCCCCGCTATCAATTTTTAACAGAATATCCTGAGCCCATGGAACCAGAAGGAAAATAAGCGTTCCTTTCTCTTCATGAATGGCTTCAAGAATATACTCAGGAGCGACTCCTTTCAGAATCACTGCCCGGCCTCCCACGATAAAACTCCCGAACCAGTGCATCTTCGCTCCGGTATGATAAAGAGGAGGAATAAGAATAAAGTTGTCCCTTCGGGTCTGGAAATGATGATGATTCTCCGTGATACAGGCACAGATCATATTCTTATGGGTAAGAAGAATCGGCTTGGGCTGCCCGGTTGTCCCTGAAGTAAAGTAAAGACCACAGGGATCATGGTAAGTGATCGTAACATTGGAGGGGGTGGAAGGGGCTCTGTCAAGAGCCCGTTCAAAAGACTCTGCGTAACTTGGAACCTCCTTCCCCACAAAGAAATAATGTTTAATCGTAGGAAGATCATCCTTAATTTCGCTCACTCGATCCACAAACTCTTCTCCAAAGATCATGGCTTTAGGTTCAGCCACTTCGCAGCAGTATTTAATATCACTCCCCGTGAAGCGAAAATTGAGTGGCACTGCCCAGGCCCCTGTCCGAATAATACCAAAATAGGCAATCAGCCAATCGATGGAATTCATCATGAGGTGGATGACCTTATCCCCTTTTCCAATTCCTCTTTGCATCAAAGCATTAGCAAATCGATTGGCCCTCTCATCGAACTGCCTCCAGGTAATCTCTTTTCTCTTTCCCTCGGCCGGGATCCTTTCAATGAGAGCAACCTCATTGGGATAGAGTCTTGCGTTTCTTGCCAGTATCTCTCCAATATGAATATCCATAGGACTCTTCATCCCCTTTCCTTCAGTGCAAATTTTCACAAATGAAGCATTTTTAATGGGCGACCCATGTCGCCCAGATGTTTCCCTTACCCCTTACCCCTTACGCCTTACGTAATATTGTTTATAGCCACCTTTTTCGCCTCTTATAAGCCTTTACGTCTTTATATGATTTTAGGGCTCCGGAGGTTGCCGTACCAAGGTAAAACTCCTTTACATCCGGATTCTCTCTCAATTTTGAAGCCTCGTCTTCCATTACGATCTTTCCATTCTCCATCACATATCCATAGTGTGCAATCTGAAGGGCCATATTGGCATTCTGCTCGACGAGCATGATCGTCGTTCCCTGCTCTTCATTGATCCTCTTTACGATTTCAAAGATCTCTCTTACCAGAAAGGGAGCGAGCCCCAGAGAGGGCTCATCAAGGAGAAGAAGCTTGGGTTGAGCCATCAAGGCCCGACCCATCACGAGCATCTGTAGCTCTCCGCCGCTACAGTATCCGGCCAGTCGATTCTTTCGAGCCACCAATGGCTGAAAATAATGGTAGACCAATTCAAGGTCCTTTTTGTAAGGTTTCCCCCATCGAGTGGCCGTTCCGACCCTTAGGTTTTCCTCCACCGTGAGGTATTTAAAGGGTTGGCGACCTTCAAGAACCTGAATGATCCCTAATCGGGTAATCTCTTCCGGAGAAGAGTTATGAATGGGACGACCCTGATAAATGATACTTCCTTCAGTGACCTTTCCATTTTCGGGTTTAAGGAGTCCTGAGATGGCTTTCAGAGTGGTCGTTTTACCTGCTCCATTACTTCCAAGGAGAGAAACAATCTGCCCCTTCTTCACCTCCAGTGAGACCCCTTTGAGGACCTGAATGACGTCTGAATAGACGACACTGATATTGTTGATCTGAAGAAGAAGGTTGTCTTCCATTTCTTACCTCACCACCCTTTTTAATATGAAAATGGCCAGAGTTTAAAGCTTGACTTGATGATTCTCCAAACCTCAGCCAATCCTCGAGGTTCGAAGATAATAAAGAGAACGATCGCCAATCCAAAGATGAACTCCCGAAGAGGTGCGATCGTCAGAGCGACCTTCGTCAACACGCCAATATTCATAAAAAACTGTGTGGCATGGCTTAAAATCTCGTTTAAAGAAGTGATGAAAATAGCTCCAAATACCGATCCCGGGATACTTCCTAAACCACCAATGATAATCATTGCAATGTATTCTACGGAGAGCATCAGCGTATAGGGTTCCGGAGTAATACTCCCGATGTAGAAGGCCGCAAGGCCACCTGCAAAACCAGCATAAAAGGAGCTAATGGCAAAAGAGAGAAGTTTATACCGGAAGATCGGAATCCCCATTCCCTCAGCCGCCCGATCGTTATCCCGGATAGCAATGAATGCCCGCCCATATCGGGTTCGCATGAGATTGACTGCAATCCATGTCAAGACCACAAAGCAGACAAAGATGACATAATAAAAGGTTCGGTCCCCTTTGACATCGAATCCAAAGAGGGTTGCCCGAGGAAGCATGATTCCCATCGGACCTTTGGTAAGGCTTTCCCAGGAGACAAAAAGATATTGCAGAATAAACTGACCGGCGAGAGTAGCAATCGTCAGGTAGAGGTGTTTGAGCCTTGCCGAAGGAATCCCAAAGACCATCCCGACCATGGCTGTAATCACACCGGCACCAATGACGGAGAGCCAGAATGGGAATCCTACCGCAGTGGCCAGAATCGCTGCTCCATAGGCCCCCACCCCAAAAAAGGCTCCATGCCCCAATGAGATCTGCCCGGTATATCCAATGAGAATATTGAGACCAATCGCCGCAATAGCGGCTATCCCGATATGATTGATGACGTACAGAAGATAAGGATTAGAGATCAAAGGAATGACCACAAAAAGAAGAATGAGTCCTATCCCGGTCCATAGTCTTCCAAAGTCTGTGGTGAATATGGTTAGTTCTTCCTCGTAACTCTCTTTATAGTTTCCACATGGATGAAATCTCAGTTTTCTCATTCTTCCTCCTCTAACCAGATCTTAAACCCGTTCAATCTCCACTAAACCAAAGAGGCCATAGGGCTTCACTAAAAGAATAAAGACCAGTACCACAAAGGGAATCACTTCTTTAAGTGAGGTGGAGACATAGCCCCCGGTGAAGGTTTCAAGCAACCCGATGATAAGCCCTCCGATGATGGCACCTCCGATACTTTCCAGTCCACCAAGGATCACGACTGGGAAGACTTTCAACCCCATGATACTAATATCGTGAACATTGATTCCATTCATGATTCCGAGGATGATTCCACTGAGGGCACAGACCAGAGAGGCAATAGCCCAGGAGAGGGCAAAGACCCTTCGTACATGGACCCCCAGAGACAGTGCAGCGGGTTGATTATCTGCGACCGACCTCATATAGATTCCTTGAGAGGAATATTTGAAAAAGAATCCAAAGACGGAAAGGAAGATGATTCCAATAATAAAAGAGGCGACATAAACAGGTTGAATGACCACTGCCCCCCATTGAATGGTAAGTCCCTTGGGAAGGAAATCGGGATAATTAAAAAGATTTCCCCCAAAGATGACCAGCAGGAGCCCTTTGAACATGGCTGCTAAACCAACGGTAAGCATGATGACTTCGATTAATGCCTCACCGATCAGGGGACGAAGGAAGAGGCGCTCAATGATAAATCCCAATGCAAAGGTTCCTGCGAGTGTAAAAATAAAAGCTATTGGAATGGGAAGGTTTAATCGAACCGAGAAGACCAGAAAGACAAACGCCCCGATGGCCAGTAGCTCTCCGTGGGCAAAATTAAGGACACTCGAAGATTTAAAGATCATCACAAACCCAAGGGCGGCAAGGGCATAGAGAAACCCAACAGAGAGGCCTTGAACCAGAAGTTGAAAAAAGAATTCCATAAAGAAAACCCCCTAAAAAGATCGATACAAATTGCAGATTGAAAAATTAGCCATTAACCAGCATTCAAACAATTTTTATTTGCAATATAGCGTTTCATTCAACGGTAAGGATCTTCACTTTCGTCGTGATCGTGCCGACGTGACCGTCTCGATAACGAACTTTTCCGGTGACCTCCAGCTCCTCTTTACCGCTATACATGGCTTCAATCAAATTAAGGTACTGCTCATAAACAAATTTACGTCTGACCTTTCCGGTCCGGGTGAGCTCTTCATCATCTGCATCAAGAAGTTTATAAAGGAGAATGATTTTTTTAAGCCTCATCGGTTTGGGGAGTTGGTTGTTGACTTGACGAACTTCATTAAGGATGAGTTCTTCGACTTCGGGTCGTTGTGAAAGATCCGTATAGGTCGTATAGGGGATCATTCGATCCTCGGCCCAGCTTCCCACATTCCCAAAATCGATATTGATAAATCCCGTGATATAGTCCCGTCCTTCTCCCCAGACCACAGCCTCTTTGATATAAGGACTGAACTTTAGCCGGGTTTCAATAAAGTCTGCGGAGATGGCTTCCCCAGCCTTGGTTCGCATAATCTCTTCTTTTCGCCCGATGATCAGTAGATGCCCATCATCATCAATGTACCCAGCATCTCCGGTATGAAGCCACCCATTCCTTAAAGCCTTCTGAGTGGCCTCAGGGTCCTGATAATAACCCACAAAACAAGAAGGAGTTCTCACGAGAACTTCCTGATCCTCTGCAATCTTGATTTCGGTTCGAGGCAGTGGCTTCCCGACGGTTTCAGGCTTCACTTCCTTATCCGGTTGAACCTGAAAGACTCCCCCTCCCTCCGTAAGGCCATAGGCATGTTTGAGGTTTAGGCCTTTGGCGCGGAAGAAACGGATCACATCGGGGCTAATGGGATGTCCACCGGTAATGGCAGCTCGAATCTGGGAACAGCCCACCCGATCGAGCAGAGGTTGATAAACAATCTTTGAAAATATCTTATGGAGAATCCTCAATACCGAAGGAACAGGTTCTTTCTTAGACTCCCGGTCAACGACCGCCCCTCCAATCTTTTCTCCCAGATGGAAAAGTTTCCTCTTTACCCATCCTGCATCCGCCATCTTTACTCTGATCTTTGAGGCAAGATCTTCCCAGAACCTTGAAGAAGTAATAATGACTACAGGACCAATCTCTCTGAAATCCTCGGCCTGAGTTTCTAAGGTCTCAGGAAAGTTCATGGCCATTCCGGCAAGAGGAGAAACCCCCATCCCCCACATCTGATCCACGATCCAGGCGGTGGGGGTAATGGAGATCCAGTTATCCTCAGGTCCGATGGGAGCGGTCTCAACCCACTTCCTTGCGATTTCAGTGAAACTTCTGTGGGATATCATGGCCAGTTTCGGGATCCCTGTGGTTCCGGAGGTCATAATCATGAGAGCCACTTCGTCAGGTTTTCCCTTCCATAGTTCCTCTTCAAAAAGATGGGGTTGTTCCTGGTCCACCTTTGCACCAAGCTCTAAGAGTTCCTTAAAACTCATCAACCAGGGATTTCCCACATAGGTTCTCATCCCGGTTTGATCAATATAGATTACCTTTCGCACATGAGGAAGATCGCCTTTCACCTCAAGAAGTTTATCCACCTGTTCCTGATCCTGGGCTACAACAAAGACAGCCTGAATACGATTGAGCATGATGGCCAACTCTTTTGCAATGGAGGAGGTAAAGAGGTTAACGGTGATGGCCCCTATGGCCTGAGCTCCCATCTCGGTGAAGAGCCATTCAGGATGGTTATCGGTGATAATCCCGATCTTCTCTCCACGCTGAAGTCCCATATGTTTTAATCCGAGGGCCACCTGTTTCGTATATCGAAGATAATCCTCCCAGGTATAAGAGAGCCATATTCCGTACATCTTCTCCCGAATTGCGATCTTTTGGGATCCAAAACGCTTGGCCTGCTGAAATAGAATCTGTGGGAGGGTATAGTTCATCAATGAAAGAAGGGTCTGTTGGTCTATTCGCTCTGTCTTTCTAACTTCCGTCATTTATTCCACTCCAATGAAATCTTTGTTGGGGAGGATAAAAATCTTAAATCTTTGTAGTATCCCCTAAGTAAGCCTTGATGACCTCTGGATGGTTCTGGATCTCCTCAGGTGGACCTTCGGCGATCTTCTCCCCGAAATTCAATACGACAATCCTCTGGGAGATACTCATCACGACAGACATATCATGTTCCACAAGGATAATCGTCTGGCCCCAGGCGGCATTCAGCTCAAGGAGAAAACGAACCATATCCTCCTTCTCTTCAAGGGTCATTCCAGCAAAAGGTTCGTCTAAAACCAGAAGCTTCGGTTCCAAGGCAAGGGCCCGGCCCAACTCCACCCTTTTTCTTAATCCATAGGGGAGAGAACCCACGAGTTTTTTTCGAATCGACTGCATCTCTAAAAAATCGATCAATTCTTCAAGAACCCTTCGATGACGAACCTCCTCTTTTCTGACATTGGGTGAAAAGATAGATGCCTTTGCGATCCCATAATTGCAATAAAGATGGCGGGCCAGAAGCATATTACCAAGAACGGTAATTCCGGGAAAGAGTTCGATATTCTGGTAAGTCCGGCCGATGCCCTTCTTTGTAATCTCATGGGGATGGAATCCGGTAATCTCCTCACCATTAAAAAAGATCTGTCCCCGCTGGGGATGATAGTACCCTGTGATACAATTAAGGAGGCTTGTTTTTCCTGCACCATTGGGGCCAATGATGCTGAGCAACTCTCCTGTATGAACAGTGAGGTCTACATTATGGAGGGCCATCACACCCCCAAAATTGAGATAGATCTGTTTAACCTCCAGCTCGGCCCGACGCTCTTCGGGCCGAGTGGAGGCAAAGATACTGGGTTGTCCACGAAAAGCCTTCATTTAATCTCCCCGTATGAGATTTCTTTTTACATCTTAGGAGCTTTTAAAACCTTCACCTTCTCTTTCCCAGGGGTATAGAATTCGGTCACAGGAGTATAGGTGGCGTCTTCATGGATCTGGACAATCCTCCCCTTAAATGAACCTTCATGATTATTTTTTGTATAGGTGACATAGGGAACAAGCCCTCCAAAGTCTTCTTTATCAAAAGTCTCCATAGCTTTATTAATGGTTTCGGAGTTAATCGTTTTAAATAACCCGGCAGCCCTATGAGCGGCACGCTCCTGAATCATAGCCACCACGACTCCTTCCCAATAAGAGGTATCAAATTTTTCTACTGTTTTATATTTGGTCCATAATTTTTCTAACAATTGAATTCCAGGCATCTTTTCCCCCTTTGGGGTCTTATCTCCAGGAAGCACACCACAGAACTGCATGTAGAGTCTATCCCGAATCAATCCTTTTCCAAGATTAAAGAAGTCAGGGTCAGTGGAAGTCCATGTTCCAAAGAAGGGAACTTTATAATCTATCTTATCAGCTGCTTTTAATGCCGAAATTACATGAGCAGGAAGAAGTTGCATAAAAATATACTCAGCTCCCTTGCTTTTCAGACGAAGCATTTCAGTAGTTAAATCAACCGTGGCGGAGGGAAATTCTTCAATGGTGACAATATTAATATTATTTTTTGCTGCATATTCCTTGCTTGGATCATGAATCGATCTCCCATAAACATTATTATACGTCAATAGCCCTACTTTTGGAGCTTCTTTTCCTTTATGTATTGTCCGGATATATTCCAATACCGCATATGAGTCTAAAACATAACTTCCAAAAGGAAGATACATAAATTCAATAGGGGGTTTGAGAATCCCCTGATAGGTGGAATAATTGATGGTTGGAATCTTATATTCCTGAATAATGGGTTTGATCTGGATACCGGTCCCTGCATCCCAGGTCGCAATCATGTCCTTTTTTTCCTCGCAGAACTTCTTTACAAACTTGACTCCTTCGGGAACTTTATAGGCGTGGTCAACGATTTCAAGATCGATCTTTCTCCCTGCAATTCCTCCCTTAACCTCATTGACATAATTAATATAGTCTCTGTGCCCTTTGGCATGATACTGGCCCCAGGTTGAGGCTATACCGGTAAGGTTGATGACCGCTCCGATTTTAATAGGGGGCTGGGCCTCCACACTTACCCCAAGGATAAACCCAAGAAGACTTAAAATTGCTGAATAAATCATCCACCTTTTCATGACGTCCCCTCCTTTGATTAAAATTTTATATCCCTTTTTCCTAAATAACCTTCCTACCTATCAATAAGAACCCTTCATTCTTTCCCTTATGCCTGGGGAATGATCACCTCCTTCCTGATTTTTGAATAAATTTGCGGTTTTTTTCACAAGAATCTAAAAGGTGAATCTATTTTACATATCCAAAATAAAAAAGCAAGAAAAAAATTTCATATACCGGAATCCATCCTCTAATTGGTTTGAAGACCCCGTTTCCCTTGGAACCGAAAGGAATGAGAAGAGAAGGAAGCTTTAACTTCAATTAATTTATTAAATATTTTATCAAATTTGTAAATTATTGCAACTTTAAGAGATCTTAAAAAGGAGCCTTTCCCTGCCTATTTTAAATTTTTTACACCACCCAGAGAGCACAATTTTGGGCTTCCGTGGCAATCCGCCAGGCCACTGATCCCAGCCTGAACTCTCTTGCTCTCGTAGCTCCTCTTCGTCCAATGACCAGAGTTCCATGCTTCCCGGTTTGCATCTCCTTCAGAATCCTTTGAGAAACCTTTTTGGGAGAGAGAGAATCCCCTTTGAAAATCTCAAAAGAAATCTCCTTTCTTCCGAATCCCAATCCCTCAAGAAGTTTTTGAGCATCCTCGAAGAACTGAAACATTCGATCCCTCTCTTTCTCAAGAATTCGTTTTTCAAATTCCTTTATCTCCTCTTTTCCTATCGGAATGAGATTCTCTCCGAAAGGAGCAAAATAGTGGTAGAATTTAATTTTGATATCCTCTAACCCTTGAAGCATCTTTCCCACATATCCGGCCAGCTGAACGATCTGAGAAGTATGATCCATTGCGATCAGAACCTTTCGGCTATCCCATTTCCTTCCACTCACAAGCCACACCGGCCGATGCTCTGAAATTTCGAGAATCTTACTGGTAATGCTCCCAAGGAACATGTCATCAAACCAGCCCATGCCCTTCTTCCCCACCACGCAGGCTTCATAATCTCCGGCATCGGCTTCTCGAAGGATATCACGAGCCACTCCAATCACTTGATGAAGATGTTTGGCCTTGATGTGAGATTTCTGGAATCCTTCATTCTGAAGGACTCCCATCGCCTCATAGATGTATTTTTTAGCCTCTTCTTCCTTTCCTTTTTTCCAGGCAGAATAGATCTTTCGGATCTGAGGATCGTTCTTCTCCTCCCGATAGATGGGAGGGACAGGTGGTGAAATATGGATAATAGTAATATCTACATCCGTTGCCCCCTGATAAAGATGGGCAAGGTAAGAGGACGCTTTCAGGGCATGTTCCGAACCATCCGTTGCAAGCAGTATTCGTCTCATTTTTCCCTCCTCCAATAGAAAGGTTTTCAAATATCATATCACAATCCTTTTTAAAAAGGAAAAGATTTCTCAGGATCTTTAAATTTTAAACTCCCGTCTCTCTCTTCCCGTTTTTAAGAAAGTGCTTTTTAACGAGATAAATCTATCCTCTCTATTTAAATTCAATTTTATAAAAAAGTGTGGCCCCGCTTTCAGTACCCGTGGTAGCCTGGAGTTCTAATCGTTTTGAAAGAGTATAGCGAAGCATAAGGAGAGTAGAATCCGCATAGAGAGAGCGACCCAAACTGATATAAAGTTTCGGAGTGAGGTACTTCCCCACTGTCACCATGGAACGAGTGACCTCCCCCTCTCCGGAAGGAGTCGTGATATCTAGAGTATCCAGACCCAATAATTTCTTAAGCCTTCCCTGAAGCACTACTGACTCTCCTGCAGAAAGAAGAGCCGCAGCCGCTTGCATAAGGGAAGGAACTGCTTCCGTCCCATGTCCCAGAGGTCGTCCTAAAATAATGTAGGACAGGACATCTGTATCCGGCATAGCAGGACGAGAATAGAGCTTGACGATCGGTTTCTTTAATGAGCCTGAAATCACCACACCTGCCTGAATCTCTTCTATTTTACGAACAGCCAAGGCATCTACAGTGGGATTTTCAACAGGACCTCCTGTAAAGATGAGTCGTCCCCGAATGATTTCAAGTCTCTGTCCGTAAGCCTCGTAATGACCTCTGGCTACACGAATCTCGCCCTCCGCATCTATTTTCCGGGGATCCTGAAATTTAATAAATAAACCTCCCACCAGCCTTGCTTCAATCCCGTAGGATTTTACAAAGACCTTTTCCCCGAGAAGAACCTGAATCTGAATATCAGGTGAAAGAGGAAAACCTTTTTTTGAAACTTCTGGGGCATCCAGGATCACCACATCTGAACTCGGCCCTATCCCTTCCCTGGTAGGAGGACCCGTGATGATGACCTCCGGGAGACGAACCTCTCCTCTCACAAAAAGCTTCTGAGGAGTTCCGTGAAACTCAATCTTTGGACTACTCCATACCTGAAGTTCTGGAAGATGAATCGTCTTGAAGCGTTCTCCCTGTAGACGGCCCTGAAAATGAGAAACTCTCCAATCTTTTATTTGAATCGTTGCCTCTCCCCCAACCTGTCCCTCACCGGAATAAGCTTGAAAGGAAGTAATTCGAACATCATCCTTTTTAAGTTTTGCCTCCATCCTAACCTCTTTCAGCCATATCCCCAACCCCGGGATGGAGGCCTCGATGTTCTTTAGCTGAATATTTCCCTTAAGGTCAGGATTCTTCCAAGAGCCATCTCCTGATAGACAAATATGAAGCTGTCCCTGACTCTCCTGAACGAGTCCGGGAAGAAAAGCAGGTAGAATTCCCTTTTCCCTGAACTCTCCTTCAAGAGAAAGTTTTAATAGACCATCCGGCTGAATGGCAATGGGAAACCGGGCAGGCAAAGGCAGGTCAACATTACCCTTCAGATAACCATATTCCTGAAGGGCAAAGGAGATCTCCCCCCTTAAACGATCTCCCCTCCAATTCCAGTCCAAATCCGCTGATTTAAGGTATGCCTTTATATTCCCTCCCTCATGACGCCACGTGATCTTCCCTGAAGAGATCTTTATCCCTCCCCTTGATTCGAAACGACCCTCTGACCATTCCCCTGAGAGAGTACCCAGCCACTCTGCTTCCATGAGAAGCCCGGCAGGAAGCCAGGGACTAAGAAGACTAAGACCGGATCCCTCCCAGGTTGCCTCAACCTTTCCCCGGCTCGGGATACCCATTCTTGCCGGTTGAGAAGAAGAGAGATTGATTTTGAATCGGCCTGCCCGGTTAAATTCAAGATGACATAGGGTAAAAAGTCCCTTCTCATCCCAATTCAATTTAATCTGCCCTCGAGAAAGTTCTATTGTTAAGGGAGGGGGTGAGCGGTTTTCTTTAGATAAATTTAAAGAGACCTCGGAATTCTTCAGCTCAAGAAGGGCTCTCAGATTCGGTCTCTCCCAGGTTCCCATAGCCTCAAGATTCATCTCCATCTGCACTCGACTATCCTTGATCAGTTCAGGAAAAAAGGAACTCATCAGCCCTCTGTCTCGAAGCTCTCCAGAAAGTGCAATTCTCAGGGGATTTTTAGGTTGAATCGTTGGAGGCCATTGGGGAGCAATAGGAAACTCGAAGTTCCCTCTGAAGAACCCATAATCGGCAAGGGCCCAAGAAAGGCGTCCTTTGACTGAATCTTTCTGCCAAGTCCAGTTTAGATTTAGAGTTTTTACCTCGGCCATTTTTTGACCCTCACGGTGTGGCCACTTCAGGATCCCTTGCGAGAGTTTGATCCAACCTTCATGATCGAACCTTGAATCTCTCAACCACTGGGTAAGGAGATGACCGGAAAGTTTTCCCTCGATAGAAACACCCCTGGGAAAGTAAGAACGAAAAATAGAGGTATCAATGTCCTCCCAACGGGCATCAATTTTTATCGGTTTAGGAAAAGACAATCGAGCAGGTTGTTCAGAGGTGAGGAGAACGTGGAATCTTCCTTCCGGAGGGAGTTCCAATGTTGCCATGGCGTCAAGTTTCTTCTCATCCCAATTGAATTTTAAATTAGCTTTTGTAACATCCATCCTCAAAGATGGATAGAAAAACCCCCCCCTAACATCCACTTCCCCGTTTATTTTAATTCCCCCTTTCTCTATCCATTGAAGCTCCAGATCTCCGTTCGTATGACCTGATAGATGAAACTTCCCAACCCAGGGATTGAGTCTCTCAAGTTTAAACTGATCCCATCGAGCCTGGC
>JBDOIB010000485.1:0-1942 GCA_041082155.1 Thermodesulfobacteriota bacterium | reverse complement strand
GAAAAATAAGAACAATGGACCTCGGAGGACGATCTAAAACCCACGAAGTCGGAGATGACATTGTTAGAATTCTCCACTCCCTTTAATAAGAATAGGATTCCCCATCCCTTGTTAAATCTGCTATCCTCCTCTATCTTCGATAAGATTCGAATGAGTGTAGAATTTCTTGGACAGTTTTATTGATTTCTTGGATGGCTTTACCCATTTTTTGATCGGTCAATCGCGATGAAAACCCAACAAGCCAGATGGCCGAAGGAGGAAAGGGGGAGATCGGTAAAGGAGCAGCAACAGCCCGAACCCCTATCAAGTACTCTTCGTCGTCGATCGCATAACCTTTCTCTTTCGTCTCTTTAACTTCCTTTAAATACCGCTTGGGATCAGTGATTGACTTATGGGTATAGCCTCTTAACCCAATCTTTTGAACAATCTCTTTTGCCCTCTCTTCCTCGAGAAGACTGAGAAAGGCCTTCCCTGTGGCGCCAGCTAAAAGGGGAAGCCTCGTCCCTGGTGGAGAAGTAATCTTCATTTCGTTGGGGGGCTCCACCACGTCCAGAATCAGGACATGATCTCCATCCATAATTCCTAAAAACACGGTTTCCCCAATCTCCTCAACCAATCTTTCCATAGGGATTCTCGCAATCTCTCTCAATTCGATTCTTCCATAAGCCTTTCTTCCAAGTTCTATGAGTCGGTATCCAATACTATATTTTTTATCGATGGGGTCCCTGACCAAAACTCCTAACTCTTCCAGTGCAGAGGTAATCCCGTGGACCGTACTTTTACTTATCTTTAACTGTTTAGATAACTCACTTACGCCGAGTCTTGATTGAGTATCTGCAATAACCTTAAGGATCTGAAAGGCCTTTTTCACCGATGGAGCAGAATAGATTGTCTTTTTTATTTTGTTCACCATATTGAACAAGTTAAGGATAGCCAATTTCAATAAGATTGTCAAATCGATTTTGGTGATTATTAATTTTTATTTAATACCTTGACAAGATGATGAGATATGCTATCATTTTAAAAATATTTTTACTTGTTCATTATGAAGAACTTAAAATGGAAACCCTTAGAGAAGTTGAATTAGGAATAACAAGGTCTCTCCATTCTTCAAGACTCGGAAGACATCTAAGGCCTCAACACCACTGGGGCTGGATTATTGCAATTTACCTCTATCTGGCAGGGATGGGAGCGGGTTCGTTCATCATCGGAATATTGATCCATTGGTTTACGGACTCCACGAAGCTTATTGAGATCCATCTATTCTCCCTCCACTTGGATATTGCTAAAATCGTTCTTCTCTGGGGTCCCATTCTTGTTGCGATTGGGGCACCCTTCCTCATTCTTGACCTCGGAATAAAACGGAGATTTCTTTACGCCTGTTTGAATCCCAAAACCTCCTGGGTGGCAAGAGGCTTTCTCATCCTTTCTTCGTTTATTCTTCTTGGATTGCTGAGTCTAATCTTTTCCTCTTTCCCTGACTTAAGGATTTATATAGGACCAAAGGGGTTAAAGGGGTTGGAATTTGTAGCCTTTATCCTTGCTTTTGGGACAGCCATCTATACAGGAATTCTTCTCAAATCCGTAAAGCATGTGGCTCTATGGAACACCACTCTCCTTCCATTGCTCTTCCTTATCTCCGCTCTCTCGACAGGTTCAATGAGTCTGGTGATGGGAATCCTTGCGATGGAGAAATCCTTGCTTCACGGAGTATTTCACTCCTCATTAATCAAATTCTTAATGGAAACCGAACAGATATTAATCATTATTGAAGGAATCGTTCTGGTGATCTTTCTATATCGAAGAAGTTTCGCCAATGATCAAGGAGCACAAGGAGGACGCTCTGTCCATCTCCTTTTAAAAGGTAAATTTAAATTTCTATTCTGGGGAGGAATCGTTCTCTCGGGATTCTTCTTTCCTTTCATTCTGGAGTCTCTTTTTT
>JBDOIB010000478.1:0-1237 GCA_041082155.1 Thermodesulfobacteriota bacterium | reverse complement strand
TACTAAAGATATCTTCTGCCTGAGAATAGATAGGGTGGTTGATTCCTATAGAAAAATCTCTATTCACACTCTCCAGTTCAAGGTCCATGCTGATCCAAGAAAAAAGGCCAATCTTCCACATTTACTCTCTTAATGATGAACTCACTGAAATCGGATTCTTGTGTGAAGAGAAATTAATTGATATCCAAAAGGTGAAAAATAATGAGTTAAAATGGAGTGCACTTTTGAACTTTAAACAGTGAACTTTAGCCAACAGAGGGTCTTCAGGAAACGGGACTCGGTCAACAAGTCAAAATTTCCATTGAAACATTTCATCAAACAGCGGAGTTGTCTTTATCAAGTAATTAGGTTCCAATAACTTCCTTTCCCTATTCTGAACGGTAACCAACCCAAAATATTCACAGAAACGTTCAATAAAACGAATATAGAAGGAACGCATTAAAAGCTTATAAGGGTCTTCCAATGAAAAGTCATCCCCTTTCAACTCCATGGCCTTTGGAAAAGCCTCAACAAAACATCTACACAATTCCTCCACATCGATTCCACCCCTTGCCTTCCTAAAAAGCATATAACAAGAGAATAGAAAACTCTGCTGGATGATCCAAAATTCAGGATAAAGGTCTCTCGATGCCCAATTAAATTTCTGGGCATAGATTTGAAAGAGGTGATAAAAATCAGCCGGGGAGAAACCCTTTTCATTCAAAACCTCCCCTTTACGGGTCAGAGAAAACTTTTGTCTGTGTTTTTTTATCCACCCACACATTATTAAAATATGACGTAGTGCCCATAACTTTCGATCTTCCTCTTCCGACATAATTGGAAAAGAAAATTCTTGATGCTCAGGAAATTGATGACGGATCTCAGAAGCAAAGACTCTGGGAAGGTTCCCCTTGGCAGTGGCCCGCAGCGGCTGAAGCTCCCCCAACCGTTTCAAGAAGTAAATAGCCTCCCTTACAATCGGAACATCCTAAATCTTCTCCCTGGAAAGATTCACGTTTAACGTTACAATATCTGAGGTCTTCAAAAATGGATAGTAGAGCATCCGATGCATCTGATCCGGCGAAAGCCCGAGAAACTCAGGGAGAGGTCGCTCGTTCCTTTCCCTCACCCAGGTATCTAAAAAGAGTGAATTCTCCTTCACTGAGTCAGAATCATGACCACTCATACCGGATTGCAACACTTTAATCATTTGTGATTTCTCCCCTATCTCACCCTCTTCAGAAAAATCAGGTTCACT
>JBDOIB010000476.1:0-7972 GCA_041082155.1 Thermodesulfobacteriota bacterium | reverse complement strand
AAATATCTAAACCTGGGATGGTTCCGAGAAAATATCCGGCAATGCTTTCTGCCAAGTGACCGGCAAGATCACTCAAATGGGGTGACTCCATTAGACCTTCTGGAGTAAATGGGATAATCTCTTGAAGCCAACTGGCTCGAAGTGAATGATCGCATAGACAAATCTTTGGATATCCTTTTTTCTTCTTGAGTCTAATTTCCAATGGGTTAATGAGACGAATCAATAGGGTTTCGTTTAAAAATCTTAAATAGTTTAATACCCTTGTCCATCCAATATTTGCGTGGAGAGCGGTTTGAAGTTCATTGACGAAAATTGATTGACCGGGGGCTTGTCCAGCATATCGACAGGATAAGCGGAATACTTCTTCAAGAAGATTTTGATCTCTTTTCTTTCCCCTTTCTCCTATTCTGAGGTCATGTTGAATCACACGGCGAATAACAGTTTCATTAAGTTGATCCGCTACTTCTTCCCATGGACGATCCACTCGAACTTGTGCAACGGGATAACCTCCCCGTTCTGAGAAAGCATTAAATGCTTTATCTCTTATTTCACGATAATTTATCCCTTGTTCCCTTAAATTTTCCCAGAAGGTTCGATCCTTAAGTACATTCAATCCATTTGGCGGTAGAATGGGTGGGATTTCTCCCCACCCCCTAATATGAGCGACTTCTCGAAGTAATAAAGTTCCTAATTCTAATGTGGAAATTCGTCCTGCTAAACTGTCTCGTCCATGTTCAATTCGAAGAGCAGAACTTCCGGTGAGAAGTATTTTTAATGCATGATGATCTACTAATGATTTGATTTGGGGGGCCCAATCCTTCAGATTCTGAACTTCATCGAAGAACACATAAACGGGTTCATTTTTATGGGCCCATTCATTAAACGACCCTTTAAGAATATTATTCTCATACCATGAGGATAAACTAAGGATGGGGTCTTTCAGCCCTTTAAGAGACGGAATCTCATCAAATTGAACTCGAAATATTCTTGCCGGATTGACATTTTCTTCGCGGAGCAAATAATCTATGATCTGTTCATGAAGTGTAGTTTTTCCAACCCAACGGGGACCTCGAAGTATAGTAATAGGGGCGAGACCTGCCTTTAGTCTTTGTAACACAATTTCGAATAGCCAGCGGCGTACTGGAGGGAGGGGCCGCATAGGCTTACCCATCCACCACGGATTTGTGTTCCTTAAAAATTCTTCTAATTCCCCCGATAGCCTTATTCCAAATAAAGTATGATTGAGGGTCTCCTTTTTCATTTTAACCCCCTCAGTTTCTCTTGGCTCCTCTATAAATTGTAGAATAAAAATCATCTTTATTATACACTCGTCCATTAAAAAAATAAAATAGAACTTATTAAATATTGCTGATTACTTATGGGATTTAATTTGCCCATTCCCCAAGGATCTTTTTACTTGGGTTTAAAAATATATAGAATAGGGAAACCCCAGATTTAATTAATGCTTGATTATTTTTTGGGGTTTTTATATAAAATCGGTAGATTTTCCTGTCGGGAGGTTCAATGACTATGGAGCAGGGGAAAAAGGTTGTGGATGGTTTTAAATTTCTTCCGCCAGGACTCAGGGCATGGATCAAGACCTTTATCCCGGATGATGATTTTAATGGTCCTATTCCCTGGACACCCGTGTCAAAACCTTTAAACCATATTACTCTTGGTCTTATCACCAGTGCTGGGATTAGCCTGAAATCAGATCCTCCTTTTGATATGGAAAGAGAGAAAAGAGAACCTCTCTGGGGAGACCGATCTTTTCGAAAGATCCCGAAAGGCACCACGGAAAAGGATATTCAAGTCAATCATCTTCATATCAATACGAATTGGATCAAACAGGATATCAATGTGATCCTTCCCCTTCAAAGGATGGAAGAATTTGAAAAAGAGGGGATAATCGGCAGGCTGGCTCCAACCGCTTATTCCTTTTACGGATTTCAATGGCAAAATACTGATTTCTTGAAAGAGGCGATCGAACCTATCTCACAATTGATGAAGGAGGAAGGAGTAGAAGCCGTCCTTCTTACTCCTGCCTGACCTTTCTGCTGTCAGTCCGTTGGACTGGCTGCAAGATTTCTTGAAGAGAGGGGATTCTCAACCGTGGTTTTAAGTCCCACCTGGGAATTTCATCGGGCTGTCGGAATCCCTCGAACCGCAGCGATTGAATACCCTTATGGAAGACCTGTTGGACAGGCTGGAGATCGCGAGGGACAGAGGAAGGTTCTTCTTAAAACTCTTGAGGTTCTTGAAATGGCCAGAAATCCAGGAGAGGTATGGCATCTTCCCTTTCTCTGGCCGGAGGATCCAAAGAAAACAGACTGGCAACCGCCGGAGATGTCTCCTTTGATCAGGTATTATCTGGAGGATATTAAAAAGGCCAGGCAACAGGCCTCCTGAATCTCAATTAAAACTTAAAGGGGAGAAAGAATGATACGATTCTTGTTGGGAGTGATTGTAGGAATTCTCATCTTCTTTTTCTTCATTTATTTTGGTGGAGGAAAAACCGTAAAGAAGATGGGAGAGGGATTAACGGAGACAGGGAAACGGATGGAGGTGATTGAGGAACTGGTAAAAAAAGAGAAGGGAGAGATAGGGAAGGAGATTCAGAAAAAAATCCTGAAAGAAGAAAAAGAAGCTCCCAGGAAGAGTCAATAAGTGATTGAGAAATCCTGAAATTCTCCGGTATACTCTTCCCAGGTGACACGAACTCCCGTAACTCTTGCCTCCGGAGGCCCATGATGACACCACTCGATCATTCGATGGACTCGATCTTTTTCGCCTTCAAACACCGCCTCCACACGACCATCCCTTCGATTTTTAACCCATCCTTTGATCCCTAACTGGTAGGCCATCTCCTGGGTATGATAGCGAAAGAAGACCCCCTGAACCCTCCCTTCGATAATCACCCTCGCCCTTACCTTTTCCATAACGAGTTAATTCATAGCATAAGATTTGTTGTAAATCAAAAAGGAGTCGAAGAGGTAAATTCCCCAACTCTGTCAGAGAGAGAAATGAGACAAGCAAGTTCAGGAAAATAAACTTGAAAACTAAAAAATGAATCGATTAGAATTTTATTAATTTATCACATGAGGGGTGAAGCTTTAAAAGATGGAAAAACTTTACTTAGGAATTGATATTGGTTCTGTGAGTGCTAATACGATCATCATGAATGAACATGATGAGATTCTGGAAGAACATTATGATCGACTCAAAGGCCAGCCGCTTCAGACGGTCCAGAGAATCTTAGAAGAAATCCTCAAACGGATCCCTGCTGAGCATTTTGTTTCAGTCTCATTCACCGGGATTGGGGGAAAACTTGCCTCTGAACTGTTAGGTGGAAATTTTATTAACGAGATCATCGCTCAGGCGAAAGCCGTCCAGAGCCTCTATCCACAGGTCCGAACGATCATTGATATTGGAGGAGAGGACTCTAAATTGATCTTTCTCGAAGAAGAGGATGGTCGTCTAAAAATTAGCGATTTCTCAATGAATACCCTCTGTGCCGCAGGCACTGGTTCCTTTCTCGATCAACAAGCCAGTCGATTGGGTCTGACCATCGAGGAGTTTGGGGAACTGGCATTAAAATCAAAAAACCCGCCGAGAATTGCAGGCCGCTGCAGTGTGTTTGCAAAGTCCGATATGATTCATCTTCAGCAGATTGCCACCCCGGATTATGATATCGTGGCTGGTCTCTGTTATGCTCTGGCCAGAAATTTTAAAAGCAATATCGGAAAGGGAAAGACCTTTGTCAAACCGGTTATTTTTCAGGGGGGAGTGGCAGCCAATGTTGGAATGAGGAAAGCCTTCATGGATGTCCTTGAGCTTTCGGAAGGGGATCTCATCATTCCAAAATATTTCGCCTCTATGGGTGCGATCGGAGCTGTTCTGGTAGCAAAGGAGAATAAGGAGAGCAAAACCCTTAAGCGATTAGACCTCACGCAGCTTAAAGATTATCTCGCGAGATATCAAGAAAAGGAGAAGCCTTTACCTTCCCTCTCTCTTTCTCCCCATCATCTTATTTCTCACAGGCATTCCAATCCTGGCCCTTCCACCGAAATCCTCCGGGAAAACCTTCCTCCCGACGGGAAGATCGAAGCCTACCTGGGTTTGGACGTTGGTTCTATCAGTACAAACCTTGTGGTCATTGATAAAAATAAGAAGGTTCTATCCAAACGATACCTCATGACGGCGGGAAGACCGATCGAGGCGATTCGAAGGGGACTTCAGGAGATTGGTGAAGAGATTGGAGATCGGGTAGAGATTAAAGGCGTTGGAACCACGGGGTCCGGACGCTACCTGACAGCAGATTTTGTGGGGGCAGATTTAGTCAGAAACGAAATTACAGCTCAGGCCACTGCGGCGATCCATATTGATCCAAAGGTGGATACCATCTTCGAGATTGGGGGACAGGACTCCAAATACATCAGCATCGATAATGGGGTGGTGGTGGATTTTGAGATGAATAAGGTCTGTGCGGCAGGGACCGGTTCTTTTCTTGAAGAACAGGCGGAGAAACTCGATATCTCCATCAAAGAGGAGTTTGGGGCTCTTGCCCTCTCTGCAAAAGAACCTGTCCGGATGGGAGAGCGATGTACGGTCTTTATTGAATCAGACTTGGTCCATCATCAGCAGAGAGGGGCTGAAAAGGATGACCTCGTGGCAGGCCTCAGTTATTCGATTGTGCAAAACTATCTCAATCGAGTGGTGGGGGATCGTCGGATCGGAGACCGAATCTTTTTCCAGGGGGGAACCGCTTTTAATAAAGGGGTGGTCGCTGCCTTTGAAAGTGTGCTGGGTAAACCCATTATTGTTCCTCCGGATCATGATGTGACTGGAGCCATTGGAGTCGCCATCCTGGCGATGGAAGAGCGAACATGGGAACGCTCAAGCTTTAAGGGATTTGATCTCAGTCGAAGGCGATATGAACAGACTTCGTTTGAATGTAAGGGGTGTGCAAACTACTGTTTGATTCGAAAGGTCAGTGTGGAGGGCGAGAAGCCCCTCTTCTATGGAAGCCGATGCGAGAAATACGATGTGATCAAGAGGACAAAGGGATCGAATCTCCCCGACCTTTTTGAAGAAAGGGAGAGAATGCTTTTTGCTCCCTATGAAGGAGAAGAAAATCTTCCGGCCGATGCTCCAGAGATTGGCATTCCTCGCATTTTATTTTTCCACGAGCTTTTTCCGTTCTGGAAGGCCTTTTTTACGGAATTGGGATACCGCGTCATTCTTTCTGATCCGACCAACAAGGAGTTAATTCGACAAGGGGTTGAAAATGTCGTTTCAGAAACCTGTTTTCCTATTAAAGTGAGTCATGGTCATATCCTGAATCTTTTAGAGAAAGGAGTAAAGAGAATCTTTCTTCCAAGCATTATCAATCTCAAATCCTCCCATCCGGAGATTCCCACGAATACCGCCTGCCCCTATGCCCAGGCACTTCCCTATGCGGTTCATTCCTCTATCAATTTTAAGAAAAATGGAGTGGAGGTTCTTCAGCCCATCTTCCATTTTGGGTTTGGGAAAGAGATGCTTGAGAAGGAACTCATTCGTTTCGGAAAGGGTCTTCAAAGAAGCCCAAAGCAGGTGAGAAAGGCACTGGAGAACGCTGAGAGGTTCCAGGCTCTATTTTACCAATCTTTATTGAACCGGGGGAAAGAGATTCTGAACAAAATTGGACCCGATGAGAAGGCCATGGTGATTGTGGGACGACCTTATAACTCCTGTGATTCGGGGGTCAATCTCGATATTCCAAAGAAATTGAGGGATCTTGGTGTTCTGGCTATCCCCATGGATTTTTTGCCTCTGGATTCAGTAAAGCCCACCTCTGAGATTCGAGAGATGTACTGGAGATACGGGCAAAAAATTCTTTCCGCAGGGATGATTATCAATGACGATCCAAGGCTCTATGGAGTCTATATTACTAACTTCGGGTGCGGGCCAGATTCCTTTATCAGTCACTTTTTTAGAGAACTTTCAAAAGAGAAACCCTATCTTCAATTGGAAATCGATGAACACAGTGCTGATGCTGGTGCGATCACCCGGTGCGAGGCTTTCTTGGATAGTTTGAAGAATGTGAGGCCCAAACGGGTTCCCTTCATTGAAAGAACGAGGCCCAAAACGGATCGAACCAAGAAAATCTATATTCCATATATGTGTGACCATTCTTTTGCGGTGGCCGCGGCGTTTCAGGCCTGCGGAGTGGAGGCCGAGGTTTTCCCGGAATCGGATGATGAAACCCTCTACTGGGGAAGGAAATTGACATCTGGAAAAGAGTGCTACCCATGCATCCTGACCACAGGGGATATGGTGAAGCTCCTGAAGGATCCCAATTTCGAGCACGAGCGGGCAGCCTTCTTTATGCCCTCCGGGAATGGTCCTTGTCGATTCGGGCAGTATCATCGGTTCCATCGTCTTGTTCTGGACCAGCTCGGATTTAAACACGTTCCCATTTACTCACCCAATCAGGATGAGACCCTTTATAGTGATTTAGGGATCATGGGCTCACAATTTACTCGTCTGGGATGGCAGGGAATTGTAGCCGTGGACCTCTTGATGAAGAAACTCCTGGAGACCCGGCCTTATGAGAAGAGGAAAGGAGAGACGGACCAAGTCTATCAGAAGGCATTGGATAGGGTTTGCAAGACCATACGAGAGGGGGGGAATCTGGGAGAAAGCTTGAAGGAGAGTCTAAAAGAATTCAATCAAATCGAGGTGGATGGGATCGGAGAAAAACCTTTGATCGGGATTGTGGGAGAAATCTTTGTTCGACTCAATCGATTTGCCAATGAGGATGTGATTCGAAAGATTGAGCAGTTTGGAGGAGAAGCCTGGATTGCTCCCCTAACGGAGTGGATCTTTTATGTCAATACGATCTCCAAGCAGAGAAGTCTGAGAAAGAAATCCTTTTCAAATCTGTTAAAGGTCTTCCTAACCGACTATTATCAAAAGAAGGATGAACATCATCTCGAGAGGATTTTTAAAGGCCATCTCAGAAATTTTGGAGAACCTAAGACGAAAGCAATATTTAAGAAGGCTAAACCCTATCTGGATTATTCCTTTGAAGGAGAGGCGATCCTTTCCATCGGGAAGACTATCGATTTTGCAAAAAGAGGTGTCAGTGGAATTGTCAATATTATGCCATTTACCTGTATGCCTGGAACGATTGTAAGTACCATTCTAAAACGTTATCGAGAGGAGAATAATAATATTCCTATCCTCAATATGGCCTACGATGGTCAGGAACAAACCAATACCCTAACCCGCCTCGAAGCCTTCATGTATCAGGCCAAGGAATTTCAAAAAAGGAGTTTCAAGAATCATTAACAAATTGAAATCAAAAGAAAATTTAGTTTGTTAAAAAAATCACTTTTCTTATTGAAATTTCACGTTAGAAGTGATATAAGGGTTATGTTTTTGTTTCCCTTTTGAGGAGGAAACTCAAGAATGGATAACTGGACGTTTGCAATTACCATGATTGTGGTTGGAATGGGAGGAACCCTCCTGACTTTATGGATTTTGAGTATTATTATGAGCATTTTAAAGAATGCTTTTACTTATAAGAAAGAGGAAGAGGGAAAGTAGGTTTGCGAGGAGGACTTAGAGATGTCAGAGGCCATTTGGGGTGGGATTCAGGGGCTCATTTCAGGATTTGCTAACCTTCATTGGTCCAATCCCATTATGATTGGAGTGGGATGCCTTCTTCTTTATCTGGGAATTAAAAAAGATTTCGAGCCTCTGCTTCTGGTTCCCATTGGATTTGGAGCGATCCTGGTCAATATCCCTTTAGCTGGATTAATGGAGGAGGAAGGTTTTTTAAGGATTATTTACGATGCCGGAATTATGACAGAGTTGTTTCCTTTGCTCATTTTTGTTGGTATCGGGGCCATGACCGATTTTGGACCCTTGCTTGAGAATCCTAAGATTTTCCTTTTTGGTGCCGCAGGGCAGTTTGGGATTTTTT
>JBDOIB010000473.1:0-1091 GCA_041082155.1 Thermodesulfobacteriota bacterium | reverse complement strand
CTTCATAAGAGGCGGCGAGACTACATCCATAAAGAGTCTCAGCTCTATGAATCATATCTATGATTTTCTCCTTATGATGGCTTACTTTTGTGGTTCCATTATATTCCATCATCATCAAGGCTGCACCCGTCATGGCATCGATCTTTCCTGCCTTGCAACCTCCATGGGATTGCCGATGAAAAGCAGAAAAACGACTGACCAGTTCGGCTGCGAATTCTACTTCCTTATACATAAAGACCCGTTCCCAAGGAACGAAAACTTCGTCAAAAATAAGAGTAGGGCAATATTTACTATATCGAATATTCCCACAATCCACGCCTTCTATTTCACGGGTATCCATGGAATTTCTTCCAACCACGTGAATCAGACCCTTTGTATCTGAAGGGATAGCAAAGGCTATGGCATAATCTTCATCCCCTTTTTGCATGGCTCGAGTGGGAAGAACAATAATCTCATGTGAACTGATTGACCCTGTTTGATGAACCTTCGCCCCCCTTACAATTATTCCCTCCTTCGTCTCCTCCACCACCCGGAGGTACATATCCTTATCAGGTTGTTCGTGTGGCCCCAGACTCCGGTCCCCTTTCACATCTGTTACGCTGGCATTTGCAGTAAGATCGTTCTTTTGCATATATTTTAAGAAGTCCATGAACCGATCGTAATAATGGGTTCCATATTTTTTATCGATGTCATAGGTCACTATTGAAAGGGCACATAGGCAATCCAAACCTGTACATCTTTGATGGCAAGTCCCCACATAGGCCCCTAATATTCGATTAATCTTGACCCTGGCCACCAAATCCTGGATGGATTGAGGGGGTAATGTAAAACGATTAATAGGCTCTCCAATAAAGGGTGAAATCGTGGTGATCAATTCTCTGTACTCTTCTTGATGAGCCAATTCATAGGTCGCCCCCGTTGCATTGATTCCTGCCCGAATTCTTGGATGATCGACTGGATTCTCAATCTTTTCGCCAAACATATAAACGGTGGGCCTCATCATCCTTAAACTGGCAATATATTGGTCAAATGTTTTGATTCCCATTCTTTCCTCCCTTTTAAGAAAAGATCCTTTGACTTAAATTCTTTTA
>JBDOIB010000467.1:0-2101 GCA_041082155.1 Thermodesulfobacteriota bacterium | reverse complement strand
ATTCCAACACGCTTTCGTTTCATTATTTAACCTCCAATTTTGTATGACAAAATAATACCATAAAATAGTTCTTCTTTCAATAAGAAAGGATTGATTGTTACGGAATAATCATTAGTGGACTTTTTGTAAAGTAAAATATGAAAGACGAGGTCAACCCCCTTTATAATGGGTAGGATGGAAAAAGAAAAATCTACTCATTAAAGGAGGTGCCCCATGATTTACGTGGCTATAGATTATCATAAAAGGTATTCTCAGGTTGAGGCCATGGATCGAGAAGGTAGGGTGATAAGGAAGGCTCGTTTAATGAATGATGAGCTAACTCTGAAGAAGTGGTTTTCCTCTTTGGGAGGGGGTTGTGAGGTGGTGTTGGAGGCTTGTCGGAACTGGCAGGTGATGTATGAGATCCTGGAATCGATGGATGAAGTGGAGAGGATTCATCTGGCCAATCCTTATAAGGTTCGGGCGATTGCTGAGGCTAAGATCAAGACGGATACGATTGATACGCATACCCTGGCTCATTTATTGCGATGTGGTTTAATTCCAGCGGTTCATGTTCCTTCGAGGGAGACCAGGGAGGCGAAGGAGGTCTTGCGTCAGAGGATGTTTTTGGTTCGGATGAGGACGCAGCTCAAGAATCGGATTCATGCTCTGTTGGATCGGTATCGGGTGTCTTTGCCTTCGTTTTCTGATCCTTTTGGTCAAAGAGGGCTTTCCTATCTTCGGAAGCTTAAGCTTCCTTATCCAGGGGATTTTCTTTTGGCTCAGGATCTGAAGTTATTGGAGGCTTTGAGTCTTTGTATTTCCGACAGAGTCGGATCCGCCTTTGGCGGAAAGGAGGCGGAGGGGGAGGTCATGGAGTTATTGGCTGGGGATGAGCGGTTTGAGATAGCCCGTAGTCTTCCGGGACTGGGTCCTATTTTGGCTGGGGTTGCGGTTTTGGAGATTGATCGGGTGGAGCGATTTGTCCAGCCGGAGAAGTTGGTCTCTTATGCGGGTTTGGTTCCCAGTACGTATGCGTCTGGGGGCAAGGTGTATAATGGTCATCTTATTAAGCAGAGCAATAAGTGGTTGAGGTGGGCGATGGTGGAGGCTTCCTGGTCGGCTCAGCGTTCTTCTCCCTATTTTCAGGCTTATTATCAAAGGCATCTTCATAAGGGTCCTAATACAGCGGTTGTGGCTCTGGCGAGGAGGATGTTAGAGATTCTCTGGCATCTTTTGAAGGATAAACGGTTTTATGAGGAGAGGCCTATTAAATCCTTTTTCTTCTCCACTGCCCTCAAAAATGTATAGCCATTTGGGCTCATGTCAAGTATAGGGGGTGGAGGGTCAGATAATTTCGATGTGTGTGCTGAGGGGCACGGAGAGAAGTATGAGAATCACTCTCTACGGATTATTTTTCAGGGATCCTTAGGATTCACAGGTTTCAGGGAGATTTTAAGATGAGAAATTCGTGGAAATAGAAAAAGGGGTTGACACCCGTTTTTCAGAGAATACATTTTTTATGCTCCAAAAGTGTAGAGTTTCTCATGCCGCCTTCCTTAATTCCTCCTCATAATACATTGCCTCATATTCTTCCGGACTCATATATCCGAGCTCAGAATGAACATAGAGTTTATTATAATCGATCTCGATCCATCTCCCTATCTTTTCTCTGGCCTCCTCCAGAGAGGAAAACTCATTGAGCCAGATCACCTCCTCCTTGATCGTCCTCATCATCCTCTCGGTCTCCGCATTCCCCTTAGGGTTATCATAAGAAGTGAAGATCTGCTCGATCCCTAATATCTTCATATCCCTCATAAAGGAAGTTGATGTTGGCTGTGAACCATTATCACTAACAAGCTTAAGCCCACTGCCTCTCACCCCATAAGGAAATTCTCTAAGTAGGGCCATCTCCAAGGCCTTTCTCCAATCCGAAGCCTTACTTCTTAAAGAGAGATTCCAACCCACAACCTTCTTCGTACACCAGTCCAATACAATCACCAGATAAACCCAACCCAGAGAGGAGATAAGAAACTTCGTCATATCGATTCCAAAATACTCCCGGGGCCTCTCCGCCCGAGGCTTACTTCGCTGAGACATTCGCTTAGCCTTATGAACCGTC
>JBDOIB010000430.1:0-1562 GCA_041082155.1 Thermodesulfobacteriota bacterium | reverse complement strand
AATGGAGCAGGCACGAATGGTGAAATGGTGTGGAATGAGGATTTTTCTTATGTGGTGGAAAGAAATGGAGTGGGAGAATATATTCAGATTTGGAGCAAGCCGTTTGCCGTGGATAAAGTGGTCATTTATAACGGCTATCAAAAAAGTTTTCAATTATTCTCCGCAAATAATAGAGTAAAAAGAATAGGTATTCTTGCCAGAGTTGAACTAAAACCTTTTCCCACAAACTTTAATGATCTTCCATTGAGTGAAAGGAATAAGATATGGAAGAGTAGTATAAGAGATATTATAACAAATGTTCAATTAGAAGATAAAATGGGTGGTCAGGAAATAATCTTAAAACTTTCGAATGTAATCAACTTGCGTTTCACCATCCTCTCCACCTACCCCGGCACCACATACGATGACACGTGTATAAGTGAGATAGAGTTCTGGTACAAGGGGGAGAAGTATGAGGTAGCGAATCTTGAACAGGCGAAGCAGGAGTTTGTGAGGAAGAGGAAGAGGGAGAAAGTATGGGAAGTGGTGATGTCGGGGATATATGTTGTGGAATGGCGTGGGAGTAAGGAGAAGTCTCTTTATGGGTATTTGACACCTGAGGGTGAAGTGATAGAGACGAGGGATAGGAATTATTGGATTCATGATGCGGTGTACAGGACGATGGTGGTCAAAGGGACGAATAGGTATGGGTGGCGGAATGATGTATGGGGGTGTGATCTTGAGTGGGAGATAAGAGGAGATGGGCTTTATTATCGTGTGATGGAAGGGGATATGAAGAGGCAGGTAAATGAATTAAAAAGACAAGGGTATGGGGTGTTTTCGTATCCTGATGAGATAAAGAAGCAAATCAGGAAAAAATGGATGAAGATAGAGAAGGGGAAGGTTGTAGGGAAGTGGAAGATAGATAAGTATGGGAATTTGTGGATGGATATGGGGAAAGGGTGGCAGATATATCAGAATGTGGTGAGTGGACTGATAAGTCGGTATGGGGATGGGGTGGAGAACGTTCCACCGGAGGGACAGACAGCCGAGTTTCAAGCGAATAATGTAGGTTCTGAGCTTTTTATAGGAAATGGGAGACAAGGGGCGGAAGTGTACACATTGTTTTCTTTGTGGGAGCAGGGGAAATTGAAGTTGCCGGTGGAATGAAGGGGGATAGGAAGATATTTTGATGCGAAGATAGTGAGGGCGGCGAGGAGTAATGTGGTGCACACGGAAGACATGAACTCAGAGGCCGGGAAGAAGATCATAGAGGAATACGAATACTTTGCGAAGCTGAGGTATTTCAGTATGATGGGAGGTGTGGAGAAAGGGTATGAAGAGAAGCAGAAGAAATGGGCGGAGGTATGGGGAGAGATGAAGAAACAGATGACGGAGGAGGGGAAGTTTTTTATCTTTGGAGAAGAGGGTATGGGGAAGGGGGTGAGAGTTGGCAAGACGGGTCAATTGGACAAGAATGGACGACTGCAATATGGAAATGAAGGGATGGATGTGTACAATGATAGGATTACGGTGATTAGGAACGGGGAGATAGTGGAGTTCAACAGGGCGAATCTGGATTC
>JBDOIB010000466.1:0-11728 GCA_041082155.1 Thermodesulfobacteriota bacterium | reverse complement strand
TCTGAAGAGGTCACTTTTTTCTTTGAATGGTCATAAAAGAGAGAATCGGTCTTCATTCGATAACCATCACTGGTGGTGAGAACTACCTTTCCCATAAGCTCCACGTTTTTTGAATCTTGATATACCTTCCCTCGATCTCCAGACAGGGTCAGCCTCCTTCCATCGTCTGAATAGTAGACGAGTTTCACCTCTTCTAAAAGGAACATATTTTCTTTCGGATATTGATGCACCGTTGTCGCTTCCAGCTCCCAATGGATCTTCCCCTTCTTCTCTTCCACAAATCGAATCCTCTCCAATTTCTGATCGATGTTTTCGCCTAATTGGGGAATCTTTTCCGGACCACCTCTTTTCATCTGATCCTGCAGATTCACCCAGAGAAGACTTCCTACCCCTACGAGACTCAGCCCGATGAAGGCCAATAGAGTCCATCTTGCTCTACGGATTCCCCTCCCTGCCCCTCTCATCAGACCACTCCAGCCTTTAAAAGATCATGCAGGTGAATCACCCCTACTGGAATCCTTTCTCCCGGTCGGTCGAACACAAAGAGTGAGGTGATAGAATATTCTTCCATTCTCTGAATAGCTTTTGCAGCCAATGCATCTTTTTCAATCCATTTTGGATTTCGGGTCATCACTTCCGAAGCCCTCCGGTTAAGCAGATCATTGAATCTCTCCAGGGCTCTTCGAAGATCTCCATCCGTAATGACTCCGACCAGATGTCCCTCCTCATTTAACACTGCCGTGACCCCCAATCGTTTGGAGGTGATCTCAAAAATAACATCCTTCATCAAGGTGCTTTCAGACACCTTTGGAAAGGCATCTCCTACATGCATTAAGTCTTTCACCGTGAGAAGAAGTCTTTTTCCCAATGTTCCTCCAGGATGGAGAAGAGCAAAATCTTCCTCCTTGAATCCCTTTTTGATCATTAAAGTGACCGCCAAGGCATCTCCGAGGGCGAGGGTGGCGGTTGTACTCGCTGTGGGGGCCAAGCCCAATGGACAGGCTTCTGTTTTGACATGAATATTCAAGCACACATCTGCAGCCTTTGCTAAGGTCGATCTGAGATTTCCTGTTAAGGCAATTAATTTGTTCCCATAACGCTTAATGAGAGGGAGAACTTCCAGGAGTTCTCGGGTCTCGCCACTATTCGAGATGACCATGACGAGATCTTCACGAGCTAACATCCCGAAATCGCCATTGAGGCCCTCTGCAGGATGAATAAAGAAAGAGGGGGTTCCCGTACTGGCAAAAGTGGAGGCAATCTTTCGACCGACCAATCCAGATTTACCCATTCCCATTAAAACCACTCTCCCTTTACATCCGTAAAGAAGGTCTACGGCTTTGGAGAAATTCTCATCGATTCGGTCAATGAGATCCAGGATGGACTGGGCTTCGATTCTTAAAACCTTTTTGGCCTCTTCAATTACATTGAACTCGCTCATTACGCCTATCACCTCAATAGAGTCCATTTCTTAACGCTCTCTTTCTTTTTGAGTCTCTTTTTTTAATGGCTTTTTCTTTCCATATAGGAGAGAGGCTTTGATGAATTCTCGGAAAAGAGGATGAGGGGCCATGGGTTTCGATTTGAATTCCGGATGGAATTGACATCCCAAGAACCAGGGGTGCCCTTTCAATTCGATAATTTCGACTAGCTGTTGGTCTGGAGAGATTCCGCTGAATCGAACGCCTACTTTTTCTAAGGTTTCTTGATAAGCATTATTAAATTCGTAACGGTGTCTGTGCCTTTCAGAGATGAGCTTCCTTCCATAGGCTTTAAAGGCCAGAGTCCCCTCCATCAATCGACAAGGATAGGCTCCCAATCTCATCGTTCCTCCCTTGGGAGTCCCTTCATCCCTTTTCTGAACGATTCTATTTCGATCCACCCATTCTTCTAAAAGACAAATGACGGGGTGAGGGGTATTTCGGTCAAATTCGGTACTATTAGCTCCTTTTAGCCCTGCCAAATGTTGGGCAATTTCAATCACAGCACATTGCATTCCCAGACAGATTCCAAAAAAAGGAATCTTTTTCTCCCGAGCATACTGAATCGCATGGATCTTCCCTTTGATCCCCCTGGTTCCAAATCCACCCGGTACAAGGATTCCCTGGACTCCTTGGAGATAGGCCTCAGGGCCATTCTTCTCAATCTCTTCGGAATCCACATAGGTCAGATGGACCCGAGCATCATTGGCCATTCCCCCATGGACCAATGCTTCTGTTAAACTTTTATAAGATTCAACCAAACTTACATATTTCCCAACGATCGCAATGGTGGTTTCAAAGCGAGGATGTTTTATTTTTCGGACCACTCGTTCCCAAGGTTTTAAATTGGGTTGTCCCGTCCAGATGTTTAATTTTTCTACAATCTTCTCATCCAAGCCTTCTTGGTGAAACACGATGGGAACCTCATAAATGGTCTCCACGTTCTTTGCCGTGATCACGGCATCCTTGTCCACATCGCAGTAGAGAGCAATCTTCGCCTTAAGGTTTGGGGGAAGGATTCGATCTGTTCGACAGAGAAGGATATCGGGTTGGATCCCGATCTCTCGAAGTTCTTTGACACTGTGTTGGGTGGGTTTGGTTTTCAGTTCCCCTGCCGTCTCAATATAAGGAACCAAGGTCAGATGAATGTAGAGCGTATTTTCCCTCCCCACTTCCCCCCGAATCTGGCGGATCGCCTCCAAAAAGGGAAGGCTCTCGATGTCCCCAACCGTTCCTCCCACCTCCACAATGACCACATCCACATCTTCAGCCAAGGCAAAGATCTTTGATTTGATTTCATCCGTAATATGGGGAATCACTTGCACGGTACTTCCCAAATATTCCCCTCTTCTTTCCTTTGAGATCACAGAATCATAGATCTGCCCGGTGGTATAATTATTCTTTTTTGAGGTCTTCACATGGGTATAACGTTCATAGTGACCCAGATCCAGGTCTGCCTCTGCTCCATCATCCGTTACATAGACTTCTCCGTGTTGGAATGGATTCATGGTTCCTGGATCTACATTAATGTAAGGGTCAAATTTTAAAAAGGAGACTTTCAATCCTCTTAGTTCCAGAAGAGCACCGATTGAAGAACAAGCCAATCCTTTTCCCAATGAGGAAAGCACCCCTCCAGTCACAAAAATATATTTCGTTCTTTTATTTGGCGATTGTCTCATGGGACTTCCTTTCGTCTGACTCTCAAAGGAATAGAAATCTTTCGATTAACTCATATCCTCTTTGAATGAAAAGACCACTCCCTTTGGCATAGACTTCGTCAAAGGATCCCTCAAGGTTCTCTTCTCTCTTTCTTTCACTCCGATAGATTACAAAAGGAACGGGATCGGCGGTATGAGTCCGGACCGAGAGAGGCGTAGGATGATCGGGCAAGACCATGATTCGGTAACTTTCAAAATCTTCTAACCCTTTGAGCACTCTCCCCACAACTTTCTCATCCACCTCTTCGATCGCCTTAATCTTCAAATGAAGTTCACCCATATGTCCTGCTTCATCAGGAGCCTCTACATGAATATAGACCAGATCTTTTTTTCTTAGTCCTTCTAATGCATAGGTCGCCTTTCCTTCGTAATTGGTATCCAGGAAACCTGTAATATGGGGAACCTCTAATGCCTCCAGGCCAGCCAGGCAACCAATCCCTTTGATCAGATGGACTGCCGAAATCACATATCCCTCGATTCCAAATCGTTCTCGAAAGGGAACCATCCGGGGCGGTCTCCCCTGTCCCCAGAGCCAGATGGAATTGGCAGGCCGAAGGCCTCTGGCCTGCCGATGAAGGTTGACCGGATGATCTTTAAGGAACTCCTGAGACCCTTCCATCAATTCCAGGATCTTCTCCACGGAATGATTCTTTTTAGGAAGATAGGGAAAGATATCTTGTCCGAGAATATCATGAGGAGGAGTAAAGGAGACCTGATCGAGCCCCCAAAATGTAGAGGCTCCCTTCCGTAGCACCATAAGGTGTCGATAACTCACTCCAGAAAAAAACTGAATCTTTTCTGAGCCAAAGGCTCGATTTAAATCCGTAATGATTCGTTTTGCCTCTTCAGTGGAGATATGCCCGGCTGAGAAATCCTCCATAATCACCTTTGAATTCTGGTATTGAAGGGTTACAAGATTACATCGAAAAGCAAGATCGTCAGGGTGAAGGGTTATCCCAAGGCTTGCTGCTTCAAGAGGGCCTCTGCCGGTATAATACTTTTGAGGATCATATCCAAAAATGGAGAGATTTGCGATCTCACTTCCCGGAGTAAACCCTTCCGGAATCGTCTGAACAAGACCTATCTCCCCGTGTCTTACCAACCAATCCATATTAGGGGTATGGGCCATCATCAGAGGAGTCTTTCCCTGATGTTCCATTAACGGATAATCTGCCATTCCATCGCCCACAATGATGATATATTTTGTTTTCTTTACCATATCTATAAAACCTAAATATACCAAAAAGTTAGAAATGTCAAATAAAAATCCTTACTTGAAAGCAAAAGTTATGCCAATTTTTAGATAGAGGGCGGAGACAAACCAGGAGGGAATTTATAAAGGGAGTAAATTTTTTTTGATTTTTGGGATCACCTTTCCCTGGATGTATTGAACAACTTTCTCCATTTCTTTTCGATTTTCTCTATTATCAGAAAAAGAATGGACCCGATCCCCTCTTAATCTTCTTTCCTTGAAGCCATAATTCTCGGCCCATTTCAAATAACTCTCTGGAATCTCCTCTTTCAATTCAATTCCATTCATAATGGCCCATGCCAGGGTCCAGGCCCGGGCAACATTGGAAATCTGATAGCCTCCACCTCCTAAAGCGACCCACCGGGGAGCCAGCTCCTTTATTCGTTGAATGGTCTTTTCAAATCCATAAATGGAGAGTCTAAGATTGGTAAGGGGATCATCATAGAAAGTATCCACTCCCATCTGGGTAACCACTATATCCGGTTTGAAAAGATGGATTAACTCAGGGACGACTTCTTCGAAAGCCCATAGATATGTCTCATCTTCGGTGTAGGGAGGAAAAGGAAGATTCACAGAAAAGCCCTCTCCTTTTCCCTCTCCCATCTCATATTCAAAACCAGTTCCAGGAAATAGAGTGTGACCAGATTCATGGAGGGAGATCGTCAATACTTGGTCTGTGTCGTAGAAGGCTCTTTGAACTCCATCCCCATGATGGGCATCGATATCAATGTAGGCTACCCGCATCCCGCGATCTAACAGGCTCAAGATCCCTATGACAGGATCATTGATGTAACAGAACCCTGAGGCCCTCTGTCTCATGGCGTGATGAAGCCCTCCAGCCATGTTGAAGGCCACCCCTCCCTTTTCGCTTGCCACATATTTAACGGCTTGAAGGGTTGCTCCTGTGACCAACAGAGACCAGTCAAAAAGGCCCGGGAACACAGGATTATCTCCAGGCCCAAGCCCATAGGCATAGAACTCTCCCTTGATCGTGCCTTGATTGGCCGTTTTTAAAACAGCTAAATACTCCTCACTATGAAACCGAGTAAGATCTTCTTCCTTTGCTTTTTCGGTTTGAATTACCTCCACTCCCGGAAGGTCCAACAGTCCATAGGCTTTGATCAATTCATAAGTTAATTTGAGCCTTATGATTCGAAGAGGATGGGTAGGACCGTAATCATAACGAAGGTACTCATCGGTATAAATGAGGGCGTTTTTCATCATTGGAGATTCTTGTTTTACCATTTTGCAGAAGTGATCTTTTCAAAATCTTCCCAGAAATTAGCCTCTGCCTTCTGCCAGTATTCGCCCCATCGACTTTTGAAGAATCCTTCCAATTTCTTCATCAACCGCCTCCAGCCCGGTAGATACTCATACTTGAGAATGTCTTCGAGAAAGGGAACAATCTCTCCTAATTTTTCTTTTGGGAGATAGGCATAGGCCTTTTTTTCAAATGAGCGTTTAAGAGCTTCTGGAGTCAGGGCATGGGCGGTGAGCATGGCTACCCGAAGATTTTTTTTAACCGCCAGATCCAACAGATCGAACCCTCGGACACCCATAATATCTAAAATCACCACATCATAGGTCTGCGATTCCAGCTTCTTGACCGCTTCATCATAGCTGGTCGCTTTTTCAAAAATAGATTGAGGAGCAGCTTGAAGGATCTCTTCTTCCAAGGCAGACAACACATCTGGTTCATCATCCACTGCGAGGATCCTTTTACCATTGAGGATGGATTCTGCCATCGAAAGTTCCTCCAAATTCTCTTCAGGGGGCGTATTTAAATAAATTGAGAAGGAGAAGTCATCTCAGTTTAAACGAAGGCATTTCAAAACGGCCTCCTTCGTGGGAGGGAGAGTGATCGGCTTTTCACAGATCCGAAGGGCTGTATCGGGGTCTTTTAACCCATGGCCTGTAAGGGTGAGGACCACCGTCTCTCCCCTCTTAAAGAATCCCTGTCGGTAAAGCTTGATCACTCCGGCCAGAGAGGCAGCTGAAGCCGGTTCACAGAAGATTCCCTCAAGGCTGGCGATCATTCGATAGGCCTCCAGGATCTCCTCATCACTCACCATATCAATGAGTCCCCCCGACTCATCCCTGGCGGCGACCGCCTGTTTCCAGCTTGCGGGGTTTCCGATTCGAATCGCCGTGGCCACTGTCTCCGGTTTTTCGATCACCCTTCCTCTCACGATGGGAGCTGCTCCCTCGGCCTGAAATCCTAACATTTTAGGAAGCCGATCTGCCCTTCCCTTCTCCCAGTATTCCTTGTATCCTTTCCAGTAAGCTGTAATATTTCCTGCATTCCCCACAGGAAGACAGTGGTACGTAGGAACAAATCCTAAATGATCGATGATTTCAAAAGCAGCTGTCTTCTGCCCCTCAATCCGGTCGGGGTTAAGGGAATTGACCAGTGTAATCGGTTCGGTCTCGGAGATTTCTCTCACGATTCGAAGGGCCTCATCAAAATTCCCTTCGATTTGAATGACCTGGGCTCCGTGGGCAATGGCTTGAGAGAGTTTTCCAAGTGCAATCTTTCCCTCAGGGATGAGCACATAGGCTTTCATTCCTGCTTTGGCCGCATAGGCAGCGGCAGAAGCAGAGGTATTTCCGGTGGAGGCACAGATCACTGCTTTGGCACCCCTCTCTTTAGCCATAGAAACCGCTACTGTCATTCCCCTGTCTTTAAAAGACCCTGTGGGATTAAGCCCCTCATATTTGTAAAATAGGTTTATCCCTTGAAGGACTTCTTTCTGGATTCGTGTGGACGGGATCAGGGGAGTATTCCCCTCAAGTAAGGTCACCACATTCCTTTCATCTTTTAAGGGTAAAAAATCCCAATATTCGCGAATCACTCCACGCCACATGGTTCTACTCACTCTATTTATTCTAATTCGTTCTCCACCCGGATATACATCGTCTTTCCAAGGATCACTCCCAATCGATCGATCTCCTTTAGAGCTTTATGGACACTGCTCTCCTTAGCTTCATGGGTCATCATCACCACTGGCACTGCTCCATTGATCTGCCTTCCCTTCTGAATTACGGCCGAAATACTGATGCCGTTCTTTCCCAAGATTCCGGAGATCTTGGAAAGAACACCCGGACGATCGACGGCGGAAAATCTCATATAAAAAGGCATCACCAGATCATCCATTTTCTTCAAAGGGACCCTCTCTATCGCAGATTCTTGATAAGAGAGAAGAGGAACCCGCCGTCCAGAGGTCTTCACTAAAATATTTCTTCCCAATTCGACCAGATCACTGACCACCGCACTTCCTGTGGGCATCTGTCCGGCTCCCTGACCATAAAAGAGAGTGGGACCGACGGCATCCCCTTTAATATAGATCGCGTTAAAGACTCCCCCCACTGTCGAGAGGAGATGCGTTTCTGGAATCATGGTCGGATGGACACGAGCCTCTAATCTTCCCTCATCCATCTTGGCAATAGCCAGTAATTTAATTCGGTAACCGAATTCCCGGCTGAATTGGATATCTAAGGGGGTGATTTCTGAAATCCCATCGATAAAAATATCCTCAAATCGAAGTCGGGTGCCAAAGGCTAAACGAATCAGGATGGCAAGCTTATGGGCTGCATCTATTCCTTGAATATCCAAAGTTGGATCTGCTTCTGCATATCCCATTTCTTGAGCTTCTTTGAGCACCTCTTTGAAACTGCTTCCTTCTTCAGTCATCTTAGTAAGGATATAATTGGAAGTTCCATTGAGGATGCCAAAAATCGATTGAATTCGATTGGCAACCAATCCCTCTTTGATGGAACGGATCAAAGGGATTCCTCCACCCACCGAGGCCTCAAAATTGATATCCACCCCAAATCGGTGGGCAGCTCTAAAGATTTCATCTCCATGAAGAGCCAGGAGGGCTTTATTGGCTGTAACGATATGTTTGCGATGATGGATCGCCCGGAGGATATAAGTTTTGGCCGGTTCGATTCCTCCTATCAATTCCATCACGATATGAATCTCTGGATCCCGGATGATCTCATCCGCTTCCTTAGTTAAGATCCCTTTCTTCAATCTTACCCCTCGGTCCCTTTTTAAATCTATATCCGCAACTTTTTTCAGGATAATCTTGGCGCCCATTCGTTTTTCAATTATCCTCGAATTCTTTTGAAGAATTTTGACCACTCCTGCGCCTACCGTACCGAATCCGATCAATCCTACTTTGATCTCTTTCATACCGACCTCTATCCTCTTTTATCTAAAGGCCTTTCGAATCCCCTGAATGGCCTGTTTGATTCTGGCCTCATTTTCAACCAGTGCAAATCTTACATAACCTTCTCCATATTCCCCAAAGCCCACACCAGGAGAGACGGCCACCTTGGCTTCCCTTAATAGAAATTTGGAGAAATCAATGGACCCCATCTTTTGGAAGGGTTTCGGGATCTCAGCCCATACGAACATGGTGCCCTTGGGTTTTTCCACCTCCCAACCGACTCGCTTCAGCCCTTGAACCAAGGTATCCCTTCTTCGCCTATACACCTCCACGGTCTCTCGGACACATTCTGGATCCTCATTCAATGCAATAATGGAGGCAATTTGGATGGGTTGAAAGATACCATAATCCATATAACTTTTTAATCGAGCCAGGGCTGCAAGCATTTGGGGATTTCCCGAAGCAAATCCGACCCGCCACCCAGCCATATTATAACTTTTGGAGAGAGAGAAGAATTCTACTCCCACCTCCTTGGCCCCTTTTACTTGGAGAAGGCTTGGTGCCCGATAATCATCAAACACAATATCCGCATAGGCCAAATCGTGAACAATCATCAGATGGTGGGCTTTAGCAAAATCGACCAGCTTTTCAAAGAAATGGAGATCGACGACCCGAGTGGTTGGATTATGGGGAAAACTGAGAATGACCATCTTTGGATGGGGCCAGGATTCTTTGGTAGCGGCGAGCAGCCGTTGAAAGAAATCTTCCTCTTTGAGAAGAGGCACGGAACGGACATCCCCCCCCGCAATCACCACCGAATAGGCATGAATGGGATAAGTGGGATTGGGAACAAGGACCACATCCCCCGGAGATAAAGTGGCTAAGGCTAAATGAGCAATACCTTCTTTGACTCCGATCGTTACGACCACTTCTGTCTCTGGATCCAGGTCCACGTCAAAGCGCTTTCGATACCATTCGCTCATCGCTAATCGAAGTTTGTAGATTCCTTTTGAAGCAGAGTATCGATGGTTTCTTGGGTTCTTGACTGCTTCGATGAGCTTTTGAACGATATGTTTGGGAGTGGGAAGATCTGGATTTCCCATCCCGAGATCAATGATATCTTCTCCTCTTCTGCGGGCTTCCATCTTGAGTTGATCTACGATTCCAAAGAGATAAGGAGGGAGTCTCTCCATTCGATAAAAATGGAAACCTTGGACCTCCATCTTTCCTTCTCCTTTTCGAAAATGGTTAACATACTTCTATCCCCTTTTCAATCTATCTTAGCCAATGGTCGCTAATTCCAGCCTTCCTTTCCATCGTTCCATCAAAGCGGCTCGAAGGAAGCGATAAGATGGGTTTTGAAGTTCAGGGTCCTTTTCTACTAATCGAAAGGCCTCCTTTCTGGCTTCGATCAGGATCGAAGCATCCCGAAGGAGTCGACCTACTCGAAAATCTGGAAGTCCGGATTGACGAACTCCAAAGAACTCTCCAGGGCCTCTCAGCTCTAAGTCTTGTTCCGCAATCTTAAATCCATCGGTGGTTCTCTCCATTGCCTGGAGTCTAATCTTCGCCTCTTCGGAGATCCGATAAGGGGCCATCAGGATACACTTAGAGGGGTGATCTCCTCTCCCGATTCTCCCTCTTAACTGATGAAGTTGGGAAAGACCAAATCGTTCCGCATGTTCCACAACCATCACAGAGGCATTGGGGATGTCGATTCCCACCTCGATGACAGTGGTGGCGACCAGAATTTGGATCTTTCCTGCCTTAAACTCCCTCATTATCACCTCTTTTTCCTCGCCTTTCATCCGCCCATGCAGAAGTCCCACTCGGAAATCGGGAAATATCTCCCTTTGTAATTGCTCGGCCATTCGCGTTGCATCCTTCAACTCTAACTTCTCTGATTCCTCTACGAGAGGGTAAACAATAAAGGCCTGCCTTCCCTGTTGGAGCTCTTCCCTGATGATTCGATAAACCCGGCCTCGAGAGGCTTCTGAAAAAACTCTGGTCTCTATAGGTTTTCTTCCAGGAGGCATCTCATCGATGATGGAAAGATCAAGATCTCCATAGACCGTCATGGCCAGGGTCCTTGGAATGGGGGTCGCCGTCATCACCAAAACATCTGGATTCATCCCTTTCTTTCTCAGTTGTCCTCTTTGAACCACTCCAAATTTATGTTGTTCATCGATAATCGTGAATCCTAAACGGTAAAATTCGACTTCTTCTTGGATGATTGCATGAGTTCCAATCACCAATTGAATCTCTCCCTGTCGAATCTGCCGATAGAGGGTTTCTCTTTCTATACCTCTGATATGACTAGTGAGAAGAGCCATTCGAATTCCTAAGGGCAAAATCCACCGGCAGGCTGTCAAATAATGTTGCTCGGCTAATACCTCGGTGGGAGCCATAATAGCCACCTGGTAACCATTCTCGAACACGGGAAGAGAGGCCAAGAGCGCTACGATGGTCTTCCCACTTCCCACATCCCCTTGAATTAATCGATTCATGGGATGAGGTTTCTCCATATCTTCAAGAATTTCCCTCAAAACCCTGGCTTGAGCAGAAGTTAAGGAAAAAGGAAGCAAGGAAAGACCTTTTTTAAGGAGCATTCCATCTGTCTTAAAGGAGATTCCTTTCTCAAGAGTCACCTGTCTCTTCTTTAAGGCGAGACCTAATTCTAAGAAAAAAAATTCATCGAAAATTATTCTTCGATGGCCCTCGGACTGAAAGAGATTCAACCTCTGCAAGGAGTCATCGTTTGGGGGGAAGTGAACCCTTTGAAAGGCCTCCTGGAAATCGATGAGTCCCTGACGTTCCAAAATCTCCTCGGGAATGGGACTCTGTAGATAGGGAGCATACTCTTCTAAGATCCTCTTCATCAATCTCCTTAAGGTTCTTGGAGGGACGCCCTCGACCTCTGAATATATAGGAACGATCCGTTTGAAATTTAATGAGTCTCTATCAATATCCCCTTCTATGATTTCTACCTCAGGATGATGAATCTCCTTTCGGCCCCGAAACCATCGGACCTCACCGGAAAAGATGATTCGCTGCCCTTTTTTAAATCGCTCTCGGAGATATCGTTCGTTGCCTTGAAACCACTTG